>JAIFMW010000202.1 GCA_020048105.1 Deltaproteobacteria bacterium | reverse complement strand
TCTCCAGGAAAACGTTGCCGCTGGTGGAGCCAAAGTTGCTCTGGATCTGGGCGGCCAGGAACTCGATGCGTTCATCGAGCTTCTCGGCGGGGGTCTTTTCGGTGCCGCCGGTGCGCATTTCATATCCCAAAAGGCCCGCGAGGCCTTCCTTGCCCTTGGGGTCAAGGTAGGAACCGCCACGCACCATGAGGTTGATGCGCACAAAGGGCTGGCCGTTGGGATCTTGAGCGATGAAAACGGGGATACCGTTCTTGAGCTTGGCCTTGAAGTCCTTCACCTTGGGGGCCTGGAACGTCAGAGGCTTGTAGGTGAGCTTTTCGGGGCGGTTGGCAATCTCCTGGGAGAACGCGAACCCGGCACCGAGCAGGAGGGATAGGGCGATTCGGCTGATCATTACTTGGCCTCCAACTTCTGGATGCGGGCGCGGAGCTTCTGCATCAGGAATTCGATCAAGGGCTTAACCTGGGGCGGAACCTTATCGGCCTGGGCTTCCATCTGGCCGAGGCCTTCCTTTAGCTTGGCGACATCGGTTTCCTTTTCCATTTGCGCCAAGGCCCCCTTGGCGTTGGCACGGAACTGTTCCGGCAACTTGGCGAGTTCCGGATCTTCGGGGCCCGCGGGTGCTGCCTTGCGGCGAAGCGTGAGAACGCTGCGGTTTTCCGGGGTCAGATATTTCTTGGCGACGCGTTGCACATCGGCCTTGGTGACCTTCTTCAGCATTTCGGGCTCAGCCAAGAAATCCTTGTAGCTGCCCGCGCCCTCGGCCTCGGCCAACTGAGCGGCCAAGCCTCCGTTGCTTTCCAGACGGCGGAAGGAATCGGCCAAAACCTGATTCTTGACCTTCTGGAGTTCCTGGTCGGTGATGCCATCCTTCTGGATTTTTTCGATTTCGGCGTAGAGCATGGGCTCCACGTCTTCATTCTTCTTCTCGGGCGTGGGGGCACCGATCACGAAGAAGGAACCCGCGTATTTTTGGGTGCGGTTGAAGGCCTGGGCCATCGCAGCGGATTTTTGTTTAAGCACCAATTCCTTGATTAGGCGGCCGGACTGGCCGTTCAGCACCGAGCCCAGGATATCCAAGGCGGCGGCATCCTGATGCACACTGGGAACGCCCTTGTAGCTGGCGAAGACCATGGGCGTGCTTTCGGCTTCGGCGTCCATGCGTTGCGGGGCGACCTGGGCGGGATCGGTGGTCAGGACTGCGGGCACGGCGTTCATGCCGCGGGAAATGCGTCCGAAGTAGCGCTCCATCATCTGAATGGCTTCATCAGACTTGAAGTCGCCCACCAGGATGGCGGTGATGTTATTGGGCGCGTAGTAGGTGGCGAAGAAGCGATCCGCCACTTCGCGATTCACCTGGGAGATGTCGCTGGGCCAACCTAGTACCGGCCAGCGATAGGGATGGGCCTCCCAGGTCATGGCGAAGAAGGATTCCATGATGCGGCCGGTGGGGGTGGCGTCTACGCTCTGGCGGCGCTCTTCGAGGATGACATCCCGCTCGCTGTAGAATTCGCGGCGGACACCGTTCTTCAGGCGATCGGATTCCATCCAGGCCCACAGCTCCAGCTTGTTGGCGGGCACGGTGATGTGATAGTAGGTGCGGTCATTGCTGGTATTGGCATTGAGCCCGGTGGCACCAGCCTGCTTGTAGATCAGGGCCAGTTCATCCTTGACGATGATGGCGCGCTGTTCTTTGACGAGAGCGTCGAAGTCCTTGAGCAGTTGCTGATAACGCTCGGAGCGCACCTTGGGGTCCTGGATATCCGAAATCTCACCGCGGCGCTGTTTTTCGCGCAGGATGCCGATCTCTTCGCGGATGCCAGCCTGGATCTTGTCCTGGAGCGCATTGATTTCCGCATCTCGCTTGGCGTCCTTGGTGCCGATGGTGGTCGTGCCCTTGAACATCATGTGTTCAAAGAAATGCGCCATGCCCGTGGCACCGGCGTTTTCATTGGCGCTACCCACTCGGGCTACCCAGCCCGCGGCGATGGTGGGCTCGTCGTGCCGTTCTACCAGCAGGAGGCGCATGCCGTTCGAAAGGGTGTGTTCCTTGACGGGGACGGTTTGAGCCAGCAAGGGTGCCGCTGCGACCAGCGCGGCGAGGATCCCTCGGCCCGGGGTGATTGGCATAGTGCCTCCTAAGTGAAGAATGGGAAAGAACGTGGTGCGGTCCGAAACGCCGGAAATCCATAAATCAGGAATGGGTGAGGGACCTGTGGCGAGTATATATCGAATTGGGTTGGTGGGTCCTGTTAAGAACTGTTAAGGCCTACGGTTAGTTCTCAAAGATAGGGACCACGAAATTAACGCCAAAGGACCGATAGCGGCGCTAACTGGGACTTGAGCGAAGTCACTCCACGGTGGGGCGCAACCGTTCAACCAGCCAGGAACACCGGCGACCGAAAAGCCGTGCCGAGGTGGTCCGACCCTGGGGAAACTAATCTCATACCTGATGCGTCACCTATCAATCAAAGGAGCTCTCTTGCTGATCCCTCGTCTCGCCCTGGTCCTGGCCGTAGCCACGGCCTCCCTCTCGGCCCAAATCCGAGTGCCCATCCAGAAAAAAGTCCTTTCCAACGGACTTACGGTAATGCTGGTGGAGCGCCACAACGCTCCGATCTTTACTGCCCGTATCGCCTTCAAGGCCGGAAGCGCCAATGATCCCACCGGGGCCAGCGGTGTGGCCCATGTGCTGGAGCATATGCTCTTCAAGGGCACCAAATCGTTTGGCTTAAAGAACCCTGCGGATGCGGGCAAAGAGCAGGAGATGCTCCTGAAGGAAGATGCGCTTTGGGAAGCCATCCTGGTCGAGCAGCGTAGCTTGGCTGATGCCTCGGCTCGGCAGTTCTACGCCACCGGGAAGGCTGGTTCCGAGGTGAGCCCGAAGCTGGAACAGTTGCGAAAGGACTTCGAGGCAATCCAGACGGAACACCGCGCCCTTGTCGCCCAGAACGAATACGGTTCCCTTTATTCAACGGTGGGTGGAACGGGTATCAACGCCGGTACCGCCATGGATTTCACCTTCTATCAGGTCAGTCTGCCCAAGAACCGCTTCGAGTTCTGGTGCCGCATGGAGGCCGATCGCCTGGCCAATCCCGTGCTTCGCGAATACTACACGGAGCGCGATGTCATCAAGGAAGAGCGCCGCATGACCCTGGATGAAGGCACCGGTGGTCGCGGGCCTATGGGTGTGCTCATCGAACCCTTCTACGCCATGGCCTTTCCCTATCAGCCTTACGGGCGTACCGGCATCGGCCCCATGTCCGATCTCTTCAATCTCAAGCGCACCGAAGTCCAGGCCTTCTTCACCAAGTATTACGCGCCCAATCGCTCGGCCCTGGTGCTGGTGGGCGATCTAAAGATGGCCGAAATCCTACCCGCCATCGAGGCCTATTTCGGCAAGATCCCCCGCCAGGAAGAGCCAACGCCCGTGCACACCGTGGCCCCTGCTCAGAACGGTGAGCGTCGCCTCGTGGTGGAAAAGGACATGACGCCCATGGTGCGAATCGGTTGGCATGTTCCCGCCATGGGACATCCCGATGTGCCTGCTCTGAATGTGCTAGCGGAAGTGCTTTCCGGCGGCCGCACCAGCCGACTCTACAAGACAGCTGTAGAGGGCAAGCAGCTCACGACCGGCATTAGCGCCTCTTACGGTGATCCGGGTGCAAAATACCCCACCCTCTTTACCGCCAGTGCCACCGTCAAGGGCGACCACACCACCCAGGAAATCGAAAGTGTCCTCTACCAGGAGATCGAGAAGCTGGCGAAGGAAGGTCCCACCCAAGTCGAGGTGGATCGCGTGATCAAGAATGCGGAAATGGGCTTGGTGAAAAAGCTGGAGGATATCGATTCACTGGCCACGGAGATTGCCGCCACCTGGGCCATTACGGGGGATGAGACCACCTTTACCGCCGATCTGGACCGCACGAAGGAAGTGAAGCCCGCGGATGTTCAGCGCGTTGCCAAGACCTACTTCACTCCCCAAAAACGTGTGGTGGCTACCCTGGTGCGTCCGGCGACACCCGGCGTGAAGGATCCTCTTGATGCTCAGATCGAAGCGCTTATCGGGAAGGCCATCGCGACTCAAGTGAGCGATGCGGTCCAGGCCAAGACCATTCTTGATCAGCAGATGGGCCAAATCCGAGCGCTGCCTGCGGCGAAGAAAGAGGAAATCCTCAAACAGCTCCAGGCTCAATTCGGCGGCAAGTAGCCCACCATTCACGCAGACTAGGAATCCACTATGCGAATCACATCACTCATTGCTTCCCTCATTGCCCTTCCCATGCTGGCGCAGGCGCCGATTGGCAACCTCGACAAGCTGCCGGACCCTCGCACCATGCCCGCCGCCAAGCTTCAGGCGCCCCAACCCAAGGTGCAGAATTTTACGCTGCCCAATGGCATTCGAGTGCTCTTCATTGAAGACCACGAGCTGCCCGTGGTCGGAATGTATGCCGCCTTCAAAGTTGGCACTCTGGAAGATCCCGTCGATAAGGCTGGACTTTCTTCGATGACGGCGAATCTGCTGCGCACCGGCGGCACGAAGACCTTCAGTTCCGATCAACTCAACGAGCAGTTAGAAAACCTAGCCGCCGATATCGAATTTGGTGCCAGCACCGAGAATACCGGCGGTGGAATCCACTGTTTCAAGGCCGATGCACCCAAGGTCCTTGGCCTTTTTGCCGAGATGCTTCGCGCCCCTCGCTTCGCCGAGGATCGCATCGAGTTCCTGCGCAACCAGATGCTCTCCGGCCTCAAACAGCAGGAAGATCAGCCGGTGCAACTCGCGGTTCGGGGCATTAATCGCTTGCTCTTTAACGGCAAGGGCCAAGGCAATCCTGCCACCCAAGCTAGCGTAAAGGCCATTACGGTCCAGGATCTGCGAACCTTTGCTTCGACTTGGTTCGTACCCAACAACATGATCCTGGGGCTTTCGGGTGATCTCACCCTGGCCGAGGCCAAGACGCTACTAACAAAGAGCCTGGGCGACTGGCCCAAGGCCAAGCTGCCCGCACTGAGCCGCGTAAGTGAGCCCACCAAGGCCGAACCTGGGATCTACCTCCAGAAAAAGGAGAAGGTCAACCAGAGTGTGGTGATCGCGGGCATGCTCGGCCCCCGTGAGACCGATCCGGACCGTGTGGCGCTGGGCGCTGCTTTCCTGGTGTTGGGCGAGAGCGAATTGGGCAACCGCCTCTTCAACACCATCCGCACGAAGAATGGGCTGGCCTACCAGGCAGGCTCGATCTCGAATTTCTCCAACACGGTCGACGGCTTCTTCTTTGGATACGCCATGACCAAGGGTGAGAGCACGGCCAAGGCCGCTCGCCTGATGCGCGAGGAATGCCTAAAGCTGGCCAAGGACGGCATTACCTCCGAAGAATGGGAAAACGCCAAGCGCGCCCTTACCAACAAGGAAGTATTTGCCAACGCCACCTCCAGCAACGTGATCGCCACCGCCGTGAGTCTGGCCCTCTTCGACCAGCCCTTGGACACCCGCGCCAAGCGCCTGGAAAAACTGCAGACCCTCGACCTGAAGCAAGTTAACGATGCGGTTCGCCGTGGCTTCAAGCCTGAGAATCTTCGGCTATTCATCTTGGGAGACCCCGCCGGGTTTGGCGATGACAAGCCCGAGAGCCTCGGGAAAGTCACTGAGCTTAAGAACTGATTTCTAGAATCCATTGCCAATAGCTGAACAGCAGAGGCGGCGCCCAATCGGTCGCCGCCTCTGCCGTTCAGGTTCCTTTGTGTAAGAGCGTCTACTTGGCAGCGTCCTGGTATTTCTTCAGGTCGGCCTCGAAGCGCTTCAGAAAGCTTTCTGGGGCCTTCTGGGCTTTCGCGAAGGTTACGAATTTCTCCTGGGTGGCGACGGCATCCTTGGGGCGATTCAAGGTGAAGTAAGCCTTGGCCAGTAGCTCCAGTTCCATCGGAGAGGCCTTGGGGTCCTTTTGGCTAGCCTCTAGAACTGCAACAGCACGGTTCAGCCAGGCTTTGGCCAAGCCCTCTTCGTTCACAATCACAGATGCAAATTCATCCAGGCTGCTCTCCTTTTCAGGCTTGGCCTGCTCAGCCTCGAAGAGTGCCTTGGCCTTGATTTCGTCCACGCGGAGCAGGGCCTTAAAGCGCAGGGAGAGCACGCGAGGTGCCAGCTTGGCATCCAGAGCCTCGGCTTTCGCGATGATTTCCAAGGCTTTCGGGGCATAGGTCCGAGGTGCCTGGGCGTCTAGCAGGGCATTTGCGGTATTAAAGTAGTCGCCGAAGTTGGGGGTCGCTACGTTGCTCGCCACCAGTGCCTGCGCCTTGGCCTCGTCCGTGTTGGCCAGGCACAGGAAGCGGGAATAGAAGAGCGTGGACTTGAGGTCGGGGTATTTGGCCTCGGCGGCATCGATCAGCGGGAGAGCCTTGGCCCACTCCTTGGCGGTTCGGGCCTCTTGGATGGCGGGCATCACTTCGGTCAGGGCCTTTTGGCGGGCCATCTGTTTTTCCTGGCGTTCCTTGGCGATAACGGCTTCCTTCTCAGCGGCGACTGCGGCGGCCTTGATGTCATATTTACCGGCCAGGATTTCGTCCAGGGCGATGTCCATTTTCGCCATGGGATGACCGATCCAGGCCACGGTGCCTGTGGCGTCTACGATGAAGGCGCTGGGGATGCCATTGCGGCCGGCGGCCTTCATCCAGGTGGTGGCCATGTGCTTATCGGCGGTATCACGGCAGACGTTGTAACCCATCTTGTCGCCCATTTCCTTGACGAAGGTATCGACCGCCTTGTCGATGGCAGCCTCATCGGAGCCGCGTTCCCAGATGTCCACACCCACAAAGGTGGCTTTATCGCCCAGCTTCTTGGACATCTCGGTGAGGTGGGGAATGGTTTCCCGGCAGGGGCCGCACCAGGTGGCCCAAAATTCGACAACGTAGACCTTGCCCTTTTCGAGGGCGGTGACGGGGGTGCCCTTGATCCAGCGGGCGGCCTTGAAGGCCGGGGCGGGGTCGCCGATCTTGAGGCCCGCAGGTGCGGGTTTGGGAGCAACTTGCGCGCTGACAGGTTCAGCCTTAGGGGGAGTCTTCGGTGCGGCCGTCTGGGCGTGCAGGGTCGGCAGGGCCAGACAGATAGCCAGGGTCGAAAGATGGTTCATGGGGGCTCCGAGGGAAATGAGTTCTTTCCCAGTCTAGTGAGGCCCAGGCCAGCTTCGAAGGAAATGTTATGAACGTCCAGTTTGAATATGCGAACGTTGGTTTCTCGTAATTTGGCGTTGCGTTTTAGCTAGCCTGCAGCGTTGGAGCGACCTGGGTAGCAGGAGCGGCCTCGGGCTTAGGGCGGCGCTGGGGGAAGGCGCTTCGATTGATGGTCACGAAGGAAGCCAGCAAAAAGAGCAGCAGGGCCAGCATGGCCGCGCCGCGCTTACCAGCCGCCAAGGCCTTGGGGGCCATTTCGGAAAGACCCACCAGAATGAGCACCAGCAGCAACTTTACGTGCAGGTAGTGGGGCGCCAAGGGGTTGGGGTCTCCGGCTCGGTACTGCACCACCAATAGGAGAATTCCCAGAATCAGGGCGAACCGGAAGGACCAGGCTACGACTTTCTTCCAGATGGTTGCGGCCAGGCCGCGCAGATCTTCGCGTTCGTCCTCGAAGCCCGACAGCAGTAGGGCGATCACGATGCCGCCGCCGCCCAGGGCCAGGGCTACGAAATGGAGCCACTTCACCAAGTTATAGATCTCGAAATGGGGCATGGAAACCTCGAAGGAAAAGGATTATTGGGCTACCCGCGATAGGGGCATGGTCATGCAGCGGGGGCCGCCGCGAGCCCTGGAAAGCTCACCGCACTCAAGTTGAATTAGATACTTTCGGCCATCCAGTAGATCGATGCTGGGGTCCGCCAGGAGCTGTTTTACGGGCAGTACGTTGTAGCCGTTCTTGGCTAGTTCCTCGGCGGTGCCGGTATTGCGGCTGTAGCTGAAGATTACGCCAGGTGCCATGCAGAAAGCGTTGGCGCCATCGGTCCATTGTTCCCGCTGCTGCTTGATGTAGTCCTGGCCGCCGCAGGCAATGGGTTTCAGATCGATGCCCACCATTCGGAGACTCTTCAGCAGGCTCGGTTGCGTGGTGAAGCGAAGTTCCTCGTTGCGCAGATCGATGGACATGACATTGAGGAGTTCCGAACTCTTCCCTGCGAAGAAGGGCGGGAAAACCAGACATTCTTCCTGGCTCGTCCGGGTGAAAATCGTATCCAAATGCATGGCCGAGCGGATGGGCGGCATCAGCACCATCAGCAAATGTTCGAAGCCCGTTTCGCCACTCCGGTAGTGATCCCGCAGGCTTTCGGCCAAATGATGCACGGCGTCGGCACTGGTGCGTTCCGAACACCCAATGGCCAGGACCTTATCGCTGAGCACCAGCATATCGCCGCCTTCCATGGCCAGCGGGGCGCGGATCTCGCCCTTCAATAACGGAGTCACTTGATCGAAGAGTCGCGCCCGCTCTGGCAAGTGGCAGAGGCGGGGATGGTGGCGGAAGACGTAGCTGAGGATCAGTGGCTCCCGCTCTCGCGCCCAGGTGGCCATGGAATTCACGGAATAGGCCGTGCCCAGTACCGCCGCCGGATCGCGCATGAAAAGCAGATTGGGAATAGGACGAAGCTGGTATTCAAAACCCCGCTGCCAGTGGGTGTGGCCAGGGATGTCATCCCAGGCGATGCCGGTGATGATGCTGCGGGCGCAGCGGTCGGAAGGCATTTCGCGGAGCAGATTGCAGGTGGCATCGGGCAGATTGACGAGACGACGCAGATCTTCGATGAAGCCCAGCTTGGCGCCCTCTTCGGCCATGGCTTCCACGAACAGATCCTGAATATCCAGCACCTCATCGGCCACTCGGGCCAGCGCGCCCCGGAAGAGTGCGTGCTCATCCCGCGCCTGTTCGCCGTGGAGAATATCGTCGAACAGCAGCTTTTCCATGATGGTGGGCACCATCAAATCCACTTCGGGCCCCGGAGCATGCACCACCACCTGCTTGAGACGGTCGATCTCAGAAAATACGGAAAGATGAATCGGTTCCATGACGGGCTCCAGAATTTCAAAAACAGCAGGTTTCACTCTACCCAGGAACCCGGAGAAAAATTCCTGTAACGCGAAGGCCCTGATTCGAGCCTAAGGGGCATTAGGTAACCATTTTGGGGACCCCCCGATCTTTTTGGAGGCACCATGGCCGCATTTGTAACTCAGCCCGCACCCCAGTTCAAGGCCGACGCCCTAGTCGAAGGCCAGTTCAAGGAAGTTTCGCTTTCCGACTACAAGGGCAAGAAAGTCGTCGTCTTCTTCTACCCCCTGGATTTCACCTTCGTCTGCCCCACGGAAATCCTGGCTTTTTCCGATGCCAAGGCCGAATTTGATGCCCGTAACACCGCAGTGCTGGGCGTTTCTGTCGATTCCAAATTCAGCCACTGGGCCTGGACCCAGATGGAGCGCAAGGAAGGTGGCATCAAGGGCATTACCTACCCCCTGATCTCCGATCTCAACAAGACCATCGCCCAGGATTACGGCGTGCTGCTCTCCGCCGGTGTGGCTCTGCGCGGCCTCTTCATCATCGACGCCGATGACAAGCAAACCATTCGCCACATCACCATCAACGACCTGCCCCTGGGCCGCAACGTTGAAGAAGCCCTGCGCCTCATCGATGCCATCGATTTCAGCAACGAACACGGCGAAGTCTGCCCCGCCAACTGGAAAAAAGGCGACAAAGCCATGACGCCGACCTTCGATGGATTGAAGGCCTTCAGCTCGAAATAGTGCTGACTGGATCCCCTAGAAAGGGCGCCAAAGGCGCCCTTTCGCGTTTAAGAATTGGAGGCGGCATGGCGGGCCATGGTGGCCCGACACGCCAAAGGCGTGGAGGGGCACGACGAAATGAGCCGAAGGCGCATTTCGCCCGCAGGGCGCGGGCCGCTTAGGCCAGCGTCACGAAGACCTTCGATGGATTGAAGGCCTTCAGCTCGAAGTAGTCTTGGTCGGATCTCTTAGAAAGGGCGCCAAAGGCGCCCTTTCGCGTTTAAGAATCGGAGGCGGCATGGCGGGCCATGGTGATCCGACACGCCTGGAATACCCAGGCCATCTGTACCCGCGTTCCGAGTTCAGGCCCTTTTCGATTAAGCCCTGGGAAGGAAGGTGATGATATATGGGATGGGGGTCTGCCTCTTCATAGCTTCGGGAACGAAGA
>JAIFMW010000165.1 GCA_020048105.1 Deltaproteobacteria bacterium | reverse complement strand
TGGGATCTCGGCATCACGGTGGATGGACCCAGAGGTCCGCGCCAACGCGTCAAGCCAGGCGTGCTCGCGGTTTCACGGAAAACGGGAGCCTGGCTGGTGCCTGTCTGCGTGGCCTATACTCGCGCTTGGAAACTCAACACCTGGGACGCAATGCTGGTGCCTAAGCCCTTCTCAAAGGTGGTGGTGTACTACGGTGAGCCCTTCCGGATCACCGATGCCCACGCTGAAGCAGGTCACCAGGCTGACCTCGAAGCCAAGCTCAACGAACTGGAAGCACGCGCGGAGTCACTCAATGGTTGATCTCGCCGTCATTTCCCTTTCGGGTGGCTTAGATTCCTGCGTTGCCGCCGCCATCGCCAAAGCCGAAGGTTTTGAACTGGCGTTGCTTCATGCGGACTACGGTCAACTCACGGAGGCACGCGAACGACGGGCTTTCCACGACATTGCGGATTTCTATTCCGTCCCTCAAAACCGTCGTCTAGTCATTAGTTTTGAGAATCTCCGAAAGATCGGCGGCTCGGCCCTAACTGATTCAAACATTCCGCTTCCCGAAGGTGATCTGCAGCGCGAAGGTGTACCGGTTAGCTATGTGCCCTTTCGCAATGCGCATCTCCTTGCCACAGCCGTAAGCTGGGCGGAAGTTCTTCAGGCCCCGCACATCTTCGTCGGATTCGTGGAAGAAGACAGCAGCGGGTATCCAGATTGCCGCGAAGCCTTCTTGAAATCCTTTGAAGCCACCGCCAACCTCGGGACCAAACCCGAAACCAATTTGAAGCTACACGCACCGCTCATTCACCTCCACAAAGCGCAGATCGTGGCCAAGGGCCTTGCGTTGGGTGCGCCCTTGCATCTCTCTTGGAGCTGCTACCAGGGCGAGGAAGAAGCTTGCGGGCATTGCGATTCTTGCCTCTTGCGACTCCGCGGATTTCACGAAGCGGGCGCGCAAGATCCAATTCCCTATTCCGCGCGCCCAACCCCTTGAAGCTTTAGACCTGTTGCGAATCCAAAACCACCTTCCTTTCGACCCTCCACAAAAATCAAAGCCCTGCGGAGCCGCCATGCCACGAGTCAAATCCGAACCCACCCTAAAAACGCTCCCCAAGCGCCGAGTCACCGAACCCAGCAAAAAACTCGAGACCTTCGCCAGCCCGCGCCCTGGCCGCGCGTTTGAAATCGTATTTGAGACCGAAGAATTCACCTGTCTTTGCCCCATGACGGGACAGCCCGATTTCGCCAAGCTGCGCATTACCTACCAACCCGACCAGCTCTGCGTGGAAAGCAAAAGTTTGAAGCTCTACCTATGGAGTTTCCGCAACGAAGGCGCCTTCCACGAGGCCGTCACCAATCAAATCCTGGATGATCTTGTCAAAGCCACCAACCCCCAGTGGATGCGGGTCGAAGGCGATTTCCTGATCCGGGGTGGAATTCGCACGCTGGTTATCGCTGAACACGGGAAACGCCGCTGAAGTGAAAGCCCTCATCGCGCTCGGTTCCAACCTCGGTAACCGTCAGGCCCATCTGGATGCCGGGTTGGCGGCCTTGGCTCAATTGGGCTCCGTCCTGCCTTCGCCCATGGTGATGGAAACGCCCGACGAGTCGGGGCTAGGTCCCGCGTACCTAAATTCCGTTGCGCTACTAGAGTGCGAGCAAACTAATCCGCAGCGGCTCTTGGAAGCCCTTTTTCGCATCGAACTGGCCCAGCGCCGGGACCGCAGTGCCGGTCGCAACGCGCCGCGCACCCTGGATCTCGACATCATCACTGTGGAAGGGCAGTGTGGAACCTGGCACTGGCCCCGGCCCGAGGGCCTCGCGGTGCCCTGGGATACGCTCGAGCTAATTCTTCCCCATCCCCGTGCCCGACAACGCGAATTCGTAATGGCCCCGATCCGGGCCTTAGGACTGGAGTCACTGGTCCCCTGATACCAGGAAGGGAAGAGGCCGGTTGCCCGGCCTCTTCCCTTTCCCTGGAGGACTGCCTACTTATGGTGGTTCGGGTAAGGCGGCCGCTTAACCTGAGCAGGCGGCTGTTTCTGGAGGGCGTCCAGGACTTCCTTCACACCCCGTTCAAGCTGGGTGTCGCGGCCCTCGCGCCAGGCCTTGGGATCCAGATCCACTTCGATATCCGGGGCGACGCCCTCGTTCTCGATGCCGAACTTGCCCTCAGGCGAATAGAACGCAAAGTGGGGCGCCGTGATGGTACCGCCGTCCAAGAGTGTGGGATAACCACCGATACCGACGAGGCCGCCCCAGGTGCGTTTGCCGATGAGGGGGCCGAGGCCCGCGCGCTTGAAGAGCCAGGGCATGTAGTCCCCGCCACTGCCCGCATGTTCATTTACAAGCATGACTTTGGGTCCGGGCATGGTTCCGAAGGGCTGGCGGAAATCCGCACCGTAGCGCACGGCCCAGTAGCTGTTCACCGGCTTCTTGAGGTAATCGATGATGTAGTCAGCCGCGCTGCCCCCGCCGTTGAAACGCTCGTCGATGACGGCCCCCTGCTTATCGAGCTGGGCAAACCAGTAACGGTTGAAATTGGTGTAGCCGCCAGCTGCAGTATCCGGCAGCCAAACGTAGCCCAATTTCCCGCCGCTCATCTGGGTGACCCTGCGACGGTTCCCTTCGATCCAATCGAGGTTGCGTAGGGCTGTTTCATTGGCTACGGGGACCACGGATACATCTCGCGAACCCTTGCCATCGGGCTCGGGTCCGACTTTCAAGACCACCTGCTTGCCAGAGGTGTTTTCCAACAGTCGGTCAGGGCTGTCCTGGGCTGTAAGCTCCTGCCCGTTCACGGCGAGCAGGTATTCACCTTCGCGAACTTCGGCCCCGGGCTGGGTGAGCGGCGCCGTCAAGTTGGGGTTCCAGTTCTCGCCGTTAAGAACCTTGGCGAAGCGGTAGCGTCCATTCACCACCGTAAAATCCGCACCCAGCAGGCCACCGGGCACCCGCTTGACCTCAGGCTGGTCACCGCCACCCACGTAGAGGTGGCCGACAGTGAGTTCGCCCAGCATCTCGTTGAAGAGATAGTTCAGATCGGCGCGATGGTGCAGGCCCTCTACGTAAGGCGCGTAGCGCTTCTCCGCGGCCTTCAAATCCAAGCCGTGGTGGCCCGGATCATAGAAGTAATCCCGTTCGATGCGCCAGGCCTCCCGGTACATCTGCCGCCACTCGGCCTGGGGATCGACGCGCAACTCCACCGCCTCGACCTTGACCATGCCTTCACCGGGTTTCGGGGCCGTGCCCGCAGGGGCGATAAACCAACCCGCCGCCTGGCGAACCAACATCTTTTCGCCGTTGGCGCTGAGGTCGACGCTCTGGAGATCCTCCATGACCTTTTCGAACTTGCGCTTGGCGAAATCGAACTTGTGCATGGTAAAGCCAACACCAGGGCCATTCTGGCGGCCACCGACGGGGGCCTCAAAGACGAAGAGGGTATCTTTCTTTCCCGCCTCGATCCCGAGAATGTTCCGGTCCGGAATGGGCAGGGCCAGGATCCGCTGCCCCAGGCCCTCGAAGTCGATCACCACGGGAGGCACAGGCTTCTTGTCTGCGGGTTTGGCATCGGCCTTCTTCTCAGTGGCCTTGCCTTCGTCTTTCTTCTCCTCGCCGTTCTTGGGTTCGGCGGCGGCCTTTTCTTCGTCGCTCTCGGGCGCCAAGGGCGAGGCTTCACCCTTCTTCAGCACGGCCAGGTAGACGCTGCGGGTGGGCTGGTGGGGATAGGAATTCATGTCGAAGGGCGCCACCTTGGGGCCGATGTTCGTGCTGGCGGTGAAGCAGAGGTATTTGCCGGAGCCCTCGAAAACAGGGTTAGCAACATCGCTCATGCCATCGGTCACCTGATGCACCTTGCCGTCCGCAAGGCCGTACACGAAGGCGGCTGAGAAACTGCTGGGCAGCGTTTTCGCATAGGCAATCCAGCGGCTGTCCGGAGCCCAACCGAGGGTCCCGGGGCCTCGGCCCAAACCACCGCCACCACCCCGTTGGCAGGTATCGATTTTCTGGGGTCTGCCCTTCTCCTTCTCCAGGTCCGCCAGCCACACATTCATGGCCTGGTCCGTGAAGGTGAGCTTCTTGCTATCCGGAGACCAGGTGGGGTTGTAGTAGAAACCCGGCTCCAAGGCGATGACGCGCGGATCACCCTTGCCATCCTGGGCCTTCAGATGCAGGGCGTACTCGCCGCTGGCATCGCTGAAATAGGCGATGGTCTTGCCATCCGGTGACCAACTGGGATCCCGCTCCATCACCCCAGGGGTCCCGGTGAGGATTCGGGGCGAGCCTTTCTCGGCGGGCACGGTGAGGATCTCGCCGCGACTTTCGAAGACGACCCGGGCGCCGGTAGGGGAAATGGCTCCCTTGGCGATGCGCTTGCCCACGGGTTTGAATTGCGGGCGCACGCCGGGCATATCGCCCTGAAGGGAAATCTCGAGCTTGCGGGATTTGCCACTGGCCAGGTCGAAGAGGTGAAGACTGCCGAATTGTTCGTAGGCAATGGCCCCGGGCCCGGCGGAGGCGCTCTTTAGATCCAGGCCCGTGTTCTTGAGAACTTGGGCCACCTGTTTGGTGGCGGTGTCATAGGCATACAGAGTGATGGGCCCCTGACGATCCGACAGGAAATAGACCTTCGAGCCCACCCACATGGGGTTAAAGTCGTTGCTGTCCTTGCGGGGCACCTTGACCACGCTGGAATCCTTGAGGTCGGCGATCCACAGGTGAGAGGCGGTGCCGCCCCGATAGCGCTTCCAAGCCTCGAAGGCTCGGCGCATAGGTTCGTAGACGACGTGCTTGCCATCCGGTGAAAAGCTGCCCCCATGGGCCATAGGTAAAGGAATCGCCTCGGGCCAAGCATTCCCGAGAGCCAGGGTGAACAACTGCTGGGTGCGCCCCGTCTGGCTGTTGCGACCCGAGGCGAAGAGGATCTTGCCGTCCGGCGTCCACCCCTGCACCATGTCCGGCCCGGGATGCCAGGTCAGGCGCGTGGGGCTGCCTCCTTCCACTGGCACCAGGTAAACATCGACATTGCCGTCATACTCCGCTGTAAAGGCGATCTTGCGGCCATCCGGCGAGAAATGGGGCTGACCCTCCAGGCCCATGCCCGCCGTCAAGCGCCGTGCATCTCCACCTTCCCGGGAGGTGATCCAGAGATCGCCCGCATGGGAGAAGACAAGGTGCTGCTGGCTGAGGGTGGGCTGGCGGAGCAGCAGGGGCCCTTCCGCCGAGGCGAAGGCCCCCGCGGCGAGCAGTAGGGTGGCCAGGGTCAAGGTTCGAGGCCCAGTTCTAGGCATTGGCATCTCCCAAAAAACATCCACTCAGACCCTCAAGGGTGAGGGCTGAAGAATAGTAATACGAGGCATAGCCGTGAAGGCTTACTCGTTTGGCCGCAGGTACGGCCAAAAAACCAAGAAATGGAAAGGGCGCGCAGGAACCCCCGCGCGCCCTTTTTGGCTCAAGCCCCACTAGGCTTGAAGCACCTTCACTTGCCCCACTTGTTGCACCACGCGAGCATCGTCTCAAACCACAGCTTGGCGTTGGCGGGTTTGGCCACGAAATGCCCTTCGTCGGGGAAAATTAGCAATTGGCTGGGAATGCCACGCAGCTGATGCACGTTGTAGAGCTGGAGCGCTTCGGTGTAGACCACGCGGAAATCACGCATGCCGTGGATGACCAGCATGGGCTTCTTGAAATTCGCGTAGGCATTGTGGGGGCTATGCTTTTCCCACAGGGCCTTGGTTTCAGCACTATCCCAAGGAAAGCCGTTGAACTCGTGCTTGGGGAACCACATTTCTTCCGTGGCCAACTGCATGCTCTGGGTGTTGAAAATACCTGCGTGACTGATGAAAGCCGCGAAACGATCCGCATAGTGCCCCGCCATCCAATTCATGGCATACCCACCGTAGCTGGCACCCGCCGCAATCACCCGCTTTGGATCGGCCTGGGGCACGGTCTTCAGCGCACCATCCAGCACATTCATGAGATCGCCCATGACCAGCCCCGACCAATCGCCGGAAATCTGGTTGGTGAATTCCTGGCCATACCCGGTGGAACCGCGAGGATCCGGCATCACAACGATAAAATCCTGACCGGCGAAGACTTGGTAGTTCCAGCGCGGATGCCAATTGTCCTCGTTGGACCCCTGGGGTCCGCCGTGCACCAGAAAAACCACGGGGTATTTCTTGGCCGGGTCGAAGCCCACGGGTTTCAGGACCAACGTATGCACCATGGGAGCCTTGCCATCGGGACCTGCGGCGCCCTTAAACCAGAAGCTCTCGGCGCGGTTCAGACCCAATTCCTTGGCTAGGGCTTCGTTATGATTCGTGGCCCGCACTGCGGCACCGTTCGCAAGATCGATTTCGTATAGATCCGGCGGCGTGGCGGAATCGTTGACCATGGAAAGTACCTTCTTCCCACCGGGCATGGAGGTGAAACTGGCAACGAAAAGGTTCTTGGTGATCGCCTTGGGCTGCGTCTTGCCATCCCAGCGGAAGAGCGCTTGATGCGATTTATCAACGGCCGTAAAGAGAACATCGTTCCCGGTCCATTCAAATTCGCCTACCTGGGCGTCGAAAGATTGGGTTGTCCGAACCACCTTGCCCGTGGCGCGGTCCATGACCCAGAGTTCCCATTTATCGGATTCAAACCCAGGCACCCGCTGGGCGCGCCACGCCAGATACTTTCCATCGGGCGAATAACGGGGTGTGGAATCCGCCGCGGGGTTTTCACTGAGCTTGCGGATGGGGCCACCGGTGGCCTTCACCTCGAAAATTTCGTGGTTGGTGCTGGTACCCTTGCCGGCTTCCAGGTTGCTGGCAAAAGCCAAGGTCTGGGAGTCGGGGCTCCAGGAAATATCATCCCCGGCGGCCACGGTGGCAGAGTTGAAGCCCGGCGCGTCTTGGGTCCACCCGGCGGTTAAGTCCTTCGGCGTGGCGTTGGCTTCGACTTTTACTACGAACACATGGGAGACCTGTTTTGCATCCCGCCAGCTCATCCAGTGCTTATACATCAGCGTGTCAAAAACCATGCCGGTGGCTTTGCGTTCGCCTTTGTTCTTTAAGTAAGCAGCATTCTCGGCATCATTGCCGCTAGGCACGGTGGTGCTGGTGAAGGCCAGCATGGTGCCATCGGGGCTCCAAATCTGACCCTCGGCACCGCCGCTCAGATGGGTGATCTGAGTGCGTTTTTGGGTGCTGAGTTCCATTACCCAGACTTGGCCATCGGATTCGAAGGCCAACTGTTTTCCATCGGGGCTGAATCGCGGGCGGCCCTGACTCCCGTCACCAAGATCCAATTCCTGGGCGGGTTTACCTGCAGCTTGAAACCAGATTTTGGAAGTAATCGCATTGGTGGTGACGTTGGGAATACTCACGACATAAGCGCGATCCCCCGCAACGGAGATTTGAGGATCTCCCACCCGTTTCACCTTGAAAAGATCGTCCACCTGCAAGGGGCGCGCAGCCACCAGGGTGATGGCCGCAAGGCCGAGGGCTAGGATCGGAAGGCGCATAGGAACTCCCTGGAAAAGGTTTTTAGAGCTTGGCAGCGATGGTCTTTTCGCCCTGGGCCTTCTCGGCCAGGACTTTCTTCTTCATCAACTGTTCGGCCTCGGTAAAAACATCCAAGGCCTTCTTCACTTGAGGATCCTTGCCACAGAGGAAGCGGCGTCCACCATCCACGCCAAAGGCCACGTTCTGGCACTCATAGGCAATCTGATCGCGCATATCGGCCTGATTCTGCGTGTCGGTCCATTCCGCATCGGTAATGGGAATCTTCTGGCCCGCAGCCCATTCACGGAAACGAGCCATCAAGGCGTCATCTGGAATCTGGTTGGCCTTGATGCCGTGGCTTTCCTTTTCCACCACGGCGAACTTAAAGAACGGCGAGTATCGGAATCGAAGCGTGGCGACAAAGTTGGTGAGCTTGGCTGTTTCAACCGCGTAATCCGGCGTGATGCCACCGCCACCATAGACCTTGCGGCCCAGGAAGGTTTTGAATTCGGCACCCTTGGGCTCAGCTTCTTTGGTTTCTTCGGGCAGCAAATAATCGTCGAGGCCATGTTGATAATCCCGCTGGATGCAGCGGCCCGAAGGGGTGTAGTAGCGGGCCGTCGTTAGGGCCAGGCCTCGAACCCGGCCAATCGAAAGCACCACTTGCACCAGCCCCTTGCCCCAACTGGTCTGGCCGATAACGAGCCCTCGGTCATGATCCTGAATGGCGCCTGCCACAATTTCCGAAGATGAAGCCGATCCACGATTGATGAGCACCGTGAGTGGGAATGGATCCAAAACCGAAGTCTTGGGTGTGCGGGTTTCACTCACCATCACACCATCCCGACCGCGCTGACTCACAATCACCAGATCCGGGCCAAGCAGTTGTTCGCAAATACCGACAGCCGCGTTCACCAATCCACCTGGGTTATCGCGCAGATCGAGGATCAACTCCTTCATGCCTTGTTTTTTCAAGGAAACCACAGCCTTTTCGAATTCTTCCACCGTGGTCTCGCCGAAGTCCTTGATGTTGATGAATCCCGTCGTGGGCGTGAGCATGAAGCTGTAGTACACGCTGTTGGAGGGGATTTCGGCCCGCGTAAGGCTGATCCGAAGCAAGCCGGGCAAACCCGCACGCTGAATGGCAACTTCAACCACCGTGCCTTTATCGCCGCGAAGTTTCTGCACAGCTTGGGTGCTGGTCCACCCCTCGGTGCTCTTACCGTCGATCTCGCGAATGTAATCACCGGCACGTATTCCCACCTTTTCGGAGGGCCCGCCCCGCACGGTACTGATCACAACAACGCCATCGAGCTGCTGCTGGATGATGGAACCAATGCCAAAAAAGGTGCCCCGCTGGTCATCCCGCATCATGCGGAATTCGCTCTCATCCATGTAGTTGGAGTGCGGATCCAGCGTGTGCAGCATGCCCTGGATGGCCGAATGGGTGATCTGTTTGGAGGTCGGCGGCTCGACACTTTCCCGCTGCACCAGACCCATCACTTCCGTAAGAATTTCAAGGCTCCGCTGCTTGGCCCGCTCATCGCCAGTGCGACCCGCAAGTGGCGCATAGATCACAGCGGTTCCCAGAACCACCGTCCACATCCAATGTCTTCCGATCCATCGCGCCATGGTTTGTCCTATTCCGCTCTGCTTATTGGATGATGCCACTGCCGCTCCCGCGCCATTACGAATTAAAGGTCTGAAGAATCCGCTGGGCGGCGCTCTCCATGCGAGATTTGCGGGATCTTTCCGCCACGATGACCGATTCCAGGGTGCGGTAAGCCACTTCGAGATCATCGTTCACCACCAGGTGATCGTAGTGGGAATACTGTTCCACTTCGTGGCGGGCATGGGCCATGCGAAGCGTGATCTGGCCTTCGTCCGTGTCGCCCCGCCCGCGCAGGCGCTTGGCCAATACTTCGGCCGAGGGCGGCAGCAGGAAGATCATCACGGCCTCCGGCAGCGCCGTTTTGACATTCATGGCACCCACCGTTTCGATATCAAGCAACACATCCAGCCCCTGGGCCACTTGCTCGCGCAACCAGGCCTTACCGGTACCGTAACGGTTGGCATAGACCTGAACCCACTCCAACAACCCGTCTTCCGCAACCATCTGGTCGAAGGCGGCGTTATCTACAAAAAAGTATTCGCGGCCATGCTGTTCGCCGGGCCTCGGAGTGCGGGTCGTGAAGGAAGTCGAAAAAATCAGCCCCGGCGTTTCAGCCACCAAGCGCTTGGCCAGGGTGGATTTCCCGGCCCCAGAAGGGGCAGAAAGCACAAAGATCGATCCGGTCTGAGACAAGGCAACTCCCAGCCACCATCTTACTTCGCTTATACTCAACCTCCCACTGATGGGCCTCGCGGGGCGCTCAAAGGGAACCTTGGGGGTGACCGGTTTCGACAGGTTGACGCTGGGGTGCGGAGTGCAGGCGGGGGTTGATCGGTGGGCCCCCTCATCAAGCCGATCAAAACAAAACTGCCAACGATAACTTCGAACTGGCCCTCGCCGCCTAACCGGGCGGATGAGCGAGTCCCCGTGATCTTCCGGTAGCGGGCTCGTAAAACCTTCCAATGGGTGGCTTCGGCCTGCCGGAGGACGGAACGGGATGGGATACCGCAGTGCCACCGGGCGGTATCCGAGACAAGGGAGCAAGTCCTCGATCAGGGTTGTCCGAACCCCCCTGCAGAGGCCACGCAAAACGGACCAAGCCTGTGGATGAGCTTCCACATCACGCTTCTTGGACGCGGGTTCAACTCCCGCCACCTCCACCAAA
>JAIFMW010000105.1 GCA_020048105.1 Deltaproteobacteria bacterium | reverse complement strand
CACTGGGGCTCGGGCTGCGGGAAAACCTTGAGAAACAGGGCTTGGAAGCGGTTGTCGTGGGCCTCTCGGGGGGAATCGATAGTGCCGTGGTAGTCGCCATGGCGGCCGAGAATTTGGGCAGGGAACGCATTTTAGGCGTCGCCCTACCGACGCGTTACACCAGCCAAGAAAGCATCGACCTAGCCAAGGCTCAGGCCGATCGGCTGGGCATCCATTACCTGTGTCTGAGTGCCGATAAGCCCTTCGCAGGGGCCGAGGCTGCGCTTGAAAGCGTGTTCCCCGATCGGACCTTCAGCCTGACGGATGAAAACCTTCAGAGTCGGGCTCGGGGAACCCTCTTGATGGCGCTTACGACCGAACCCCGGGTCCACCGAATGCTAGGGACTTCCCGGGTGGCGGTGCTCAATACCGGCAATAAGAGTGAGGCCGCAACTGGCTATTTCACCCTGTATGGCGACGGCATCGGCGCCCTGGGGATTCTGGGGGATTGCCTCAAACAGCGCGTGTTTGCCTTGGCCCGGGAACTCGGTGATTTAGTTCCCGAAGGGGTGCTGAAGCGCAAGCCCACCGCTGAACTTGCTCCGGGTCAGACCGACGAAGCCAGCCTACTGCCGTACCCGATTCTGGATGCGATTCTCTCTTCGCACATTGAAACGCGGCGACCCCTGGAATCTCTTTCCGAGGATTTAGCGGAGGTGTTGGATGGCGCTGAGCTGGAGCAGGCTCAGGCTTCCATTCCGCGCGTAATTCGTCTACTGCGGGGCAGCGAGTTCAAACGCAGGCAACTGCCCTTTGCGTTGAAGGTAAGCCCCAGGGCCTTTGGCCAGGGACGAAGAATTCCACTCACCGGAATCAAGTGAGACGAATCAACTCGAAGGCCGCACGGGCAATGACTTCAAGACTCTGGCGCTCGTTATTAAAGACAGCGTCGTACCAGTGAGGTGAGGTGATGTCCTGGTGGAGGCACTCGCTGATGAACTTCTCTCGCAATTTGGATTGAGTCCGGACGATGGTTTCCGCTTCCGATAGGGGAATGTCCAATCGGCGAGCCAGGGTCGCGACCCGAAAGGCGAGGCTTCCCTCGAGTCGAAAGTGAAAGCAGTTCTTAAGGTCCTGGCAGGCCACGGCGGCCCCGCGACCCACAATGATGGCATTGCCGGTGGTGGCGATTTGGACCAAGTGCTTCACCAGAATGGCGTAGGCTTCGTTGTGCGTTAGGTAGCCGAAATGGGTTCGGAGCACATCCATGGCTTGGCTTTCATCGCCCAAATGGGTTAGCAATTCCGAAGATAATTTGTCGTCGGACGCGACTTTTGCGACCAAGGCCTTGTCGAAAATATTCCAAGGTTCATCCGTGGCGGATTCCAGCCGGATCTTGAGCAGTTCGGCTAATGGATAGCCCTCGCAGCCGTACTCCCTGGAAATGGTGATGGTGGGACGGGTCGCCTGTCGCGGACTGTGAGCCAGTCGTTCCCGCAGCTGGAGCCACGCCGTTTCGCGTTGCTCGATACTAGGGATCAAGGAGTCGAATGTACGCGTCATGGAGCCTCCCGAATTCCGGCACAACGTTAGGTTTGAGGGATGCTTGGAACATAAGGTCAATGGCCAGGAGCGCAAGGTGCCCTTCGGCACGTTTCACGGGCCCAGTCCGGGAGTCGGGTATTCTGAGGGTGAAGGAAATTTCCTTGAGAGAACTATGACGGTAACCAAAAAGCCTGTTCGCCCCGCAATTCATCAAGCTCTGGATGCCGCCCTTGGTTCTTGTGGCTCGGTGTTTCCTGCCAAGGGGGCGTCCACTGAACAGCCTCGTGCTGCCTTTCTGCCAAGCCTCGTTCTGGCTGAAGCCCTGCAGTTTGCCATTGCTAAGCATGGCGATCAGCCTCGCAAGGGCACCACGGTTCCCTATGTCACGCACCTTTTGGCCGTAGCTTCTTTGGTTGGTGAGAGTGGGGGCAGTGAATCGGAAATGGTCGCCGCCCTACTGCACGATGCCGTCGAAGACGGCGGTGGTGCGCCGGTGCTGGAAGAAATTCGAAAGGTCTTCGGCCACGAAGTCGCCACCATCGTGGATGGTTGCACGGATGATGATTCCGGAGCCGAGAAGGCTCCCTGGCTGGATCGCAAACGAATCTACCTTCAACACCTAGCCACCGCGCCGCTGAGCGTGCTGCGGGTGGCCTGTGCCGATAAATTGCATAACGCTTCGGCCATCGCGCGCGATTTTAGGGACCAGGGGCCTTCAGTCTTCCAGCGTTTCCGGGGTGATCGAGAAGGCACCCTCTGGTACTACCGTTCCATCGCCCGTATCTTTGGCGCCTTGGTGTTGGATGAGCCTGGCCTGGATTCAGGCTTTCGGACGATGATTCGCGAATTAAGGGAAACGGTTGCTGGGCTGGAAGGCTAAACAACTCCGACCGATCGTTGAGGCATAGGCCCTGTAAAGTGCTGGTAACTTTGCGTTTTTAAGCGGTGCAGGGTTCGCAATGGGTTGACATGGCTTGTTCTAGAAGCCAAGCTCGAAGACGATTCACTCCAGTCTTCGAAAACCTATTTGTGCATCGGGTGTGTGATCTCCTTCTGTCTTCAACGTGGACGGATTGGCGATGGTCATAGGCCTTTGTTTCCACGATTCACTGCGGAGGTATTGAATGAATATCCCACCCATTTTTTGGTTGGCCCCAGTGGGGTCAATCCTCGCGCTGATCTTTGCGCGGCTTTTCTACAGCGGGATGCTGAAGTCTGATCCAGGCACTGCCGACATGCAGCGAATTGCGGGATACGTGGAAAAGGGTTCTCTGGCCTACCTCCGACGGCAGTACCGGATTGTGGCAATCGTGTTCCTGGTCGTGTTCCTGCTTTTCTCGTTCATGGCCTATGTGCTGAAGACGCAGAATGGTTGGGTTCCCTTCGCTTTCATCACGGGCGGCTTCTTCTCGGGTCTGGCTGGGCTTCTGGGCATGAAGACGGCGACCAAGGCCTCCAACCGCACCGCGGCGGGTGCCATGAAGTCCCTCAACGAAGGTCTTCAGGTGGCGTTCCGTTCCGGCGCCGTGATGGGCTTAGTTGTGGTCGGGCTCGCGCTGCTCGATATCTCCATGTGGTTCCTCCTGCTCAAGTATTTCGTGCCTGAGAGCGCGGAATCCCTCCATGTGATCACCACCACCATGCTGACCTTTGGCATGGGTGCTTCACTTCAGGCCCTGTTTGCCCGCGTGGGTGGCGGCATCTTCACCAAGGCCGCGGATGTGGGTGCCGATCTTGTGGGCAAGGTTGAAGCCGGTATCCCCGAGGATGATCCCCGCAACCCGGCAACTATCGCCGATAACGTGGGCGATAACGTGGGCGATGTGGCGGGCATGGGCGCCGATCTCTACGAATCCTATGCTGGTTCAATTCTGGCCACGGCGGCGCTGGGTGTGGCTGCGGGTTATGGAATGGGCGGCGTTGTGGCCCCGATGGCTGTGTCGGGCATCGGCGTGCTCTTCTCCATTGGGGGCGTCTACATGGTGCGCTCGGGAGAAAAGGCCACCCAGGGTGAGTTATTGAAAGCCTTGGCGCGGGGTGTGAATTTCAGTACGCTGCTGACCCTTATCGCCTCCTTCGGCGTCCTTTACATGTTTAGGGATGCCTTTCAGGGGCGTCATGTTGGCCTGTTCGGGTCGGTTGTGGTCGGCTTGGTTGCGGGTTGGATCATTGGTAAGATCACGGAGTATTACACTTCTCAGGAATACGCTCCCACCCGCTACGTGGCTGAACAGTCTAAGACTGGACCCGCCACGGTCATCATTGCGGGGCTGGCTACCGGCATGCAGTCCACGGGCTTCCCTGTGATCATCATCTGCATCGGCATTCTTCTGAGCTACGCCTTTGCGGGTGGCTTTGGCAAGGATGTGAATGCTCTCAACATGGGCCTGTATGGCATCAGCCTCGCCTCGGTGGGCATGCTGTCCACCTTGGGCATTACCCTGGCCACGGACGCTTACGGCCCCATCGCAGATAATGCCGGCGGCAATGCCGAAATGACCCATCAGCCTGCGGAAGTCCGTCAGCGTACCGACGCTCTGGATGCCCTTGGCAACACCACCGCCGCCACTGGCAAGGGCTTTGCCATTGGATCCGCGGCCCTCACGGCCATGGCCTTGCTGGCTGCCTACATCGAAGAAATCAAGATTGGGTTCCTACAGATGGGTAAGACCTCCATCGTGGTGGATGGTGTTACCAAGGCCATTCGTGAGACCAATCTTACGGATTGGGTGAAGTACTACGACATTACGCTGTTGAACCCTCGCGTTCTCGTGGGGCTCTTCCTGGGCTGCATGATGGTGTTTGTGTTCTGCGCCATGACCATGAACGCCGTGGGTCGGGCCGCCGGCAAGATGGTTGATGAAGTCCGTCGCCAGTTCCGCGAAATTACCGGAATCATGGAAGGCACTGCGGAGCCTGATTACGAGCGTTGCGTGGAAATCAGCACCGCCGCTGCCCAGAAAGAAATGATGATTCCCTCGATCATGGCAATTGTTGTGCCTGTCGTAACCGGCCTGCTGCTGGGTGTTTCCGGCGTCATGGGCCTGCTTGCCGGTGGTTTGGCCGGTGGTTTCTCCATGGCCGTGTTCCTGAATAACTCTGGGGGCGCCTGGGATAACGCCAAAAAATATATCGAAGAAGGCAATCTTGGCGGCAAGAAGCTGGAAGATGGCACCAAGAATCCCAATCATGGCGCTGCCGTTATCGGCGACACCGTTGGCGATCCCTTTAAGGACACCTCAGGCCCAGCCCTGAACATCCTCATCAAACTCATGACCATGGTTTCAGTTGTTTTCGCTGGCCTGATCGTCGCCTACGGTGATCTGCTCAAGCGGATTCTGGACGCAATTTACCGATAGCAGGTCTTGACTCCAAGGCACTGAAGAGGCGGGTTTTCCTAACCCGCCTCTTTTATTATTTCCCCGCGAAGCGTTTGAGCGTGGCGTCGCTGGGGCGCTCGGCGGTTAGTTTTTGCCAATAGGAGCGGGCTTCCTCACAGAGACCTCTCGTTTCGAGCAGGACCGCAAAAACCAGCCGGTCGGAAAAGGGTGCGCGCTCAGCAGGGCGTAGCGAACGAATCGTTGCGGTCTCCGCTTCGGTCAGCACATGGAAGTTGCCTTGAACCGAATTTTCATTGCCGTCCGAAAGGCCCCAGCTCAGTTTCCAGCCGTAGTAGCCGCCCAGCTTCAGTGCTTTTTCGAGGGGCAGTCGCCAGTTGTTACCTTTGACGATCTCGTTCAGCCATTCCTTGCCATCGATGTCTTCTAGACGCAGGCGCACCCAAGTCGCTTGCTCAGGCCGTTGCCATTTGAATTCCGGTTGAGTTTCGAGAATGGCGCTGCCCGAGGGCTGAAACTGCACGCTCGATTCTCGTTCGAAGCGCGGCAAGGTGAGTGGGGTCGGTTCATCTTCGGCCCATCGATTGCTGGGCACGGCGACTTCCTTCCGAATGACAACGCTGGCCTGGGCCCAAGCGCCTGGTTTTAGGCGAAGCTCCTGGGAGAGCACGGCCACCTTCCGCTCGGAAACGGGTTTGGCGCTTTGGGGTTTCCCTTCGGAATCAAAGCGGACTGTGCAGGGACCCTGGAACACGAGTTCTTCGCCGGACTTGAGGTGGATCACGGTCAAGCGGGCACCTGGATCCAGCTTCAGTTCGCGAAAGGCTGGAATGCCTTCGGCTAGCGTTAGGGCGCGTTTGCCTTCCCGAACACCGCCCATCACATCGGCAACCATGACCACCGGAAGGGAGGCCGCCTGGCCGACCGCCCAGGCCAGTGCCGGAATTAAATACCTACCCGTTCTAGGATTCATGCCTTGCCTCCTGGCTCGGCTGACGTGGGGCGCCAACCGAAGAGTTCGACCGACCCTCGCCCTCGCACAGTGTGCTCTCCAAGCGGTTCCAGCGCCGCTTCGCTTGCGATTCTTTCGGCAACTTCCCGAGTGCACAGCAACGGGAAGTTGGTTTCCTTGGTGAGCCCCTCCACGCGGGAGGCCAAATTTACGGCATCGCCAATGGCTGTGTATTGGTGCCGGGAGGGTGACCCGACGTAGCCCACCGCGGCCTCTCCGAGGTGGAGCCCGATGCCAATTTTCAGCGGAGGTCGACCCTCGATGCTCAGTTCGCGGTTCAGGGAGTCCAAGGCCTGGAGCATGTCGCGTGCCGCCCGAAAGCCCGCCAAGCTGGGATTCTCCATGGGTTCGGGCGCACCGAAAAAAGCCATGAGGCCATCGCCCATGTATTTGTCGACGGTGCCGCCATGGACATAGACCACTTCGGCCATGCGGGTGAAGTAGCGATTCAGCAACGCAATAACGGCCTCGGGATCCATCGCTTCGCTCAGGCTAGTGAAGCCCCGGATATCCGAGAAAAGCAGGCAGAGTGGCATGCGACGACCCGCAAGATCCGGAGCCAAGCGACCTTCCAGAATCTCCCGGAGAACCGCAGGCCCCACATGGCCCGCAAAGGCCTGATTGAGCCATCGACGTTCCCTGGACTGGTTGATGGCCACCCAAGCCAACCGTGCGGCGAAGGCTGCAAGTCCCACCCCGGCCGGCGCCAAGGGTGGGAAATGCCAACCACGACCGAGGCCCAAAAGAAACACGCCTCCCAGGATTAGCCAACTCCCAGCAAGCAGCACTGACCCCAACGCCACGCGCCGTCCCAGTACCCAGAACGCTGCCGCCATGCCGAGCGACACGAGCCAGATGCCACCGACAGGGATTTCGCGAATCAGGCCTCGCCCAAGAAGGCAGCGCAGGACTTGAGCTTGGTAGGTCACTCCCGGGGCGGTGCCGTGATCTTGTTCCCAGCCCGCCAGATCCACGGCCATGGGGTGACGGTCTTCTCCTGGAAGTACGCTTCCCACCAGCACGACGCGGTTTTCGAAGGCGGCTCGAAGTGCTTCTTGATTGCCGGAGCGGAACCAGATGGCCACCTGGTGGAAAGGCACATAACGAAAGGGCAGCCCATAGGCAAAGTCGACGAGTCCCTCGTGAGGCGGAACGCCGACCCGCTGCGCCAAAAGCCCTGCCAGCGTGGGCACCGTGGTGTCCCCCAGGCCACCCTGGGTGGTGAAGCGTCGCAGCCGCCCATCAGGATCGGCGGGCACCACCGCGAGCCCGTAACCATCGCGCCCAGCCGCCGCAAGAAAAGGTGGATGAATGGGGCGGGCCCGAAAGGCGCTGTCCACCGTAACGCCAAGCACGATGGGAGCCTTGGCTCGAAGGAGAAGGATGCCGCGGGTAAGCTCTGCGTCCGATCCGGGTGCCAGTGTTTCCTGCGAATGGGCCGGAAGGGCAAAGTCGACCCCGACACCGCGCGCGCCACCGAGGGCGAGCCCCGCGAACACGGCTGAAAAATGGTGGTGCCAGAGACTCAAGGGTTCGGGAAAGGCCTTCTCGGTTTCCTCATCCACACCCACGATGACGATCTCGGGAGCCTGGGTCGGCGAGAGGCTTCGTCTCGCCTGAAACGCTTTGTCGAGGATTCGATAGTCCAACTCACGAATGGAAGGCGCGTGGTGCAACGCGAGCAGCACCAACGCCAGGGCACTCAAGAGGGCGAGAAGGGTACGATTGGACCGAGTGGGGCGGGACATGCCACGAGTCTGGCAGGGGCCCTCTCGAAGGTCACTGGAAGGAACGACCTTAAATCACATCGAGCAATCAGGTGTCCAAGGTGCGGATGGTCTAGCGCCGGTAGATGCCTGTCCCTTGGCATGTGAGGCAATTGCCTTGGAAGTGCAGACTGCCGTTGCAGCGCTTGCACGGCACATTTAAGGAACCGCTCCCCGAGCACTTGGTGCAGGGGGAAGAAAAGGCCAACTGGACCTTGTTGCCCTTGCAGCGGGGGCATTTCGTGCCATCGGCCAGCATGCCCGTGGCTTCGCAGCGAGCGCAGGGGCCTGCTTTTTGGCTATAGGTCCCTTTCCCCAAACACTTTCGGCAGGTCACGACCATGGTTCCGCGGCCGCTGCACATATCGCAATCACGGGTCAGTTGTCCCGTGCCTTCACATCGAAGGCATTTGACACCGGGGCCATCAACAGGGATTTCCTTCGGCGAAGTTGGTTTTCCCGACGAAGAGTCCAAGGCTTTTTTCATTTGAAAATCCCATTCATTCGGCAAGGAGGATGGAGGGGCCAGACGCGATAGATCCCGCCCATTGGGCATTGTGGCATGGATGGACGTGCCTTTTGGGTCTGTGGAGCCGGGCTTTGACGCCTTCAGAAGCGCCAGATGAAATCCGCCGTAAGGCGGCGATCGTTCGCGGGCAACGGTGCGTGGCCACCGAAATAAGGCTGCAGAATTGGGAAGCTGACATTGGTCAGGTTATTGCCAACCAAACGCAGTTCCATGCTCGTTCCCAGCACGCGCATCCAGGTCACGGAAAGGTTCAAGAGCACCCGCGCCGGGACCGATTCGGTCTCGATCACCGCAGGCATCAAGCTGTTGGGCGCTAGGCCGGACTGGGCCGAACGGGCCGTCTGAGTCTGGCGCGACGATGCGTACATCAAGCTCGGCGCCACCTGGATTGGCCCCACCCGCAAGAAGGCCCCCAGGTTCAGTTTGAGGGGAATGAGCCCCAGAAAATCCTTTTGATCGCCACTCATGAAGAAGGGGTCCACCTGACCATCGGGTTTGGTGTAGCTGAGGTTGGCAAAGCCGCCCCAGTCCCCTGCGCGCATATCGAGACTCGCCTCTACGCCCTTGGAGTGCATGGCGCCGCCGTTGAAGATGTAGTAGTTGTGGCCCGAATCCAAGGCCGAGGAGATCGCCTGGGTAACGGCCATTCGATACAGGTTGATCTTTCCTTGCATATTGGGGGAGAAACGCCATCCCATTTCAAGTTCCAGGCTGCGAATGAGCTCAGGCTTAAGGTAGCCCTTGAATGTGAAGAAGATGCTGTAGGTCTGGAAGATTGTGGGGGCGCGATAGGCCTCGCCGTACAGAAGTTTGGCGTTGAAAGGGCCCGAGACGTAGGTAAGGCCGAGGCGCGGTGCAAAGGCACTGCCGAGGTCGTTATCCTCGTAGCGGGCCCCAGCGGTCATTCCGAAACTTCCGAGTTGGTGGGTGTATTGGAGATACCCGTAGCGATCCATGAGCCGCCCCGATTTTGTAGATCCACGCTCCGCTCTGAGTCCTGGTAGATGCCCCCGCCCAGCAGCAGGGTTGCGGGAATCGAAGTCGGCACCCAGCGAAACGCGAGGTCCGTTCCGAAGCGGGTCCGTTCCATGCCCGAGTGGTTGACTGTCCCCGAGAACACGCTTTGAGGATAAATGGACCCTCCTGTGTTTTCGATGGACTCCACCTTGCCGTCCAGGAAGAGCCCCTTGGCGAGTTCGAAAGTGCGCAACACCTGGAGGCTCTGGATCACCCTGGAAACCGAGCCAATGGCACCGGGAGGCAGGCTCGGAACGGTCGGATCCAGTGGCCCGGTCCCTCCTCCGTCCACCTGGGCCGTGGCAAAGGAGGTGCGAAGGAGCATCACCTTGGTGCCAAGCGCCCGTACTTCACCCGAGAAGTAGTTCGCGCGGGATCGGGTGTTGCCCTTTTCCTGGGGGAAGCTGGCTCCCGTCAACAGAGTGTCGATATAGGGTTGGCGGCTAAATGGGTCTGCCTGGACTCCGGCACTGATCGCAATACCCACGCCGCTTGCAAACTGACCGCTGGCGGCTAGGTACCCGCCGCCGCCGCTATCGCCGCCACCCAGGGTCGTCGCTCGAAGCACGAAGCGTCCACCTTCCAGGCTATCGGCGGACCGGGTTTGCATATTGATGACCGTGGTCCCCGCGAATTGCCCGTAGACCGCACTCCCGGGTCCCCGGATGACCTCTACGCGCTCGATGAGTTCAGCCGGGTAGGCTCCGTAGTAACCGATGTTGCCATTGTGGAGCGGGCTCACCGTCTGGCCATTGATCATGACAAGAGCCTTGCCTTCATGGGCCCAGAGGCCTCGCTCCGCCAGCCCGATCAGTTTGGTGCCATCGTTCCCAAAATCGAAGCCCGGCAAGGATCGAAGGATCTCTCCCAGCTCTCGCCAACCGTAGCGCTCGATATCGGCCCGCGTCACCACGGAGACGATGGATGGTGCCTCGCTAACCTTTTGAGCGCGCTTGGTGGCGATCTCGACCTTGGTGTTCAGCAGTTCATCAAGGGGGCCTCCGGGGCCTTCCTGCCCCGTGGCGGATGTGGAGACTAAGCCCAGGCAAAGCAACCATTGAATGCGGGTCTTAAAGGCTGTCAAGGGGTTCACGGTAGCCTCCCATTTGGAACATTTTTAATCGGGTCTTGGATGCAGCCTTCACCTCGGAAACCAGGAGGAGCGCCATCCGGAGGCCTTCGTTCAAGACTCTGCAGGGCGAGGGTCCGCACGGTCCTTAGAAGATCCTCCTTCGAAAAAGTGCCCTTGTGCAGAACTTGACGAACGGGTGGGCCAGTGAGGCGGTCCAGTTCCATCGGGGTCAGATCCTTGGCGGTCAGGATGAGGACGGGGATTTCCCTGAGGGTTTCGTGCTGCTGCATCTCCGCGACGAGTTGGAATCCGTCCATCCCTGGCATCATCAGGTCCAAAAGCATCAGGCTCGGTTGCTCCCGTTGAAGGTGTTCCATTGCCAGGAAACCGTCCTTTGCCGTGTGGACCGTCCAACCTTCACTTTCAAGGATGCGCGAGAGGGCATCGAGCGTGAGTGGGTTGTCCTCGACAAGAAGCAGAGGCTTACCCGTGGGGCCGATGCCCAACCGTCCCAGGACTTCCACTAGGTTGTCTCGGGAAATGGGTTTGCATAGGTATTCCGAGGCGCCAAGGGCGAAACCGCGGGCGCGATCCTCCAGGATGGTAAGAAGCACGACTGGAATATCTCGAAGCTCGGGGTCGTCTTTTAATTGGGCCAAGACCTGCCAGCCGTCCAGCCCCGGCATCATGATGTCCAGGGTGATCACATCGGGGTGCAAGGTGTGGGCGAGTTGCAGGCCTTCCGCACCATCGCGAGCGACGGCGGCCCAGAAGCCCTCCTGGGTCAGGATTCGCGACAGACCTTCGCGCATGGCGGGATCATCGTCGATGATCAGGATCTTCCGTTGCGGGTTGCCTGGGTGAGCGAGGAGTTGGGAGGTAAGGATTGCGTCCTTGGATTGCGCATCCAGCGGCAGGCGGAGCGTGAAGGTGGAGCCTTTTCCGGGTTCACTGATGACGGTGAGTTCCCCACCGAGAAGGGAGGTGAGCTTTCGGCTGAGGGCTAGGCCTAGCCCGGTGCCTCCGAAACGGCGGGTGGTGCTCTCGTCGGCCTGGGTGAATTCGTGGAAGACTCGACGGATCTGCTCCTCGGTCATGCCGATTCCGGAATCTTCGATCAGGAAGATGGCAGAGGCGCCATCCTGAGCCACGCGGAAGGTGATCTTTCCCTGCTCGGTGAATTTCGCCGCGTTGTTGAGCAGGTTGTAAAGGATCTGCCGAAGCATTCGGAGATCGGTGTGGATTTGCGAAATGGAAGGATCGATCTCGACAACCAGGCTGTTGTGGTTCTTTGCGACCAAAGGCTGGACGGTAGTCTGGATGTCATGGAGAAAGGAGGAAAGCTCACATTCCTCCATGGTGATATTCATGCGACCCGCTTCGATCTTGGAGAGATCGAGAATGTCATTGATCAGGGATAGGAGGTGTTTGCCCGCCGATTGAATTTTGCCTAAGTCGGGAACGAGTTCCGCCATACCGCGCTCCCTCACTTCATCGGTAAGGAGTTCGCTGTAGAGCAGGATGGCGTTGAGTGGCGTCCGCAGTTCGTGGCTCATGTTGGCCAAGAAGGTGCTCTTGGCTTTGTTGGCATCCTCCGCCTTTTCTTTGGCCACCAGGAGTTGGGTATTCGCCTTCATGAGTTGTTCGCTGCGCTGGGCCACCTGTTCTTCGAGGTGTTCCTGGTAGTCCATCAGGCGGGCATCTCGGCCTTGGATTTGAGTCAACATATCGTTGAGGGAGTCCGTCAATACGCCGATCTCACCACCCTGTGCGCGCTCCAGGCGAACAGCATAGTCCTTCTCCTGGCTGATTTTTCGAGCGGCGCTGGAGAGTTGCAGAATGGGTTTCGTGACCTGGTTCTGTAGGGCGTAGGAAGCCAGGAGAACCAATCCAAAGACCAGGATGGCGATGCCCGCCAGCACTTTGGCGGCCGAGGCGAGTCGGGCATTAATCTCTTCCAGGTCGGCGCGGATGAACAGGGTGCCTGCCAAGCGGTCGTTTTTGTTGATCGGCAGGAAGAACTCGAAGGAATCCGATTTAAATTCCCAGGATTCGTGGACGGCAGGGCTTGCTGGAAAGGCTGTGGCAGGGGCATTGGCGGGATAGCCTGCAAAAAATCGGTTATCCCGATAGATGCAGGCGGCGCGGATATGCGTGTTGGACTGGAATCTGGAGAGGGTGGTTGCGGTCGAGGCTGGGGTGCCGAAGTCCAGGTCCGCCTCAAGGGGGTTGGCAGCGATTTCCGCGTAGGTCTTGATCGTTTGCACCAGGGATGCGCGGATCTGGATTCGCTCGAAAAGCAGGAAGGCGGCCGAACTGCTCAGGACCGAAAGTCCCGTAATCAAAATCAGCAGCAGAATGAGCCGCCGCTTTAGTGAAAATTTAGGTGAGAGGTAGAGCACGGTTGCTTCCTCAGTTATTACTCGATGATCTTGGCGTTTTTCAACACCTGGGGGCTGACTTGGAGTTCCGAGAGGCGAGCCGCGGGTAGGTTCACTTCGAGGTTGATGCGGTCCCGGTCCGTGACCAGATTGATCATCACCCCTCGACGGGCGAAATCCGGGGAGTCGGCGATGGTTAGGATCGGGCGTCCCTTGATCATTCGAAGAATTTCGTAGAGGCGTTCGGACTCGGATTCGCAAATAAAGAGCACGTCGCAGGTTTCGATGACCCGCAAATTCCTGGCGATGTAGATGAGCCGGCCTCTACGGGACTGAGGTTTTCCAGGCACAAAAAGATCATTAAGGTGGTTCCCGAAAGAAGATTCACCCACCACGCCGATGGTCAACTGGCGGCTTATGGGTCCACAGGCGGCGGGCCACGTGACGTGATCGGGAAGTAGGCTCACGTAGCGGGCCTTTAATCGGTACTCATCCTGGCGGTTCGCAGCGGTGGGTTGGACCATGGCTGCCGGGGTCGTGGCGTGAACGTCACCCCCACCCAGGAACATGAGTCCCGTGATGACGGCGGTGTGGAGAAGATTAGGCGTCATTTGGAGGCTTAAGCGAAGTCCTTTTCCTGCACTCTATCGGCAACAAAAATCGGTAGATAAATATTGAGCTTTACACCAGGTGACCTGGAGTCGCGAGAGGCGCTGGTGTGAGTGATTGGCCCCTTCCGATGGAGCCGAGCCCGAGATAATCCCGGTTTTTCACCTCGACGAATATTGGATCATGAGGAATCGTTGACTCCATGGATCGCTCTTCACGCAGCCGACTTACCGAAAAACTCCTGCCCAAATTTGCCGGGGAGACCCTATTTGACGCCATTGCGAGATCGGTCTGTCGCGCTGGATGTCTGCCGCGCAAGGAACTTTATGAAGCCTGGGAAGTTGCTCGCAGGGTAAGGCGTCGATTCCGAGGTGGGCGGGTTGTCGATCTGGCCTGCGGTCACGGTTTGTTGGCGCAAATTCTTCTGCTTCTGGACGGGAGTTCTTCCGAAGCTGTGGCCGTGGATCAGAGAATTCCAAAGAGTGCCGCAACCCTGGATGCGGCGTTGTGTGAAGACTGGCCGCGCTTGCAGGGGCGGGTCCGTTTTGTCGAGACCGATCTGAGGAACGTGCCGTTGTATCGCGATGATCTAGTCGTTTCGGCGCATGCCTGCGGTGGGCTCACGGACTTGATCCTGGCACGTGCGGTGGAAGTCGGGGCCCGCGTAGCCGTATTGCCCTGCTGTCATGACCTTAAGGATGGAGATCTCGGTGGTTTGGAAGGCTGGCTGGAGGGTCCATTGGCCATGGACGCAACCCGTGCATTGCAGTTGCGCTTCCAGGGATACCGGGTGTTCACGCAAGTGATACCAGGAGATATCACGCCCAAAAATAGGCTGCTGATGGCTGAACCGGAATGCCATCCTGCTCCTGGTGGAAAGCTGTTTGGCGGAGTGGGCTGATCCCAGGACATCGGCTGTGAAGCCTGATTCCATCGTCACAGGTGGCAGCACCTTCTCGCGGCCCCCCCGTCTGCACTGTTATCCTTGCCATGGAGTTCCCATGCCTCTCTTCGACTTCCAATGCATCCAGTGCGGCACGGTTCGGGAGGTCCTTCTGAGCGGTGAACAGCCTGACCCCACCACCTGCACGTCCTGCGGAGCTGCGGTGCACCGGCTGCTATCCGCGCCTGCTTCGCTCAAGCGGATGGATGGCTTTTTTCACAAAGACAACCCCAGCGATGCACAGCTCGCCTCCAAGGGGCTGGCGAAGTACGTGAACCGTGGCGATGGCACCTATGAAAAGGCCTCGGGTTCAGGCCCCAGCATCATGAGCCGTGATCAACTGCCGATCTAGAACTTCTCGGTGAATCCGCCCATTGCCTTTGGGCAGATTAAGGCCACAGGCCGTTCGGCGACGGCTCCAACTGCAACAATTCTCTAGGGTGGATATCATTCGGTACACCCCGGAGTTCCCATGGTCGTCAATTTCTCGGAGTCTCATATTCTCCTGGTCGAAGACGACCGGATTATGCGCACGATCCTGTCGGATCGGCTGGCGCCCTTGGGAGCCAAGGTTTCGTTGGCGACCAACGCCACGGAGGCTCTTGCCTTCCTAGAGCAAGAACACCCAGATCTCATTCTTAGCGATGCGGTTATGCCGGGCATGGACGGTTTTGAGTTGTGCCGTCGTGTTCGGGCCGACGCACGCTGGTGCACCATTCCCTTTGCCATGCTCACGTCCTTGGTGCAAGACATCCAGGCTCGGAGTTTGGAGGCCGGGGCCGATGATTTCATTTCAAAAAACGCCGAGGATATTGCTTTCCGAATTCGGGTAAGGATGATGCTGCGGCTTGCGCCAAATATGGGGCAAGCGCCCGTCTTGGCCCTCTTTTCTGCATCCAGCACCATCCGCTCGCTTCTTCAAGCACACCTTGCGCCTACAGGCATTCTCGTGAAGGCGGCTGCAGACCGTTCTGAACTCCGCGAGATCCTGGACAACAGCATTGCGGACGCGCTGGTCGTGGATGCAGACCTGGGTGAGGATTCCATCCAGGATCTGGTGCAAACCATCCATCCCAATCCCGGATCCATCTGTCTGCCCATCCTGCTTCTGATTTCAAAGGGACAGGAAGCGCTGTTGGAAACCCTGGAAGGCCGAATTCAGGATTTCCTCACGAAACCACTGACCGCTCGCGATGATCGGCTTCGCGTCAAGCTGCTCCTTCGGTATGCCCAAAGCGTGTTTCCACGCTAAGGAGGAATCCCTGATGATGGAGTTGACTCCGCAGGAGCCGAAGGCCACGTTGCTGGTGGTGGATGATATGCCGGCCAATATCCACCTGCTGGCGACATCACTGCTGGAAGAGTACGAAATTCTTGTTGCCACGAGTGGTGAAGATGCCCTTGAACTGATCCAGGATCGCCTTCCGGACCTCATTCTGCTGGATGTAATCATGCCCGGAATGACGGGCCATGAAGTTTGTCAGAGGCTCAAGAAGGATCCCCGCACCCAAGGCATACCCATCATTTTCATCACGGGACAGAATGAGGAATCCGATGAGATTGAAGGACTGAAGCTTGGCGCCGTGGACTACATCACGAAACCGTTCAGCCTGCCCATCGTGATGGCCCGCATTCGAACTCACCTTGAGCTAAAGCACTACCGAGATCTGCTCGAAAATCTTTCTTACCTCGATGGACTTACAGGGATTCCGAACCGTCGGCGGTTCACGGAGCATCTTGATTTTGTCTGGAGCCAGGCTCAGCGCCAGCGTACGCCCGTGGCCGCCATTCTGATGGACGTGGACCATTTCAAGGCTTTCAACGATAACTACGGACACCAAGCGGGTGATGAATGTTTGACCTGCGTTGCCAAGGCGGTGGCAAACACCGAGCGCCGAACCACGAGCCTCGTCGCGAGATACGGCGGCGAAGAATTTATCTGCATTGTTCCGCTGCTTGACCTCCAGGAGGCCGCCGGTTTGGCCGAGCGTTTGAGAATGAGCGTCGTAGCACTGGCGCTCCCCCATGGGTTTTCCTCGGCAGCTTCTCACGTGAGCATCAGTTTGGGGGTCGCCTCCAAGGTGCCCAAGGTTGGCGAGTCCTGGAGTGCGCTTTTGGAGCAGGCCGACGAAGCCCTGTACAAGGCAAAGCAGACTGGACGCAACCGAGCATTCTTGGCGGAGTGCGTGTGAAGATTCAGAGTCTTTTTGCCGTCTTCGGGTTGTTCTTGGTCCAGGCTCTCCTGGCTTCTCCACCCCCGAAAAGTGGCAGGGAGATTGGCGCACCCTTGGTGCAGAACTACAGCCCGCAGGAACATGGTTATTCGCCTCAATCCTGGGCAATTGCCCAAGATCCGCAGGGCGTGCTCTACATCGGGAATGCTGATGGCGTGCTGGTCTACGATGGTGCTTTTTGGCAAAGGCTTGCCACACCCAAAAAGACGGCGGTGCATGCTCTGGCGATGGATAAAGATGGGCGCTTGTTTGTCGGTGCCACCGGAGAGATTGGCTATTTTGCTCCGGATGGTTCGGGCCACATGGTCTATGTTTCACTTCGAGAACATATCGAAGCCAAATTCCGAAATTTTGTTGAAGTGACCGGTGTCGCTGTAACACCCAAAGGCGTTTGCTTTACAACGAAGGATTGTTTGTACCGTTGGGATATGGGGAAGATGACCACCCATCGGGCCGTGACCTCCTACGGGAAGCCCTTCGTGGTGAAACGGCACGTCTATATTTCAGAAGAAAAAGTAGGGCTTCTGGAACTCAACCAGGACATCCTGCAGCTCGTACCGTGGTCAGAAAGCTTCACGCGAGCTGATATCAGTTTCATGATTCCGTGGGCTGGTCCTTTGAATCAAGCGGAAGACGGAATCTTGATTGGAACCGAAACCGGAGGACTGTTTTTCTTTGACGGGGAGTCCCTGCAACCGTTCCGAACAGAGGCCGATTCATACCTGCATAAAGGCACTTTGAAACAAGGCTGCCTGCTTGCAGATGGGATGCTGGCTCTGGCGGTTCCCCCCCTTGGCGTGCTCATCCTGGACCAGGGTGGACGCTTGGTGAAGTTCCTGGATAAATCGCACGGGCTTCAGGGTGACGCTGTAAACCAAATGTTCGCAGATGAACATGGGGGGTTGTGGCTCGCCATGGAGCAAGGAGTCACCCGCCTTGGGTGGCCCGCGCCTTTGTCTCTTTTTGATCATGGCAGTGGTTTGCGAGGCGCGGTGCTTGTGGCTCATCGCCACAAAGGCGTGCTTTATGTTGGAACCACGCTGGGGCTTTTTCGTTTAACCGAAGGCGGGGCCCGGAGCCTTCTTCCAGGCTTTCGAAAACTTCCCAATGCGTGGACTGAAGTGCAAGATCTCCTGTCGGTGGGGGATGCCTTGCTGGTTGCAAGCCGGGAAGGCGTACATGAAGTTCGCGGTGAATCCACTCGTACCATCCGCAGTGCTGGCGTAGCGCGCTGTTTCGGGCAATCGCGAACCGATCCTTCGCGGATATATGTCGGCATGAAAGATGGGCTCGCCATGCTCATCGCCTCGCCGGGAGTGAGGCAAGGCTGGAAAGATGGTGGTGTGATTTCTGGCATAAGCCAGGACATTCGTAGCATTGCCGAGGTAAGTGGGGGGCGGCTTTGGCTGGGCACCGAAACGCAGGGTGTTCTTCGGATTACGTTGTCGGCCCAAGCGGGGGAAGCCCCAAGAATAGAGCGTTTCCGCGAATCAAATGGCCTGCCATCCGATAATGACAATGCTGTGTTTTTGGCTGGAAACGGTCCCCTCTTTGCCACCCGAAAGGGCATTTATGCCTTTTCTGGGCCTGAAAAACGCTTTGTTCCAGATCCTCGCTTCTCCGTTCTCTTTCCGAATGAGGGCCGGAAAATCCTGCGTTGTCGCCAGGATTCGAGGGGATGGTTATGGATGAGCACCTCGGGCATCGATGGGCAACTCCCCGAAGTGGGGGCGGCACAACCCTTGTCGGGCGGCGGGTATAAGTGGGAGTCTGCGGCCTTTGGCCCCTTGCGCGGATGGAGTATTTGGGAAATTTTGCCCGAGGACGACGGCGTTGTTTGGCTTGGCGGAGCCGAAGGCTTAATCCGGTATAGCCCGCATGACACAAACCAAGCCTCCGCAAACTACACGGCTTTGGTTCGCCGGGTGATCCGAGCCGATGGCAGGGGCATATTTGGTGGGATGGAAGCCGCTCCGAATCAGGTGAGACTCGACGGCATTCCCCAGGTTGATTACAAAGACAGCACTCTACGCTTTGAATATGCTGCACCGAGTTTTGAAAAGGAACTGACCAACGAGTATCAGGTTTTTTTAGAGGGCAATGATAAGGATTGGTCTCCTTGGACTCGGGTGACGTTCAAGGAATACACAAATCTCTCGGAAAGGACCTACCGATTTCGAGTTCGATCGCGCAATGTCCATGGCGTAATTAGCGAGGAAGGGGTCTTTTCGTTCCAAATTATGCCTCCGTGGTACCGCACCTGGTGGGCCTACTTGCTCGAATTTGTTGGTTTTGTCGGGGTTATTTACGGTCTGGTCTGGTGGCGAACGCGATGGAATGAACGCGAAAAACACAGACTCGAAGAAAAGATCCAACAGCGCACCCAGCACCTGGAAAAATTGAATGCCATTGCCAAAACGATCAACGAGAAAATTGATCTGGAAGAATTGCTACCCGCGATCCTTCGGGAAGCCCAGGTCATCGAGGGCGTTGAGACAGGTATTGCGGTCCTTTGGGATGCCCAGGTCGAAGGTTTTCAGTTCCATGCTGTAACGGATGTTGAACGGGATGAACTTCGGAATGTTACGTTCACGGCCGAGATTGCTCACCAGCGCTATGTGGAAGGTGGGACGGTTGTAGCCCCAGATATCTTCACGATTCACGATCCCGCGGGGCGGGCTGGGGAATCGAAATTTGGTTCTCTGGCGATTCCGTTAGCGCTTCTCGTTATGCGCATCCAGATTGAAAATCGGGTCGATGGCTACTTCGTGTTCCGCAATTTCAGGAATGCCCATGCCTTCGATCACCCCGATGTTGGTTATATCCAGAATGTGAAGGAACTGTTTTTTTCGGCCCTCCTGAGAAGTCGAACATTGCAGCAGTTGGCGTTGGCCAAGGATAAGGCCGAGAGTGCTACCCGGGCCAAGAGTGAATTCCTGGCCAACATGAGTCACGAAATTCGAACACCCATGAACGCC
>JAIFMW010000140.1 GCA_020048105.1 Deltaproteobacteria bacterium | reverse complement strand
GATCTTGGCAACCCGGAAAGTTTGGCCACCTTGCCGAGGGCTTGGTGGGGAGTCATCCACTTGGCAGGGGCCTCCGTTCCAAGCCTGTTTTCAACGCCAGCCCCGGTGATCTCCAATCTCCAGATCACGCTGAATTTGCTGGAGCACCTGGATGCGGGAAAGGTGCTCCTGGTGAGCAGTTGCCATGTCTACGGCCCCGCCGATGTGCCTCAGCACGAAGATGATCCCATCGTGCCGCAGGGTCGCTATGGCTTATCCAAGCATCTCTGCGAACAACTGCTGCCCCATTACCAGCAAAAGCTGGATATCCGTATTGCCAGACCCTTCAACCATATTGGTTCCGGCATGCGGCCGGAACTGATGATCCCGTCCCTTGTCCGTCGCATCCTGGCCCAACCGGTGAGTGATACCTCACCCGTGGTGATGAAGGGGCTGAATAGCGTCCGCGATTTCATCGATGTTCGAGATATTGCAACGGGCTACCTTTCCATTTTGGAGCTCGAAGCTCCCGCGCACCGCACCTTCAACGTTTGCACGGGAGTTGGCCACAGTATTGGGGATGTCGCCCGGGAGGCTCTGGATATCGTTGGTGCCAAGCGTTCCGTAGAATTCGAAAGCCGCCCCATCAGTGCGGACGATATCCCCTATCTTGTGGGAAATTCTGCTCGGCTTCAGAGTTGCAGCGGATGGCACCCCGTTTTCCCCCTTGCGGAGAGCCTCCGCGCCGTGATGAAGTCCATCAACACATAGGAATCAGACCATGACCCAGACCACCCGCACCGCACTTCTCACCGGCATCACTGGTCAAGACGGAAGCTACCTCGCCGAACTGTTGCTCGCCAAGGGCTACGAAGTTCATGGCATCGTCCGGCGTTCCTCCACCTTCAACACCGGCCGAATCGATCACCTGCACATGGGCAGTTCGGCCAATCCGCATCTGCACCTCCACTACGGCGACCTATCCGATGCCGGTTCGCTGCGGGCCGTGCTGGATCATGTTCAGCCCGATGAAATCTACAATCTGGGTGCCCAGAGCCATGTTCGCGTAAGCTTCGACCAGCCGGAATACACCATGGATGTCACGGGCACAGGCGTGTTGCGGCTCATGGAGGCCCTTCGGAATCATCACCAGCACGGCGGTAAGCAGGCCCGTTTCTATCAGGCTGGTTCCAGCGAAATGTTCGGTTCCGCAAAGCCCCGCCAGTTCGAGGGCACTCGCTTTGAGCCCCGTTCGCCCTACGCCTGCGCCAAGGTCTGTGCTCACTACCAGGTGGTGAACTACCGCGAAAGCTACGGCCTCTTCGCTTGCAACGGCATCCTCTTCAATCATGAGAGTCCGCGACGGGGTGAAAATTTCGTCACTCGCAAGATCACCCGGGCCGCCACTCGCATCAAGCTGGGGCTCCAGGACAAGCTCACGCTTGGTAATTTGGACGCGAAGCGCGACTGGGGCTTCGCGGGCGATTACGTCGAGGCCATGTGGCGCATGCTGCAGCAGGATCAGCCCGACGATTACGTGGTGGCCACGGGAGTCGCCCTGTCCATTCGCGAGTTTTTGGAACTGGTCTTCAACCAGCTGGATCTCGACTGGAAACAGTATGTGGAAACCGATCCCCGTTTCTTCCGCCCGGCGGAGGTGGATCACTTGGAAGGGGATGCCAGCAAGGCGCGAAAGCTCCTGGGATGGCAGCCCACAACCAGCGTGGAGGCACTCGCAAAGCTAATGGTCGATGGGGATCTGCGGATGGCAGAACAAGAACTCGTCCTCGAACGGGCCGGTCACGGAAAGATTCATCCGGCCTGATCCCGCACCGACGCCTTAGGGCATCGCCAGACCTAAGTCTTGCAAGGCCTCCCACACCTGGTTCGGTTTGATTCGTTCCAGGCAGGGGTGGCCTGCTACGGGACAGATTTTGTGGCGACAGGGCTTGCAGGGAATATCATCCCGCGTCAGCACGCGAACCCTGGGGCCTAAGGGCTGGAACAGGACCGGGTCCATGGGCCCCGACAGGGTGACGGTGGGGGTTCCGCAGGCCGCTGCCAGATGGCCGAGGCCGGAATCATTGCCGATGGCTCCGGCGGCTCCCGCGAACCAGGTTGTGGCCTCGGGAAGGCTGGCGCCACAGGCGTTTATGCCCTGATCTCCGGCGACGAAGGCCCCGAGTTCGAGCTCGTTTGGCCCACCTTGGACCACCACCCGCAAACCCGCAGCGCTCACCAGTAGCGCTAGTTCGCGGAAATATTCCGGTGGCCAAGCTCGTGCAGGATTGGAAGCCCCCGGCATCAGGCAGACGTAGGGCTCTTTGGGCAGATCCACGGCGGCCACGGGCCGAAGTGCGGGAAAGGGCATTTCGCCAATCGTTGCCCAGCGCAGTGCCAATACCTTGCGATGGCGTTCATGGCAGGTACCGGCGGCATTCAAAAAGGGCAGCGTATGGGTGTTGAAGGGGCCCGCCAGGCTTTCACTTACGCCAATCCGCTCGGGCACCCCCGCCAGCCAAGCCGCCAAGGCCGGTCGCAGGCTCTTGGGGAAGTGGACCGATCGGGCCGCCTGGTGGGTTTTCAGGATCTTGGCCATGGCCCAGGGACTCGGTTTCCCAAGATCCGCCAAGGTCGCATCGACCAGTTCTTGGCCTTCCAGCAGGGAGAGCGTCAGCCTGGGGCCCCAGGCTACGAGAGGACCGACCCCCAGTTGGCGTAAGGCCCGCAGCACCGATAGCTGCATGACCGCATCGCCGATGTAGCGGGGGAAGCGTACCCAAGTGGCGTGGTGTGGAATCAAGAGAGGATCTCCGTGGCAAAGTTGGCTATGGAGTCGGCAGGGACTATATCCAAGGGGCGATAGCCTCGCGGAATAGCGCTGCGGCGTCGTAGCCTCGGGTTAGCCCAACGCCGAGTTCGTGGGCACTTCGTCTCAGTTCCGCCCAGGCATCGGGGTTCTTCCAAACTGCGGAAAATCGTTGGGCCGCATCCACAAGAGCCTCTTGAGAGTAACCCTGGCGGTCATCGTTTTTGTGGATGAGAAATCCACCCTGTCCATCTTTCAGCACCGTAGAAATGCCGCCCACCGTGGGCGCGACAATGGGTACGCCCCGCTCAAGGGCCTCGATTAGCGAGATGGGGAAGAAGCCTTCGTTCCGACTGGCCATGAGGTAGGCGTCTAGTGCTGTGAGCACGGGCCCCACGGAGGCCACTGCACCCAGGCGGTGAATCCACTGCCCGTTTGGATCCATCTGACGGACTGCCTGATTAAACTCCTGGGCCGAATCCGACGATTCGCGGCCTGCGAACACTAAGGTCAATTTCTGGCCGATGCTTTCGTGGATCTTCGCCGCCAGATCCACAACAACGGCTGGGTTCTTGCGCTTATCGATCTGACCCACATAGCCCAGCACCAGCCCATCTTCGGGCAGGTGGAGATTGCGTCGTGCGGCGCGGCGTTCTTCCTCGGTGACGAGGCTGGCCCCAGCACGGGGATACAAGGGATGGATCATGGAACATTGGCGCGATCCAAGGTAGGCCTCGACGGCATCTTCAAAGGCCCAGTCGATGATCCAGCGGTCCACCAGGTGCCGCATGCCACGGTACTTGCGCAGGTGGTGTTCGTAATGCTCGTGAAGCGTTACGGCGGTGGGGAAGCGCAAGCCCAGGCGGGCAAGCCAAGGCAACGCGCGCTGCACACCCTTGTGGTTGCATAGGAGCAGCAGATCCGGCTTGGCTGCCCATAGCCACTTGCCGCAGGCCACGGTTCCTGGAAGGTAAAGCACTTCGGCCACGTTGGGGTTGCGGCGGCGGAGTTCTTCCTCCACATCGCGTTTGTCGGGCTCTTTCCGGAATAGAACAGTCACCCTTAAGGGCAGATTCGCCAAAGCGGCCACCCGTTCCACCATGACCCGTTCGCCACCTCCAAAAGAGAGTTTGCGATGGGCTACAACAATATGTTTCACGGTGCCTCGGAAAGGAGTTGGTGTGGAAAGGTGGGATAAGGGGCCAGGGTTGTGCCTTTGGGTGTTTATCCTCGCACATTGGGAGCAGAAGCACAGTTGCCTGGGCTCCTTTCCGCCCTGGCCAGGCAGTTAGCCCGGCGGCGCTTGGCTTTCGGGTGAAAAGTGCTGCGCTACCATGGTAGAAAGTCATCTCCCTTTTTGATCCTTTCTGGCCTTGATCCCATGCATCCACCGCTCGCCACGCGCTCCATCCTGATCCTGGAGGACGAACCCAGCTTCCGTGAAGTGCTTCAGTTGGGCCTGTCGCCTCATGGCTTCAGGCCCGAAACGGTGGGCACGCTGGTCGGGGCGAAGGCTCGTCTAAAGGAGTGCACCTTCGATGCGGTGGTATCGGATCTGCGGCTGAAGGATGGCAGCGGCATCGAGTTGCTGGTCTGGATGAAGGAGCAGGGCATCGAGACGCCGGTCGTAATCATGACGGCCTTCGCCACCACGGAGACCACCGTTCAGGCCCTTAACTTGGGCGCGGTGGATTTTCTGACCAAGGCGAAGAACGATATCCAGGAACTGACCAAAGTGCTCCAAGGGCTCTTTGTGGAGCAAGCCTTGCCGATGTTCGCGGAGATCCAGGATCTGGGCGATCTGGTTGGCGTGGGCGATACCATGCGCAAGGTACAGGCCTTGGTGGGCAAGGTCGCCCTGGCGGACAGCACGGTGCTCATTACTGGAGAGAGTGGCACAGGCAAAGAAATTGTCGCCCGCCTTGTCCATCGCTATTCCGAGCGCGCGAAAGGACCCTTCGTTCCGGTCAATGTGGGTGCCCTACCCGAATCCCTGCTTGAATCAGAACTCTTTGGCTACGAAAAGGGGGCCTTTACCGGAGCCAACGGCACCAAGCGAGGACTGTTCGAGGAAGCTCAGGGTGGCGTGATCTTTCTGGATGAGATTGGGGAAATGCCCCTGCCTCTCCAGGTCAAGCTGCTGCGGGTGCTCCAGGAGCGCCGTATTCGGCGCCTGGGGGCCAACGAAGAGCGGCCGGTGAACGTGCGGGTCATTTGCGCGACCAATCAAAATCTTCGGGAACGGGCGGAACTCAATCAATTTCGCCAGGACCTCTATTACCGCCTCAATATTCTGCATATCGAGCTGCCACCCCTGCGGGATCGCACTGAAGATCTACCCGTGCTAGTGGAGCATTTTCTGACCCGCTTCTGTCGAAAATTAGGCAAGGCCCCCATGAGCCTCGCGGCCGATGCGATGGCTGTGCTTCGGAAATACCGGTTCCGGGGCAACGTTCGCGAACTGGAAAATCTCATGGAGCGCTGCGTGGCCCTCAACGCGGGCGGCCCGATTGGGGTGGAACTCTTCCCGGACAATATCCTGGCTGAAAGCGAAGGGCGGGACATCTCGGGACGAGAACGCTCCGTGGGCTTTGAAATACCCGCCGACGGCTTCGATGTGGAAGGTTACCTGACCAGCCTGAAGAGTCACTTGATGGGCCGGGCCCTTGAACGCTGTGATGGCAATCGCACCAAGGCGGCTCGGTTGCTGGGCATGAGCTTTCGCGCATACCGATACTGGATTCAGGAAATGGGAGGTGCCCAGGCCCTCTCGCGAACCTTCCCCAATCCCCAGGATTTCCCCGCCAAGGCTCCCGCCGAGGCGGAGTCCGACGGATGAATCCTTGTAAATCCTGCCATTAAGGGCATACTGGAATGCTCGGGTAGATATGTACCCGGCCTGATCCTTTTTCCTTACTCCCTATTAGGGGCTTCCATGTCCAGCGCTCGCCAGAAGGGTTTCTCCCTGCTCGAACTGCTCGTCGCCATGACCATCTTGGCGGTTATTGGCACCGTGGGCTTTGTAGCACTCCGGAAGAACTCGACCCAGGCTCGCTATTTGAAGGCTCAACAAACCATGGCAATCGTTAGCAGTGGTTTGGATCAGTACTATCTCAAGCATGGCTACTACCCAGAATTCGGAAGTTACGAGGCCATGGTGCAAAGCAATTCACCTTTGGTGAAAGAAGATTTCATCCCGGTCAATACGCCCTCCAAGGACCCCTGGCAGCAGCCTTACGAAGGTATTTCCAACAAGGGCAAATATTCGCTTCGTTGCATTGGGGCTCCAGGCAACCTGGAGGAATTCCCGCCCTATCCGATTGAATCAGGCAAGCTTTCCGATGCCACCAGTTCTGATTCTGGAACCACAGCGGGGGCGCCAGCTGCTGCCCCAGCGACGCCCGGGGACGCCAAGTGATTGAATTGGCCAAGCTAGGCGCCGAAGGCCTTCGTCTCGAAGGCCAGGAAGCCATGTTGCCGCTGGACGGCCAGGATGCGCTCCACGATCTCCGCTGGAATCTTTTTGTTCTGCCCTCGGACAAGGATGTTTTCCTCGAGATTCGGGGTGAAGCCCGCTGGGACTGCACCTGTTCTCGGTGCCTAGAGCCCTTCGAGCAGAACCTCCGGGTCTTTGCTCAGTTCTTGGGTAGTAAGGATGCCGAGCTGGTGGCTCGGGGTTCCCATTCCCTGGGTAGCCAAGATTTAGATGTGGTCTTTTTACCTGAGCCAGTCCTGGATGAGCTAGATCTGGTGCGGGAACAGTTCATGCTTCAAAGGCCCATGAATCCTCTTTGTATGGATGAATGTCAGGGGTTATGCCCCCGATGTGGTAAAAATTGGAACAAGGGTCGCTGCCACTGCAATCTCGAACCGCAGGAGGAACCCAGCGCCCTCGCCAAAGCACTATCCAGATTGAAACTCGATCTGGAGCCCTGAAAACCCGCTATCTACGAGGTTCCCATGCCGAATCCCAAGCGACGCCACACCCGTGCCCGACGTGACCGCCGGCGCGCCCATGACTTTCTGGACACCATGAGCTCGAGCTCCTGCCCTAACTGCGGCGCGGTCAAGATGCCGCATCGCGTATGCCCCTCCTGCGGTTTCTACCGCGGTAAGCAGGCGCTTCGGATCCAGCAGTCAGTCTGAGGGCCGGGGTGGACGCTACCTCGTTCTATCGAATTGCATTGGACGTCATGGGGGGTGATCACGCCCCTTACGCGACCCTGGATGGGGCTTGCCTCGCCCTAACGAACCACCCAGAACTTTTTCTGGTGCTCGTTGGCGACGAAGCCAAGCTTCTGCCCTTGCTCAAGCATCACGGCCTGGTTGGAGAACTCTCCAGCCGCATGGAGATTGTCCATGCGCCCACCGTGGTGACCATGGAGGACAAGCCCACTTCGGTCCTCAAGGACAAGAAGGACAGCTCCATTCGCATTGCGACGCAACTGGTTCGAGAAGGCAAGGCCGATGGCGTCGTGAGCATGGGCAACACAGGGGCCGCCATGGTGGCCTCAGTGGTGGTACTTGGCACACTGGATGGCGTGTATCGTCCCTGTCTGGCGGGAGTTATTCCCAACATGAAGAGTTGCCCTACGGTGCTCTTGGATGTGGGGGCGAACGTTGATAGCAAACCTGAGCATGTGGCGCAGTTTGCCCTTATGGGCGCGATCTATGCCGAGGAAGTGCTTGGTGTTGCTCGACCTCGGATTGGCCTCTTGAGCGTTGGCGAGGAAGACAGCAAAGGCAACGAGACCACGCGAGCTGCCGCGGCAATTCTCCGTGAAATTGAGATCAACTTCGGTGGCAACGCCGAAGGCCGGGATATCTGGAACGGCAATTTCGATGTCGTGGCCTGCGACGGCTTCGTCGGCAATGTTGTACTGAAATCCTCGGAAGCCCTGGCGGAAGGCATCGTTCGCGGTCTGCGCGACAGCATCAATCAGAGCCTGCGAGCCAAGATCGGCGGGCTTCTCGCGAAATCGGCCATGAAGCGCTTTATGAAGAAACTGGATTATGCCGAATACGGTGGCGCTCCCTTGCTGGGTGTTAAGGGCGTATCCATCATTGGGCACGGTCGCAGCGATGGCCGGGCCGTTGCCAACGCGATCCGGGCCGCCCTCCGTGCCTGTGAGCACAAGGTCAATGAGCATATCCAAGAATCCATTCATAGGATGTTGCCGGCGTCGACCACCGGTAGCGATATCCGCTGAGCATGCCTGACCCATTCTTCAAGCCCCGGTCTCTGCACCGGGGTTTTTTTTGGAAAACTCGAAAACCGGAGCTCCCATGAAATTCAAACGCATCCTTTTGAAACTCTCCGGCGAAGCCCTCATGGGCGAAAACAAGGGCGGCATCGATCCCGCCGTGGTGACCATGGTGGCCAACCAGGTGAAGGCAATTCGTGAACTAGGTGTGGAAGTGGGCCTCGTCATCGGAGGCGGCAATATCTTTCGGGGCGTTGCGGGAGCCACCAAGGGCATGGATCGGGTGACGGGTGATCACATGGGCATGCTGGCGACTATGATCAACGCCTTGGCTCTGCAGGACGCCCTTGAACAGAAGGGTGTTCAAACCCGCGTGATGAGTGGCATCGAGATGCCCAAGATCTCCGAGAGCTACATTCGCCGTCGGGCCGTTCGTCACCTGGAAAAGGGCCGCGTGGTGATTTTCGGTGCCGGTACTGGCAACCCCTATTTCTCGACCGATACGGCCGCAGCCCTGCGCGGGAACGAAATTGCCGCCGAGGTGGTCATGAAGGCGACCAACGTCGATGGCATCTATAGCGCTGATCCTAAGAAGGACCCCACCGCCACCAAGTTCGATCGCATCGCCTTCCAGGATGTCCTCGAAAAGGGCCTGAAGGTCATGGATGCCTCCGCCATCGCGCTCTGCATGGAGAACAAGTTGCCCATCCTGGTTTTCGATATGAATAAGCCTGGCAACCTCATCGCCGCCGTGCAGGGCGATGTGGTGGGGACCTTGGTTTCCTAGGTCTGACTGAGAATATTGCGCACCAATTCCACGAGACTGGCTAACCGGTATGGTTTCGGCAGAAAGGCGACGATATCACCTGGCTGCAGGGTTCTTCGCAGATCTTCCTCTGCATAACCGCTGCTCAGAATAATGCGAATGCCGGGATCCGAAATCCGCAGGGCCTGAATGACCTCGGCGCCGCTGAGATCCGGCATGGCCATATCCAGCAGCAGAAGGCTGATCTCATCGCGATGAGCGGCTACCTGGGAAAGCGCTTCTCGGCCACCCGCAGCTGAAAGCACAGGAATATCCGCGCTCTGAAGAACTTCGACGGCGAGTTCCAGCAGGCCTGGCTCGTCATCCACCACCAACACCGTGCCGCGCCCTGCGGTGGGGGAAGGGTTCAGCTGGGCTTCCTCGGTTTCCGCGCTTCCATGAACCGGCAGAATCACTTCGAAACGGCTGCCGTGCCCGAGTTGGCTGGTGACCTTGATTGCGCCACGATGGCTCCGCACTACACCTAGTAAGGCCGCCAGTCCCAGGCCCCGACCCACAAATTTCGTGGTGAAAAAGGGATCAAAAATTCGAGCTAAATGGTCGGCGTCCATGCCGCGACCGTGATCCACAACGCTCAATGAAACATAGTCGCCGGTTTGCAGACCTTGGGCCTCCATGTATTCCGAGAGCTGCGTTTCGTTGAGGCTCAGAACACAGGTGCGAAGCAGAACGGTGCCGAGATAATCGTGGGCAGATTCGAGCCCATTTTCGATGAGTTCGAGCACCATTTGCTCTAACAGCGCAGGATCTGCCAGCACCGAGGGCAGCGGCTCCGTCAGTTCCACATCGATCCGGCCTTCGGGAAACAGGGATGCCCCAATGCGGGGCAGGGCCCGATTGATGCAGACATTAAGATCCATGGGGCTGGCAGCCATGCCACCGCCGCCCGAAAAGGCGAGAAGCTGGCGCGTGAGGCCGGCGGCTTTTAGACAGGCTTCGCGAAGGGCGGCCAAGTTTTGATCGGGAATGGGCTGACCTTCGGCGATATCCGCATTCCCAAGCACCACGCCGAGCAGGTTATTAAAATCATGGGCAATGCCGCCTGCCAGCACGCGCAGGCTTTCGAGCTTCCGCGTTTCCAAAAGACTATGCTCCGTCTCGATGCGGCGTGCCTCGGCTTGCAGGCGCTCGGTGATATCAAAGGCCGTGGCCAACACCAAGTGGTGGCGTCCGAAACTGAGGGTACTCATGGTGATATCCAGGGATCGGTAGGTGCCATCGCTACAGATAACGCGGAGTTCCAATCGGGGAGGTGGATTGATACCAAGGATTGCTTTTTCTGCCGTGGGAATCCGCCCCCGGTCTTCGGGATGGACAAAGGTGCGGAGTGCGGAACCGATAACATCCTTGGCTTCGTACCCAAGGCTCTTTAAAAAATAGGGATTCACATACTTGATGCGCTCGGTGAGCAGCAGGATGCCGCAGGGAGCCTGATCCGCCATTCGCCGAAAGCGGTCTTCG
>JAIFMW010000054.1 GCA_020048105.1 Deltaproteobacteria bacterium | reverse complement strand
GCCACGGCATCACCCGCAGGCCCTGCCTCGCTCAGGTGAACCGGGCCTTCTGCGGCTTCCTTGATGAGCGCGGTGCGCCAGGCGATGCCCTTGGCATCGATGTATTTCGTGGGGCGCCCCAGGTGAATCGATGCGATCCGAGCCTCATCCACGGTTGGCACTCCACCAGGCCTGACCAGCCGTCACGTCTTGGGCGATCTGTTTGCGCAGGGCATCGACTCCCTCGAATCGCTGTTCACCTCGAATGCGGTGGCGAAAGGCCAATTCAAGCCTCGCGCCGTAAAGATCGCCCTCAAAATTTGGGAGGAAGGTTTCAACGCTGGTTGCAGTCCCTTGGAACGTTGGTTTTTCACCGACATTCGTCAGGCCCAAATGGGCATGCTCAACCCGCACACCGCGAACCTCGGTCACATAGACGCCTGCCCCAGGAATCTGCTCCTGATCCCATTGCAAATTGGCTGTGGGAAAACCAAGGTGGCGACCGCGTCGATCGCCCTCCACCACCACGCCCGTTAATACAAAAGGCTGGCCCAGCAGACGAGCAGCTTCATCCACATCACCCTGCTGAAGGGCACCCCGGACTCGAGTACTGGAAAGCACCCCATCATCGTGCGCCTTGAAAGCGTAGGGCTGGATCCGACACCCACTGGCCATTCCCCATTCTTCGAGAACGACCATATCTCCTAACCGCTCTCGCCCAAAACGAAAGGAGCGTCCCACATGGAGTTCCACGGGTTCTAGGACTTTGTCGAGGGTACCCAGAAACAGTTGCGCGCTGAGTTGAGAGAGGGTTCGATTGAAAGGAATCACCCAGGCAATATCCACACCCAGGGCCTCGAACATGCTCAGGCGCTGGTTCAGAGTCGTTAGCAGCCGTGGCTTGCGGTGCGTAGCCACGACCACGGCCGGGTGAGGATCGAAGGTGACCACTGCCGCAGGCATGCCACGCTCTTTGGCACGTTCTACGGCTGCGCGAAGCAGGGCGCGATGCCCCATATGAACACCATCGAAGTTGCCCAACGTAACCACCGTGGGACCTTGGCGCAGTGGAGCTTCTTCCAGAGGGTGGTGCCAAATTTTCATGATTTTTCGCCGGGATGTTCTGATGGCCAAGCCAGGCTGGCAATAATGCTTCCGGCAAGAACCGCCACAATGAAAACCAGGGAGGTGAGGATCAAGGCCTGATCGGGAACTCCGAGACCTGTTTTTAACCAATGGGCTGCGCACATTTTTATACCCACGAAGGTTAGGATCACCGCCAGTCCCACTTTAAGTCGATGGAAGCGATCCATCATTTTGGCCAGCAAGAAATACAGGCTTCGAAGCCCCAGAATGGCAAAAACATTGGAGGTGTAGACCACGAAGGGATCCCGCGTGATGGCCAGCACCGCCGGGATGCTATCCACCGCAAAAATAAGATCCGTCACCTCAACGGAAATGAGCACCAACAGCATGGGTGTGGCATACAGGCGATGATTTTTTTTGGTGAAGAAGTGCTGGTGACCACCTTCCGGATCGAAAGGCATGATCTTGCGGAAGACGCGAACAATGCCATTTTTCGTGGGATCGGAAGCATGATCCTCCACGAAAAACATTTTAATTCCGGTGTAGATGAGGAAGGCACCAAACACATACATCATCCATTCGAAGCGGTTCAGGAGCGCGGTGCCCGCCAGGATCATCACCGCTCGCATGATGAGCGCCCCAAGAATGCCCCAGTACAGGATGCGGTGCTGATTCTTCATCTCCACACCAAAGGCGGTGAAGAGCATGACGAAGACAAAGAGGTTGTCAACGCTGAGGCTCTTTTCGAGCACATAGCCCGTTAGCCATTCCGTTCCCTTTAGGGGGCCCATCCAGTGGAAGACCACGCCATTGAAAACCATGGCCAAGGCGATCCAGACGCCGCTCCAAAGAGCCGCCTCCCGGAAACTGGGGGCATGGATTTTTCGATTAAAGACCCCCAAGTCCAGGGCCAACATGACGAACACCAAGCCATGAAAACCCAACCAAGCCCATAGCGGTGCAGATTGCAGAAGAGCAGCGATCACAAAGCCTCCAGCTTTCAGGATAACAAGCCAAACTAGGGGGATGAGTCTTCCTCGTTTTGTCGTCCCCTTCTCCGGTACTGCGGCCGAAAATGCCCTGGTTCCCCTGGACGCGATTCAGGCGCGTCATCTCGGCGTACTGCGCCTGAAACCCGGCTCTGCCCTGGAACTGCTCTTGCCTCATGGCCCGTGGCGCGCTGATTTGGCGGAAATGAGCAAAGATCGGGCGGTCGTGCGCCTTGTTTCCCCACTCAATGAAGATCGCGAATCCCCCATCGCCATCCATGCTTGCCTTCCGATTACCGCACAGCTCAGTCTCTGGGATGACTGGCTTCCGGGTGCCGTGGAGCTCGGGACAACGCTCATCCAACCCGTCGTCTATGCCCGCAGCGAGTACGAATCGAAAAAAATCGCCCCAAAATTAGAACGCTGGCGTCGCATCGTCACAGTCGCCTGTGAGCAAAGCCACCGCAGTCGAATACCGGAATTGCGCGACCCGATTCCCTTTGAGGCACTCCTCGCTTGGGACGCGCCACAGAAATGGGTGGCCTATGAGGTCGCCACGGGGCAATTCAACCCAGAACTGCGGGATTCGCCCTTGGCCTTCACGCACGGTCCCGAAGGTGGCATAACTGAACGCGAATTCTCCGCGCTAAGCCAAGCAGGGTGGTTGCCCGTCACGCTGGGTGCCAGCATTCTGCGCGCGGTCACCTGCCCAACTGCCCTGCTGGGCGCCGTGCAATTCCAACTGGGACGGGGCGTTCGGTGAACCGGGCTTTGGTATCGCCCTAAAATCACGCAAACTGGTGAACTATGACCTCGGATCTCTTCGACCTTCCAATCACCTACGTTTCGACTCCTGAAACCCTGAGCCAGGCCCTGCCTCAGTGGTTCAACGAACACTTATTGGCGGTGGATATCGAATGCAGCCTCACGGGTGTACATCACTGCGTGATGGCCCTGGTGCAAATCGCCAATCATGATCAGGCCTGGCTGGTGGATCCCATCGCGCTAGGTCCACTCATGAAACCAGCCATGAAGGCCCTCGCCGAAATCCCCTGGATCGTTCACGATTTTTCCGGCGATGGTGTGGTCTTCAAACGACTGTATGACGTCGTGCCGGCCGCGGTCATGGACACAATGATGCTGGCTCGAGCCCTCGGCTATCCCCAACCAGGCCTGAAGACGCTGGCAAAACTCAAATTGGGCTTGAACATTCCCAAAGATGAACAAGACAGCAACTGGATGATCCGACCCCTGCGTTCCACCCAGATCAGCTATGCCGCCCGAGATGCGGCACTGCTGTTGCCCTTGCTACGGCGTCTGGGCGACGAAGTAGAACAACGGCGCAATGACCCCGAGGTCGGCCCGCGCATCGCAAACCTCCCCCGGGAACTGGAGCAAATCGTCAATCGCATCCGGCACTACCGCGTTCCCGACCGCCATCCGGTAATGGAAAAGGCCCATGCCATGGGGTTGGGCCCCCTGGCCGAAGAACGAGCCCGTCTTCTCTCAGAACTCCGTTTGCGCTGGGGAAATGAGGGCGATGTGGCCGCCGTCATGGAGCTTGGCAATCGTTGGATATTGGCCAGAGTTCAATATCCGCCTCGCTCGAAGGAAGCCTTGGAGCGTTGCATCCCAAATCCTCGATTCCGAGCTAAACGACTGGACGCACTGTGGGAAGTGCTGGGATGCTGAACCCCACATCACCTTGGTAATTTATCTCTGCTGATGCAATGCCTGCCTCCTTGGAGCCAATCATGCCTGAAGCCGAAGTCATCCTTAGGTTCCCCACCGGGCTCATTGGATACCCGGATTTGCTTGAATTTCGCCTCATCGAACCCGAGGGTGGATACCCACTGAAGTTTCTTCAAAGTGTTCAGCAGCCAGAGATTTCCTTCACCTGCATGGATGCGATTGCAGCAAAGTTTGATTATCAGGTGCCACTCGACGAACCCGACGCTCAACTACTGGAGCTCACCTCCCAAGAGGAGGCAATGGTTCTGGTTTTGGTGGTGCCCCACGAGGATCTTCGAGAGACAACGGCAAACCTTGCCGGTCCTTTGGTGATTAACACCCGAACACTTGTGGGTGTTCAGGTAGTTTTGGATATCTTGAAATACCCCCTGCAATTCCCAATTTTTGCGCCCTTGGAAGATCTCTGCGTTCAGTTTCCAGAAGGGTTGCTGGGGTTTGAACATATTAAATCCTTCCGACTCTTTGAACCCCAGGAAGGCTATCCCCTTAAATTTCTTCAGTCGGTTGAAGAGCCAGATATCGCCTTCACCTGCATCGATGTTGCCTCCATCCAACCGGAATACGAAGTCGCCCTCAGTGACGACGAAGCCGCAACCCTTGCCCTGGAAGAACCCAACGACGCCATGGTTGTGGCCCTGGTGGTCATCCCCAAAGATCCACGGCAAATGACGGCAAACTTGGCCGGCCCGCTGGTTATCAACTGCAAAACTCGCATTGGACGCCAGATTGTGTTGAACACCGAAAAATTCCCGCTCAAATTCCCCATTCTTTCTGAACGTTGAAGGCACAGACGCGTGTTAGTCATCACGAGGAAGTCCGGCGAATCCATCATCATCAATGGAAACATTGAAGTTACGGTGGTGGGCATTACCAAGGATGGAGTGCGCCTGGGTATCGAGGCACCCAGAGAAGTCCAAATTCACCGTCGCGAAGTCTTTGAAGCCATCGCGGAAGCCAACCGGGCCGCTTCTACCCCGTCTTCCCAGGCTCCCATCCAAGACGCGGCCGCCCTCATTCGTGCCCAAACCCCTAAAGTTCGACTGACCAAAGGCCGATAAGAGGTAGCTTGGAGATTCTTATGGGTATCGAAAGTGTTTCGTCTGCTGTGACTGCCCAGAGACAGATGCTGGTCCAAAAGGAGATTGGAGTCAGCGTGCTCCGCATGTCCCTGGATTCAGAAACTGCCCAAGCACAGCAATTGATCCAGATGATGAACCAAGGCGCGGGTATTGGCGGCGCCATCAACACCCAGGCCTGACGGGCGTTGATAACAGCTCGGAGGTTCCATGAAGATCACCGATCGAAGCCCTGCTCCAACTCCTCCCCGGCAGACTGAAATTCCCCGCGTCAAAGCACCGCCTCCTGCTTCCGAAAAGACAGGGAATGTCGATAAAGCGCCCAAAAACGTCGGCCGGAACGTGGACGTAGAGGCCTAACGACCGCCCCAGAGGTTTAGCTCATTTCAAATAGGGCTTCAAGTATTGGCCCGTAACGCTGTTTTTGTTTTTAGCCACCTCTTCTGGCGTACCTTCAGCAATGATTTTCCCGCCTGCACCACCACCCTCGGGACCGAGATCCAAAATCCAATCAGCGGTCTTGATGACATCCAAATTGTGTTCAATGACGATCAGGGTGTTGCCGGTTTCCACGAGGCGGTTCACCACTTCCAGTAACTTCTGGATGTCCTTCAGGTGTAAGCCCGTGGTGGGTTCGTCCAGAATGTAGAGCGTTCGGCCCGTGGCGCGCTTCGAGAGCTCCTTGCCAAGCTTTACGCGTTGAGCCTCGCCTCCGCTCAAGGTGGTCGCGCTCTGCCCCAGGCGAATGTAGCCAAGACCGACATCCATCAAGGTTTGAAGCTTGTTCGCCAACACGGGAATGGGTGCAAAGAGTTCCAGTGCCTCTTCCACGGTCATGGCCAGCACATCCGAAACGCTCTTGCCCTTGTAATGCACTTCGAGGGTCTCGCGGTTGTAGCGCTTGCCCTTGCACTGTTCGCAGGTGACATAGACATCCGGGAGGAAATGCATTTCGATGCGGATAACCCCATCACCCTCGCATTTCTCGCAACGCCCACCCTTCACGTTGAAACTGAAGCGGCCCGCGGCGTAACCCCGGGCCTTGCTTTCCGGTAGCTGGGCGAAGAGTTCCCGCAGCGGCGTAAAGATCCCGGTATAGGTGGCAGGGTTGCTGCGCGGTGTGCGACCAATGGGCGCCTGATCGATATCAATCACCTTATCGATCTGATCCAGCCCTTCAATTTTCTTGTGTTTCCCCACCACATGAACGCCCTGATGGAGCTGGTTCGCGAGGGCCTTGTACAAAATTTCATTCACCAACGTGCTCTTGCCACTTCCAGAAACACCGGTGACGCACGTAAAAAGACCAATGGGGAATTTCACATCGATGTTTTGAAGATTGTTCTCCCGTGCGCCTAACACCTTAATGTGTCCCCGCTGGGCCTTCCGCCGTTTGCGAGGCACGGCGATTTCTTCTTTGCCGGACATAAAATGACCCGTAATCGAATCCGGGTGTTTGGCAACCTCAGCGGGCGTACCTTGCGCCACCAGCCAACCTCCGTGCTCACCCGCGCCGGGGCCTAGATCCACAACGTGATCGGCCTCCAGAATGGTTTCCAAATCGTGTTCCACCACCAACACCGTGTTGCCCAGATCCCGCATGTCTTTCAGGGTCTTCAGGAGCTTGTGGTTATCCCGCTGATGTAAGCCAATGCTGGGCTCGTCCAGCACGTACAACACCCCCTGCAGTTTTGATCCGATTTGGGTGGCGAGACGAATGCGCTGGCCTTCACCGCCCGAAAGGGTCGCGGCGCTGCGATCCAGCGTCAGGTAGCCGAGGCCAACATCATCCAGGAAGCCCAGGCGCTCGTTGATCTCCTTCAAAATCTTCTCGGAGATGACCGCATCCTTGCCGTGTAGTTTCAGTGAGCCAAACCACACCTTGGATTCCCGCACACTCTGCTGCACGACTTCGGCCACGTTTTTATCGCCCACGAAAACGCTGAGCACTTCGGGCTTGAGCCGCTGACCTCGGCAGGTTTCGCAAGAAATGACTCGCATGGACTGTTCCATTTCGGCGCGAATTTCCTCGCTACTGGTTTCCTTGTAACGACGTTCAAGGTTCCCGATGACACCTTCGAAGGTATGGAGAAATTCGTACTTGCTGCGGCCCTTTTCATATTTGAAGCGCATGGCGCGGGAACTGCCATGCAGCAGAATTTCACGGATTTCTGTCGGTAATTTTTTCCACGGAACATCCAGGCTGAAATCGAGCTTGCTCGAGAGCTGATCGAGCATTTGCGCTCGCCAACCATCCTCGTTAACGCTCTTCCATCCGCTGGCCTGAAGCGCACCCTGGCTGATGGAAAGATCCGGATTGGGAACGATGAGTTCCTCGGCAAACTGTCGTTTGAAACCCAGTCCATCGCAAGCCGGGCAAGCGCCATAGGGCGAGTTGAAGGAGAAACTTCGGGGTTCCAACTCAGGTAAACCCAACCCGAAGCGGGCGCATTTCCCGTTATTGCAGGCCAGCTTGCTGGAAAAGAGCCGCTCCTTTCCATCCATGTCGCAGAGAGCGCTGCCCTCCGCCAAATTACAGGCGATTTCCAGGCTATCCGCCAGCCTTGTGCGAATGGCATCACTCACCTTCAGGCGATCGATGACCACTTCGATGGTGTGTTTTTTCTGTTTATCCAGCTCAGGCAGGCCTTCCGTCAGATCCAGCATGGTCCCGTTGACGCGAGCCCGGATGTAGCCGCGCTTCATCAGATCCTGAAGCATCTTCTTGTATTCACCCTTACGGCCTCGAACCACAGGCGCCATGATCTGGAGCTTGCTGCCCTCGGGTTGGGTCAGAATTTGATCCGCCATTTCTTGGATGGTTTGGCTGGCAATGGGCTGACCACAATCGATGCACATGGGCTTGCCCGTGCGCGCAAACAAGAGACGCAGGTAGTCGTAGATTTCCGTGACCGTGGCCACCGTGGATCTGGGGTTGCGGCTGGTGGTCTTTTGCTCGATGGAAATGGCCGGGCTTAGGCCCTCGATGGAATCCACATCCGGCTTTTCCATCTGATCGAGAAATTGCCTCGCATAGGCGCTAAGGCTCTCCACGTATCGGCGCTGACCTTCCGCATAGAGCGTATCGAAGGCCAAGCTTGACTTGCCGCTCCCCGAAAGGCCTGTGATGACGATGAGCTTGTTGCGGGGCAACACCAGATCGATGTTCTTCAGGTTGTGCTCGCGAGCACCGCGGATCGTAATGTTGTCCATGTCAAAGCCTCAAAATTCACTTTACGCTAAATTTTCGCGCCGATTGCACGATCATTCCTTAGATGCGGCCTAGAATGAAGTCATGCATCCCGCCGAGTTCTCAATTTTCCTGCACCGCGCCCTTGAGGCGCGATTGACTCGCCTATTTGAACTGGCGTCTGTCGAAGGTTGGCAACAAAACCCAGACGGCCTGCACGATGTTCGTGTGGCTTCTCGGCGCGTGCGCGCCGTAATGGATCTCGTTGATTCCGATATTTACCCTGGCTTTAAGCGGCACCGTCGTCGGCTAAAGGCCCTCACTGCGGCTTTAGGCTCTGTACGCGAACTGGATGTCCGTTTGGCCCTGCTGGATTCTCTAAAAACCAAGGACCTTGAATCCATTCATCAAGCCGTTTTGGAGCACGCCCAAGAAATTATGGACAAGGGCCTCCAACGCACCCGGCGGCGCATGGAAAAGACCCTGAAGGATCTCGCCATTCCCGACTGCGCCGGATTGCTGAGTGTCCCCAGCCTGCCGGACCCCTTCACACCAGGCACAATAGCAGATTCTGCCAAGGATTGTTTGGTGCCACGCGCATCACTGGCGCTAGATCCACTTCAAGGTTTGGTGTTGCAGGAAGACCCCTTGGCTCTGCATGCTGCCCGCGTGCGCATCAAGCAACTCCGCTACACCGTCGAAATCCTCACGCCCGCACTGGGCTGTGATTCAACCATGGCTTTACAGAGCCTGAAGCAACTGCAAACCGTGCTTGGCGATCACCACGATCTGGCGGAGTTAGAAACCTTTTTGTGGGACCTGCATAGCCAACTCACCATGCGGCGTCGAGCCGTGCTGGCCACGGAACTGCTCGATATCCTTGGCCTCGTCGCCGAAAACCGACGCGCCCAATTCCATCATTTTTGTGAGCTCGCACCCAAAATTTCGAGGACAACCTTGATCGGTTCACTCGACCCCGGAATTTCTATTTCCAAGGATGCCCTGTGAAAGTTCGCCTCCGCAAGGCTTTCACTTGGGCTTGGTTTAATAGCCTCCACGCAAAGCTCTTCATTCTCACGGCCCTAGTGACCAGCGTCATCACGGTGGCCGTAGCCTACCAAATCAATCGAAATTCCCGCGGCATTATGGAGGCTTACTCCAAGAATCTGGCGCTGGAAACGTCCCAGGCCGTGGAAACGGAAATCCAAGAGCGTGATCCCAAATTTTCCGATCCACGCAAGATCAAGGAAGTGATCGAAGGCTGGGCAGGGGCGGATCGCAGCATCTTCCAGATCGATGTCTTCCAAGCCATCGATCGCGAACATGTCGAACTAAAGGCTAGTTCGAGGCCCGATGACGACCCACCCGGCTATGGCGAGGGTATTGCAACGTATTTGTCCTCCACCGGGGGGGTGCCCTCCGCAGAACTTGTAGACCTTAATACGGGTAATCGCGCCTGGAAGATTTACTTCCCAATTAAAAATCCGCGCGCCGGCCTACCACCCATTGGCCTAGTACGCACCTACTGCGACCTGGAGCGCTGGGAGGTGGTGTGGCAAGCCAACCTGCGTCGCACCTTGTACCTACTACCTCCGGTACTTCTCGGTGAATTCATCCTGCTCTGGCTCATTCTGGGGTCCATCCTCAGTGATCCCTTGAAGACCATCATGTTGGCCATGCGGCGGCTGGAACGCGGCGACGTCAGCGTCCGTGCCGACGTCGTCCGCAAGGATGAGTTAGGACAGATCGCTCTGCGCTTCAACCTGATGGCCTCCCAGCTCCAACGCGCCACCGCCGAGCGCGAAGCCTTGGTGGAAGAAATCCGGGGCCTCAATGCCAATCTGCAGGATCGCATCGACGCGGCCCTCACCGAACTCCAGACCAAAAATCAGGAACTGGAACAACTCATGGAGCGCAACGGCCTACTGCGGGAAGAACTGGGACAGCAGGAACGCCTAGCCGTGGCCGGACAACTTACCGCAGCCTTCGCTCATGAAGTGGGCACACCCTTGAACCTTGTGCACAGTCATCTCCAGTTGTTGCACGGACAAACGGATCTGGGCGATCGCACCCGGGAACGTCTTGGTGTCATTCAGGCCCAGATCGAGCGCGTGGGTGAGATTGTGCGCAATCTCCTGGGCCATACCCGCCGTCCGCAATTGCACCAAGAAATGTTGCAGCTCAGTGCATTGATGGCCGATTTGCAGCGTCTCTGGACACCCACCCTCGCCACCCACCACATTCAATTCCACATGGATGCCCCCGAAAATTGTTT
>JAIFMW010000086.1 GCA_020048105.1 Deltaproteobacteria bacterium | reverse complement strand
GGATTGGGCTAAGGCGCTATCACGGAATAACTATGGTGATTGCTGGTGGTCAGCCGCGTGATCCGACAAGGAGAGCGGCGAAGGGGGATGCGGGACATCCTTCGAGCCGGTCGACGAAGTCGGGCGCGCGGATGGCCACCAGCCCTACGGGTGCGGGGCGGCGGGCAGCGCCTAGCGTTGTCGATGGCCCTTGACATGGAACCACCATGCCTGCGGGCCATCTCCTACCCAGGCTTGCCCGGCGCTCTGCACAATCATCATCGTTATTCCGTGACAGCGCCTTAGTTGGTGCCACTCCGGCCCTATCCCTGCTAGTACTTATCCTTCGCCTTTTTAACGGAATCCCCATGACCCACGAATCCCCCGAACCCAAGAGCCTCCACTTCATTGAAGAGATCATGGAGGCCGACCTGGCCTCGGAAAAGCACGGCCAGCGGATCATGACGCGCTTTCCGCCGGAGCCCAACGGCTATCTGCACATCGGCCACGCGAAATCGATCTGCATCAATTTCGGCTTAGCCAAAAAATACGGTGGCAAGACCAACCTGCGCTTCGATGACACCAACCCCGTGAAAGAGGACATCGAATACGTGGATTCCATTCGCGAGGATGTGCACTGGCTGGGTTTTGATTGGGAAAACGAATTCTTTGCCTCGGACTACTTCCAGTTCCTGTATGACTACGCCGAATACTTGATCCAGCAAGGCAAGGCCTACGTGTGCGATCTCTCGGATGAGGCCATCAAGGACTATCGCGGCAACTTCTATACGCCCGGCAAGGAAAGCCCCTTCCGCACGCGCAGTGCCGAAGAGAATCTGGATCTCTTCCGCCGCATGCGGGCCGGTGAATTCGCCGATGGTTCCCGCACCCTGCGCGCCAAGATCGATATGCAGTCGCCCAACATGAACCTGCGCGATCCGTTGATGTACCGCATTAAGCGCGCCCATCACCATCGCACCGGCGATGCTTGGCTGATCTACCCGATGTATGACTATGCCCACGGCGTGTGCGATGCCATCGAAACCATTACGCACAGCATCTGCACCCTGGAATTCGAGGATCACCGTCCGCTGTACGAGTGGTTCTTGGAGCAAGATATCGATGGCAAATTCTTCAAGCGTCCCCTGCCCCGCCAAATCGAATTTGCGCGCTTAAACCTCACCCACACGGTGATGAGCAAGCGTCGCCTGCTGCAACTCGTGCAAGAGAATCAGGTGCGCGGCTGGGACGATCCCCGCATGCCCACCATCTGCGGACTGCGTCGCCGAGGCTATACACCCGAGGCCGTGCGCGCCTTTGCGGAACATGTGGGTGTGGCCAAACGCGACATGGTGGCCGATGTAGAACTACTCGAGCATTGCATCCGCCAAGATCTGGAATTGCACGCACCCCGCGCCATGGGCGTACTGAGGCCCCTGAAGCTCGTCATCACCAACATGACGGAAGCCGAAGCCTTCGAGGTGGAATTGCCCCGGCACCCGGAACTTCCCGAGCTGGGTTCCCGCACCATTCCCTTCGCCAATGAACTCTGGATCGATCAGGATGATTTCCGCGAGGAAGCCCCCAAGAAGTGGTTCCGCCTCGCTCCCGGCGCCGAGGTTCGTCTGCGCGGCGCAGCCCTCGTCACCTGCCAAGAGATCATCAAGGATGCCGAAGGCAATGTCGTCGAACTGCATTGCACCTGGGACCCAGCCTCCAAGGGCGGCAATGCGCCCGATGGCCGCAAGGTCAAAGGCACCATCCATTGGGTGAGCGCGAAGCACGCCATCAACGCCGAAGTGCGCGTCTACGAGCAGCTCTTCCTGGCCAACGACCCCATGGATGTTCCCGCAGGTCAGGATTGGCATCAGGGCATCAACCCCAATAGCCTGGAAATCATCACCGCCAAACTCGAACCCAGCCTAGCTGAAGCCAAGCCCGGCGAGCGTTTCCAGTTCGAGCGCACGGGCTATTTCGCCGTGGATCTTGATTCCCAACCGGGAGCGCTGGTCTTCAACCGCACCGTGGGGTTGAAAGATAGCTGGGCGAAAATCGAAGCGAAGGGCTAATTATTTCGCTCGAAGAAAATGCCGTTGCCTGTTTGGTCCACGGGCTCGTTTTCGAAAAAACAGATGCAGCGCCAAGGCACCAAGAAAAAGCTCAAACACCGGTGCCGCAGGGCGGTTCCCTAGGCTTTAAGCGCCTCTTCCACCGCTTGGGCGAGTTCGGATTTTTGGTAGGGCTTCTGGAGGAAGGAGAAAGCTCCGGCATTCAGGAGTTCCTGCGCCTCGCCTTCGACACTGAAACCGGAGGAAAGGATGATGTTTGCTCCGGGATGAATGGATCGAAGTGCGCGGAAGGTGTCCTTTCCTCCAAGTTGGGGCATGACCATGTCCAAGATCACCAGCTGAAAATCTTGCCAAGAGGATTGGAAGACTTCCACGGCCTCTCGGCCATTGCGGCAAACGACCACTTCATACCCCAGGCTTTGGAGCATTTCGGTCGCCATTTCGGCCACCAGTTCCTCATCGTCCACCAGTAGAATTCGCGAGGTGCTTTGCGCGGGAACCACCGTGAACTGAGACTCGGTAAGCCATACTTCTTCCTCGTGTAAAGGAAGGTAGAGCTTAAAGCACGAGCCACGGCCCAGCTCGCTGTAAACGTGGATCGCACCGTGGTGGTGCTTTACGGTTCCATACACGGAGGCAAGGCCCAGCCCCGTGCCCTTGCCCACCTCCTTGGTTGTAAAGAAGGGCTCGAAAATTCGTTTCTTGGTGACAGAATCCATGCCCATGCCGGTGTCTTCCACATTGATGCGGAGGTAGCGGCCCGGGCTCATGGCGTAGGGCATCCGTCGGCAATAATCTTCGTCCAGGAAGACCGCCCGCGTTGAGAAGCTCAGTTTGCCGCCCTCGGGCATGGCATCCCGGGCGTTGAGGGCCAAATTCATCAAGGCGCTCTGAATCTGCCCTGGATCCCCAAGAATGGAACAGCGCTCGGCCTCCAGGTGATGTTCCAGCGTAATGCGCCGATCGATGCTGTGTTCAAAGAGCCCGATCACATCATGGATGATCTGATGCATGTTCACCGGCACGGCGAGGTATTTCCCTTTCCGGGCAAAGGCGAGCAACTGTTTGGTTAGATCCGCGGCCCGTTGGCAGGACTTGGTGATGTTCTGGGCAAAATGGCGCACCCTCTCATCTTGCGCTTCGTCCCCGATGAGTTCCGCGAAGCCCATGATGGCGCCCAGATGATTGTTGAAGTCGTGAGCCACGCCTCCAGCGAGTTGCCCAATGGCTTCCATTTTTTCGGATTGCCGAAGGCGTTCCTGCAGTTCCTGCCGCTCGCATTCGACCTTTTTCCGGTCTGTAATATCCATCAACGAACAAAAACAGGTCTTGGTTTCAGGAATCAGGCTCACGTGATTGATCACATGTCGGAGTTCACCTGAGCGATTGATCAAACGGTATTCGTACTCCCAGGGAACCTCCGGATCGCCCTGGTAGCGGGCGGCGCGGTAGGACTCCAGACGATCAATATCCTCGGGATGCACAAAGTCCCGCCAACTCACTGGGCCCAGCTCAGGCGAGCAGCCCGAAAGCCGAAACCACTCCGAGTTTGCCAGGGAGATGCTCGTGTCCTCCTCGACCAGAATGGCGGCGTTACCAGTGTTTTCGAACACGGCACGGTAGCGCTCCTTTGAGGCCCGAAGGACGGCTTCGGCCCGCTTCTGTTCGGTGAGATCGACGATGATGCCGCGCAGGCCGACAGGCTTTCCTTTGCAAAGGATGCGAGAGGCCTGGGCCATGATGGGAAAAGTTGTCCCATCCTTGCGCAAACCTACATATTCATTGCCTGTCCGGCCCCCTGTCAGTACGCCACTGATGGAGGTCTTGACCAGCTCCCTTTCCTCGGGAATATGCAAATCCAGGATATTGAGGCCTTGCTTGAAATCGTCGGAGTCATAACGAAAAGCCGCAAAAAAAGCCTGGTTCGCGAACGTAATCGTCCCGTCTTGATCCATCTCGAAGATCGTCTGCGGCAGGAATTCCGTCAGTTCTCGGTAACGCTGCTCCCGCTCTTCGAGCGAATCGAATAGGGGCAAGTGCCCCGGGGACGGCTCATCGAGGGCTTCTAGGGAAGGCTGCATGGGTCAGGATCACCAGGAAAAAGCGATACAAATCTTATTCTTTACAATACCTTGATGAGCCGAAAGCAAGCCAAAAAGCCTTGGAAAAAAATCGACTAAGTGACGCTCTGCACAAGGTAAAAAGAGATCTCTGGGTCCGAGTTTCAGATGGCGCGCTAGGCTCGCTTGGCCAATGCCTGCAGGGTGCTGAAGAGTCGCCCCAATACCGCGGGTATCCCCGCCGCACCACGAATACCAGCTTCCTCCGCCACTTCCAGCGCCATGCCGGGCTTCGACCGGGCGCGCAGGGCTTGATGGATGATTGTGGCGGCTTCCGCGCCGGGTGCCACATGACCGGCCGCTTGACGGTAAACACCGTCGTAGCCGGATCGCCATAGGTAATGTTCCAGATCGCGATCAGCCAGGGAGGTCAGGTGCCGGGCTTCGACTCTTCGATGCAGCATGCGCCGCGCCTTGGCGGCGTAGTGTTTCCCGGCTTCATCGCCATCCACGATCACGTGCCAGGGAATGCCAAAACGATCCGCGAAGGTTACCAAGGGGGCGAGTCCCGCTTGGGCAAAGGGCACGCAATGGATGCCCTCCAGAGGAAAGCTGAGGCCCCAAACCCGCGCCAATTCGGGCAAGAGCCAAGCCTCCGTCTCACCTTCCACCAGCAACCAGACCCGCGCAAACAGGCTATCGGCATTGTGGGTGCGCACATGAAAGGCCACCCGGCGAATTTCGGTAAGGCCCATGGGGGTGCCTTCGGGATCGGGAAATACTGCGGTGTCACTGCTACGGCGCACGAGGCGGCGCAATGAGCGCATGGGCACCCCGGCCATCAAAGAACCACTCGCCGTGGTGACGAGTTTTTGCACGGGGAGTTGGGACACCAGATTCCACGCGGTGGCCAGCTGAATCGGATGCAAATGGGTTTCCGGATCTTCCAGCACCAGAATGGGCTGCGCCCCCTCCGCGTGGGGCGCCAGGGCTTCGGCCTGGAGGATCGCCCCCATCAGCGCCAGAAGAGCAACCTGCCGCATGCCTGCGCCCGCGTGCTGGGCCAAATCCGCCAGGGAACCACCGTCCTGCAGCGCCAGGGGCATTTCCGCAATATCGCTGGCGCGCCGGAAACCGACGCTACCTTCCGGACGCAAGGCCCGAAAGAGTTCGGGGCGACGCACCGCCACTTGCTTAAGGGCTTCCAAACCCCGAGCCAATTCACCCGGGTGCACCTGATGAGGCACCGCCAGCAGGCGCTCGAAGACCCGCCCCACGGCCCGCTCGGGATCTTCATGCATGGACAAATCCGGAGCCAAGGCCGGGGCCAACATGCCATCAGCTAGGCGGAGTTCTCGAAAGACATAAAGGGGATGGCCCTGAACCAACCGATCGGCCAAGGCTGAGGCCTCACTCTCGGACAAACGTAATTCACGCCCGTGAGCATCCAGGAAAATCCGGCGAACCTTGGCCCGTCCACGATCCAAGCGCCTGCCTGCCCACTGGAGCAGGAGGTGGAATTTGCCCTCGGCATCCCGCCACCCGATGGATTCCAGTTCCTTGCTCGGTTCTCCACCAAAGCCCAAGGTGATGCTCATGCGCTTGGCTATGGTCGTACGATCATTGGCCAAGCGATGAAAATCGGCCTCATCAAGTGGGCGAATTCCGAGCGTGCTCTGCAACGCTTCCACCAGGCTGGTCTTGCCCCAGGCGTTCTCACCGAAAAGCACCGTGGCATCGCCCTCTAACTCCAAACGGAGCCGCGCGATGCCACGAAAATTCACGATCTCCAAATGCTCTAGATGCATGGATCGAGAATGGCAGGAGGGCCGCAAGGAGGCTAGAAATCAGTCCCGGACGCCCATTCGCAAGCCCATGGCAGCCGAACGCCACTTTTCTTGGCGCTTGCTGCGTCTTGGCGGTTCTAATTTATTTCCACCGCGCACGCAACCAAGGCCCTGCCTTTGCTCTGGAATCCGCCCCATGACCGATGAACCCCAGCACCAGCGCCGCATCCGCTACAAGGGCACCCACCCGCGCCAATTCCAGGAAAAGTACAAGGAGTTGGATCCCCAAATCCACGCCCAGGAGCTGGAAAAGGTAAGGGAGCGAGGCCACACGCCCGCAGGCACGCACCGCCCCATTTGCGTTCAAGAGATTTTAGAAATCCTGGCCCCGAAGCCCGGCGAGGTGGGCCTGGATGCCACCTTAGGTTTTGGGGGCCATGCTCAGGAGCTTTTGCCCCTCCTTCTTCCCGGAGGCCGCCTCTTCGGGATCGATGTGGACCCACTGGAATTGCCCCGCACCGAGGCACGGCTGCGGGCGCTTGGGTTTGGGCCCGACCACCTGGTGGTACGGCGCATGAATTTCGCGGGATTGCCGAACCTTTTGCCGGAGGTCGGCGGCGAGTTGGATTTCGTGTTGGCGGACCTTGGCGTATCTTCCATGCAGATCGATAACCCGGCCCGAGGTTTCACATTCAAGGCCAACGGGCCACTGGATCTGCGGCTCAACCCCCAGCGCGGCCAACCGGCCTCGGCCCTGCTGCAAAAACTCTCGGAACTCGACCTGGCGGAATTGCTGTTCACGAATTCCGATGAGCCCTACGCCGACACGATCGCCGCCGCCCTGCATAGCCAGCCCGTTTCCACCACTGGGCAATTAGCGGATCTGGTGCGTCAGGCCATGAAGGGCGTCTTTCGCGAAGAGGACCGCCAACAGGAACTCCGCAAATGCCTGCAGCGCACTTTCCAAGCACTGCGCATTGCAGTGAATGATGAATTTGGTGTACTGGATCAATTCTTGGCTTTGTTGCCCCGCTGCCTGAAACCCGCCGCCCGGGTCGCCATCCTGACCTTTCACTCCGGCGAGGATCGCCGCGTCAAGAAGGCCTTCCAGGCGGGGTTGCGCGAAGGCATCTATGCGCGCATCGCCGAGGATCCGATTCGTCCAGGCAGCGAGGAACGAAGGTCCAATCCCCGCTCGGCATCGGCCAAACTGCGCTGGGCAGTGAAGGCCTGATCAGCTGCGCGTACGCCTTGAAGTCCGCGACCGCTGCTGCCGCCGCGGCTGCCGTGGCTTCGATCCCGGTGTGGGTCCCTCCAGCCATTGTTTGATGCGTTGAGCATCGCCCAGGCGGGTGTATTTGCCCCACGAATCCATGAGCACGATCAGCAAGGGTCGCCCCGCGAGTCGAACTTGCATCACGAGGCACTTTCCCGCCTCCTCGATATAGCCGGTCTTCGAGAGACCGATTTTCCAGCGATTCCCTCGCACCAAGGCGTTGGTATTGACAAACTGCAGAGAGCGGCGCCCGGATCGAATCGTGGCCTGATCCCGAGTGCTGAATTCACGAATCTTGGAATAGCGATGGGCCGCGTTCACCAGCTTGGCTAAATCACGAGCGGAAGCCACGTTGCCACCCGACAGCCCAGCGGGATCCTCGAACCTGGTTTCCATCAGCCCAAGGACCTTGCCTTTCGCATTCATGGCTGCCACAAAGGCACCCAGTCCGCCGGGATAGGTTCGACCAAGGGCATGGGCGGCGCGGTTCTCCGAAGCCATCAAGGCCACCAGCAAGGTTTCTCCGCGCGTTAGCGTGGTGTTTACGGGCAAGCGGGAGCGACTGCGGCGGAGCAGGTCCACATCCTCGGGTGCGATCGTGAGGGGCTCGTTCAGGTTCAGGCCAGCGTCCAATACCACCATGGCGGTCATCAGCTTGGTGATGGAGGCGATGGGCACGACTGTACTGGCCTGCTTTTCCACCAGGTATTCGCCGGTCCGCTGATCTTGCACCAAGGCCACCGAAGATCGCAAATGCAGCTTAGAAGGCGACAGAGGCAGACCCGTGGCCATCAGTGGGGAAAGGGTTCCCACCGAGAGAAATCCCGCCATCAGCCTTACGGTCCATCGCACAGCCATGTTGCCCCCGAGCCTCAGAGTATTGGATGGGGCCAACAGTTGCGAAATTCCATGAAATTTTGGAAATAGTATGGCCAGCCACTACAGCCGAAACGCCAACCCCAAGGCCGTATGGCTTAATTCGGCATCCTTGAAATCCCGATCGCTGCCCGGAAGGCTAGTCAGCACTTGATGCAGTTCCAAAGCCAGGTTGCGAGTAAAACGAAAGCGGAAGCCAATCGTGGCAGCGAAGGCGGCATTCTGATCCGTATCCTGGTAATCCGGGGTACCCGATCCAATTGGGTAGGTACGCACAAAATCCTGATTCCAGCGGGCACCGCCGATGCCCAGGATTAGATCCACACCTGCGGCCTTACGCTGCCCAAGCGAAATGAGCCAGTCGTAACTCACCAGGCGCGTGGAGGCTTCGGATCGTTCCAGGCCTCCCGACACCGCGAGTGGTCGACCTTTACTGAACTTCCCGAATTCCACGCGCAGGCGCTGTTCAACGGGATTTCCAATACGGAAGTAGAAGGGAACGGCCACTTTCCAGCCCCGGTCATAGAGCTTGCCTGCGTTATCCGAAGGGTTGGTGGCATAGATATTCAGGCCAAAATGCTGGCCAGCGTCTTGCGCCCAAAGTCCTGTTCCCAGCAGCAAAACCAGCATCATTTTTCGCATGACAACTCCCGATCGGATTTCACATATTACTCCTTCAGCCCATGGATTTTGCCGCATGCCCTTACGATGGAATCACCATGACGATCGACGACCCTGAATTTCTTCCCTACCGCCAACTGCATGGAGCCAAGGGCTCCATGCATCCCGAAGCCGGTCCCTGCTTTGTGTGCGAAGGGCGCTTTTTGGTGGAATCCGCGCTGGTCGCTGGGCGTAAGGGTGACCTGCGCGTGCTCTCCGTGCTGGCTTCGCCAGCGGTGGCCGCCTCCCTGGGCCCGCTTCCCGAATGCACCGCCCGTCTAAGTCTGGAAGAAGAGGCCCTGCACGAACTCGTGGGCTTTCCCTTCCATCGTGGCGTGCTCTGCGCGGTGGCCACCCCGCCTGAACCGCCCGAGTCGCAGTTCCTGGCTTCGAATCGCATCGTGGTGCTGCCCCACGTGGATAACGTCGATAACCTGGGCTCGATCCTGCGCAATGCTGCCGCGCTTGGCATCGACGCAGTGCTCGTGGGGCGGGGACCGGGAGTCTTCGAACGCCGCACAGTGCGCGTATCCATGGGCGCCGCGTGGTCGATGGCGGTCTGGCAGCGCGAGGATCCAGCGCCTCTGTTGGAAGCATGGCGTGCCAATGGCGGTGAAGTCATTGGCGCAGCCCTCGTGGCCGACGCCCTGGACGCCCGCGCTTGGCAGCCCTCCGTACGCACGGCTTTGGTGCTGGGCCCCGAAGGCCACGGCCTGGATGCGGCTTGGCTGGCGCACTGCGATCACCATGTGGTCATCCCCATGGCCCGCAGCATGGATTCCCTCAATGTGGCCGCCGCCGGGGCCATCCTGATGTTCCGGATGATGGGGGGCTGATTTCAGTGCTAGCCTTGCTGCAATCGTGCTGACCAGGGAGAAAATCATGGCTCACTATCGAATCGCGTGGCTGCCCGGCGATGGCGTCGGTATGGAAGTGATGGAGGCAACCCGCATCTGCCTCGATGCCCTCCATTTCGACGCGGAATACATCCACGGCGATATCGGCTGGGAGTTCTGGCGCACCGAAGGCGAATCGTTCCCCATGCGCACCATCGATCTGCTGAAGAACTGCGACGCGTCCATGTTTGGTGCCATCACCTCCAAGCCCGTGAAGGAGGCCGAAAAGGAATTGATTCCGGAATTGCAAGGCAAGGGCTTGGTGTACCGCAGCCCCATCGTGCGCATGCGCCAGATGTTCGATCTCTTCACCTGCCTGCGCCCCTGCAAGGCCTATCCGGGCAATTCCCTGAACTACAAGGAAGGCATCGATATGGTGGTGTTCCGCGAGAACACCGAAGACCTCTATTCCGGTGTGGAGTTCTCACCCGTGCCGGATGAAGTGAAGGAAGTCCTCAAAAAACACAGCAAGTCCTTCGCCCATTTCGCCGAGATTCCCGGCGACGAATTCGCCATCACCTGCAAGATCAACACACAAAAAGGCTGCGACCGCATCATTCGCGCCGCCTTCGATTACGCGAAAAAATTCGGCTACCCCAAGGTGACGATCATCCACAAGGCCAACGTGGTGCGCGCCACGGAAGGCATGTTCCTGGAAACCGGCAAGCGCATCGCCCTGGAATACCCCGGTATCGAAGTGGACGATGCCAATGTCGACGCCATCACCATGTGGATGCTCAAGAA
>JAIFMW010000037.1 GCA_020048105.1 Deltaproteobacteria bacterium | reverse complement strand
TTTGATAATATGGTCAAGCACTTGATCCCAGGGAGTATCGACAAATTTAAACGTAAAGATGCCTTGCACATCTTGATCTGCAATCATATTTAGCTTGGCAACATCAGCAATGAGGCGCAAGAAATCCTGAAGATCCGTCCCCTTGGCATCAATGGTCATTCGTGCCCCGGTATAGCGAGTCTTAGAATCACCTAAGGTTCTGCCACCACGAATATCTTCCCTCGCGGGAGTTTGTGGCTGCGCGGCTTTGTCCTGAGGAAAACCAGGGCTAGCAGGTAGAAGGGTCGACGAAGCTAGTCCTGGCAACGACCGATAGGCCACCCCGAAAGAAGGCAAGGCGGCTAGTGGCGATGGCACAAACTTGGCGCCTTTCGGTTCCGACCCCGCTGCAACATCGGCTTTAGCGACCACAATCTCGGCACCCAATGGAGTGGCTGCTGTCTCAACGGTAGGAACAAGGTGTGCTTGAATTGCACCCGAGCCCTCCTGAAGAACAACCTTAACCCCACCTTCATGACTCGAAACAAAAACCTGGGTGCCCTTCGACACCTCAAATACAATTCGGGTAACTGGGGTGGGGTCAGTAACGAATTGAGCTATCCGACTCTTCTGAATGACCCCTTTGCAGTAGGCCGCTATTTCAGCTTTTGTCACAGAGTCACCCCTAACGACTCCGAAAAGATCCATGACAATCCGATTTGGGCTCATCACCTGCAATTTTGGCCGGCCAGTAAAGCCAGGTATGTCAACATTAAGAATATTGCCGCTTTCCCCATTAAGCATAACGCCCTTGAGGACATTTGCCCGGACAGGGGCGTCTTTTCTTATTGTATTAGCAAAAAGTGAACTAGAGGGGATTGCCGCCAGGACAACGCCTCCTGCCACCAGCAAGGAACTCAGGCGAGCATTCATCGTTTCCCCTCCTCACGCTTAAACGTCTTGATGACGGTTCTAAAGACAGAACGATTGGTTGAACTAATATCCCACTGATGGAAGGTGACGGATTTTTCGTCAATAGAGACAAGCTCTCCGTCCCGGAAACGATACCCAATGGGCAACCGCTTGGTAGTCCCTCGAGAGTCTGAAACAACAGCGTAAACAGCACCCCCAGCCTTGAGATACCCTTTGACTCCGATATCGTCCACAAGGTCACCCTTGCCAGCTTGCTCCATATCCGTGGGAGCACTAAAAGGGTCACGAATCAAGGCGGGACGGTATGGGGTAATCTTCACCCTTATTACATCGTCTTGTGACGGAGTCTCCGAAGTAACCACCGGGATCGCCACAGGAGTAGCCTTCGCAGGCTGCTTGGGGCTCTGGGCGACAAGACTCATACCCAAAAGAGACGTCGAAATAGATAGAAAATGTTTATAAATCATAATAAATCAGTCTCCCGCTTCTGCTTTTTTGCCCGCCGGCGCAACAGCCCCCCCGGAGGGTGGCGGTGGAGGCTTGGGTGGAGCAGGGTTATAGACAAAAGCACTGATACGACAAGTAATGCTGGCTGGCCAAATCGGCTTACCGGGCTCTCGCTTCATCTGAATTTCACTTACATTAATAATCTTTTCGTTTCCGGAAATCTGAGAAGCAAATTGACCAAAAGTGTGATATCCAGCCTTGAAACCAAAAGCAAATGGATATTCCGTGTAATATTCTTTTTTAACGGCGCCTTCGACAGTAAAGGAAACTTGCTCTATACCAGCCAAATCTGCCAACTTTTTAATCCGATAAGGTATTTCACCCTTATCAGCCTCCGTGGGCATTAGCTTGATAAGTTCTTCGATTAATTTTTCCTGTTGGGTGACCTCGATTTTTAATTTTTCATAATTAGCTTTAAGCTGGTACCCCTTGTCCACTTCTTTTTGGAGTGCCTCGATACTGGCCTTCAGCGCTACGAGTTCATCACGCTTGCCACCTAGGAACACCCAGGTAAGGACAGTAATCAGAATTCCGGCGAGCCCACCGATCAGAATTTGCTTCTGGAGTTGGGAGTTCATGGGCTACCTCAGGCTGGTTTCTTTAGGTCGAAGGAGATCGTGAACTCGACTACTCCACCCTTCTTATTTGCAGTGGGAGAATTCACGTTTCCAAACCATTTTGGTTGTTCAATAAGCTTATTTCTGAACAGGTTAATTGCCTCAAAACTGGAGCTTTCACCCTTGATTGTAAGACCTAAACCCTTCTGATTGACCTCTTTAAACCATACGTCATCAGGAAGAGCATTGGCCAGTTCTTCCAACAAGTGAACGGGCAACTCTTGTGCATTCTTGAGGCCCATCATGATTTCTTTTTTCTTTTGAATGGCTTCCTTCTGCTCGCGGAACGTCTTTTCAAGCGCAATGTACTTTGACAAGCTCTGCTTTTCTTGTTCAAGCTTGACTGTTTTATCTTGCGCCTGCCGCAGGTCACGATCCAGGATCAGATAGTAGACTAGGCCAAAAGAAGCGATGAGCACTCCGACAACGATCCCAGCAATTGGCAGGCTTGCCCGAGCGGGCCCGTCTCCCTGCGCATAGACCTGAGTCACATCGGCTTTTTCAGAGCGCTTACCAGCCACCTGGGCAAGCGTGTCACCAAGAAGATTGATCTTGATCATCGGTCCCCCACTTGGCGCAGCGCTAGCCCGACCGCGATGGCAGCAGAACAACCAATTTCACGCACTGCGGCGGGATCCACAGAGCGCTCATCAAGTTCGATGAGTTGGAAAGGATTGAACCGTTCTACCGAGACCCGCAGCCGATCTCCAAGGATATCGGTGAGCCCCGCCACCTTTGAACTACCCCCGGAAAGAATGATCCGATCAAGCCGATCAACCTTAAAACTCGAACGGAAGAAATCAATTGTCCGGCCAAGCTCATCCGCAAAGGAGTCCGATATCGCCGAGAGCGATGGCTCAACTTCCTCAGGTGTCCTCCCTTCAGCCGATTGCCCTTGCTTTAACAGTTCGGCGCCTTCACGAGAAACACCCCAATCTTCCATTAGTTTATCGGTGAACCGATGGCCGCCCCAGGCTATATCCCGCCAAAAGACCGACTTATTGCCCACCAACATAGTCATGTTAGTGAAATTTGCGCCTACGTTCACAAGTGCCACAACTTCGTCGCGCGCACCGAGGGCGGACATTTCGTAAACATTTTGCAATGCAAAGACATCAACATCTACCAACAGAGGTTTTGCACCCGCCTGAGCAACGCAAGTCAGGTAGGCCTCCATTTTATCTTTCCGACAGGCGACCAGGACAACATCCATGTTGCCATCCCCTGGCCTCTCTTCGATCACCGCAAAATCAAGCGCGTAGGAATCGAGTCCTTGGCCGGCAGGGAAAAAGCTTTCGGCCTCCCAACGCACCGATTCGGCCAGTTCCGCTGGACTCATCAGAGGGAAAGTCACTTTCTTGACCATCACCTGCTGACCCGAAACAGATACCGCAACATCCCGCGCCTTGATCTTCTGTTCAGCAAGAACCTGTCGAATCGCTGTAGAGACAGCGTTGCTATCCATGATGTCGCCGTCAACAATGGCGTCGTGAGGGATAGGTGCGACTCCGAGCTTTTGCAATCGATACCGCTGATTGCCTCCCTTCCCGACGGATTGGAGCTCACAGACCTTGACACAGCTAGAACCTATGTCCAAGCCGACGAGGAGTTTTTTCTTGTTGTCGAAAAGACCCACTGGGAGCCTCGCTAAATGGATTTTAGAGTTAATAGTGGCACGTTAGACAGCTTCGTCAAGATCTTTCAACCGAATCATTATTACCATCCGGCTCAAACCCGATAATGATAACCGTTATGTTGTCTTCTCCCCCATTTGCTCGAGCCCTTTCAACTAAATCATGGGTAGCTTGCTGAATCGATGGGGCCCGATTGACGATTTCCCAAATGTCAAAATCCTGAACCATTCCAGATAATCCATCAGAGCATAGCAATAGTCGCTCCAATTCTTTAACCTGCATCTCCTGGACCGCAAGGTCCAACTCTCCACCATTTCCGAGGGCCTGGGTAATAACATTGCGGAATGGGTGTTTTCGGGCTTCTTCGGGTGTAAGAATACCGTTGGCGACTTGTTCTGCCACCCAGGAATGATCCCGCGTAACTTGCCGAATTCCTTGGGGATCCAGAAGGTAAGCTCGGCTGTCACCCACATGAGCAAGAGTCACCCTGGAACCACTCACGAGACAAGCAACAACAGTGGAACCCATGGATTCCCGTTCCGGATTGCTTCGAATATCCTCAACAATTGCTTGATCTGACAAGAGAAGGGCCGCTTTTAAACGATTCCCGTCATAGGGAATGCTGACATCGTAATCGAGAGGCCAGGTGCGGTCCTGTTCGACAGTTTGCGAAATAAACTGTCCGATTCGATCAACCACAATCTGACTGGCCACCTCGCCTGCGGCGTGGCCGCCCAAACCATCCGCCACCACAAAAAGACCCAAACTATTGTCAAGCAAGAGGTTATCCTCGTTGCCTTTTCTGACGCAACCAACATCTGTCTGTCCAGCAGCATGCACCCGCATGTTCATCCCTTTTTGGAAAATCGTCCCATCAAACTGCGTATTTGCTCAAATAGGGTTTCCCCTTGAGCCGGGTGGATTCCTTCGCCCTTCATTTTTGATGCGTCAATCCTGCGAAATAACCGATGACTTGGATCAATCTGTCTAGCTTCCTCTCTAATTCGTTTGGCTTTTGTTTGCATCCCCAAAGCCTGAAAAGTATCCGAGAGTCGAATCATTGACGGAACGTCTCGAGGGTTGAGACGAATGGCGCTCTCTAAGGCTCGCACCGTTTCTCGTTTATCACCGTTGGTCTCGGACAGAACTTCAGCCAAAAGGACGTATGCATCCGCAAGATTGTTATCGAGACGAATGACGTAATGAACCAACCCGAGGGCTCGCGGATAGTCCTTGGCAGCGAAGGCCCCTTTGGCATCCTGGAGCCATTCGCCTACGGAGCGATCCGCCGGTGGCTTCTGAAGACCCTCTCCGCCGGCATGTCCTGAGACGGTGCTCCCACTCGAGAATTTCGTTTCGGCCTCAGATCTTCGCGTCGGATCCTTCAGCAGGTTGAAGGACTCCGCAAGCATCCTGAATCGGCTTTCGGCTTCCACCTTTTCGGCCCCAGAAAAGCGATCGGGATGCCACACCTTTGCCAGGCGATAGTAGGCCGCCTTTATCTCGTCGGGTGTTGCCCCAGGGGCAACTTCAAGGGCTTCGAAAGGATTCATTTGGATTCCAGCGTGCTGCTCTGGCTTCATCTAGTTGGATCAGGATGGAAACATTAACAGGATAACCTAGTCCAGACATCGGGAACCTACCATGAGAATACAAAGGACACGGTGTCAAAAATCCGACCAGTCAAACCGATCAGGGAATACTGGCACACTCGTTCCCATGGAGACCGAAAAGAATGGTCGCAACGACATTATTGGATTGGCAGGCAAAACTTCGGACCGGTGAAATCACCGCCAGCGGGCTTCTGGAAACCGCCCTGGACCGCTTGATGCACCTGGAACCTCGGCTTAATGCGATCACGCAAATCGATCGCGATTTTGCCCGGAGTGCCGCTCAAGCTGCGGATGAAAGGATCCACGGCGGCGATCGGGCTCAACCCAAGGATCTGAGATTTCGGGGAGCTATCAGTCACCCTACAACGCCACCGTGATCCATCGCCTACTGGAGGCTGGGGCCGTGCCTGTGGCGAAAGCCAATATGGACGAATTCGCCATGGGTTCCAGCGGCGAATACAGCGCCTTTGGGGCCACACGAAACCCATGGGACCACTCCCGGGTGCCCGGCGGCAGCAGTTCAGGCGCGGTAGCTGCGATTTCGGCGGGCTATGCCCCATTTGCACTGGGCACGGATACTGGCGGCTCCGTCCGACTTCCTGCGGGATTCTGCGGAGTCAGTGCCCTGCGACCCACCTATGGGACCCTGAGTCGCTATGGCGTCATGGCCATGGCTTCTTCTCTGGATCAAGTGGGACCCGTGGCGGTCAGCGCTAAGGATATCGCGGCAGGGCTATCCGTCATCGTGGGGCGCGATCCGCAGGACAGCACCAGCGTTGATTTGCCCAACGCCTCCAGGCTTGCAGAACTCAAAGCATCCAAGCTCAAGGGCCTGCGGATTGGGCTCCCCAAGGAATATTTCACAGAAGGCCTCTCGCCTGCGGTGCGGGAAGTCCTTGAGACAGCGCTGGGTCGGCTGGCATCCGAAGGTGCAGAGGTGGTCGAGGTTTCTCTTCCTCATACCCGCTTCGCCATTGATACCTATTACCTGATCAACACCTCCGAAGTATCCAGCAACTTATCCCGCTTCGACGGGGTTCGGTACGGGGCTCGGAAAAGTAGTGAGGGCCTTCACGGCATGATCTCCCAAACGCGCGACGAAGGATTTGGCCCCGAAGCCAAGCGACGAATCCTTCTAGGGGCATTCTGTCTCTCCAAGGGCTTTTACGAAGCCTTTTACCTGAAAGCCCTCAAAGTGCGAACGCTCATCACCCAGGATTTTCAGGCTGCATTCGAGAAGGTAGATGTTATTGCCACTCCGCTAAGCCCCTCCACGGCCTTTCCCATTGGCTCCAAAACGACCAGCCCTCTCGAGATGTACCTCGCGGATGTTTTCACCGTCACGATGGCCCTTGCCGCACTGCCAGCCCTTGCAATTCCAGCTGGATTTTCCAATGGGCTTCCGGTGGGGATTCAACTGGTCGGGCCTTCCCTTTCGGATGTTCGTTTGCTGGAAATCGGCGCCGCCTACCAGGAACTGACCGATCACCATCTCAAACAACCCCACTTAGAGTTCTAGGAGAAGCCATGGCATTTGATGTCGTCATGCCACAGATGGGCGAGTCCATCGCCGAAGCCACCATCCTGAAATGGCACCGGAAGGTGGGTGAAACCATCGGCAAGGACGAGACCCTCTACGAAATCTCAACCGACAAGGTTGACGCAGAGATCCCCTCTCCCTTGGGCGGAACGCTCATCGAAATCCTGGTATCCGAGAATCAAACCGTACCCGTTGGCTCAGTTGTGGCTCGCCTGGGGGATGCCTCTGAAAAGGCTGCATCCTCACCGCAGCCCCCCGCGGTCACCCCGGTTCCAGCCGTCACGCCAGTGGCTTCCCTTCCCGCCTCTAGCCCGACCATCGATGAGAATTCCCTTGAGAATCGCCTCATTGCCAAGTCAAGCCCCCTCGTGCGCACCATGGCTCAGGCCCATGGCATCGATCTTCGCTCCGTTAAGGGCACAGGAATTCATGACCGCGTCACCAAAGGTGATATGGAAGCCCATATCGCCCAGCGCCATACCGGGGCACCCACTCGCCCGATACATGATCCCTCGGCCCCGACCCTGGGCATCGTGCCGGCCCTGGCAACCCCCGTGGCACCCCATGTCCCAGCCTTTTCCGCAGGGGAGCGGGTCAAAGTGGAACCCATGTCCCGAATGCGCAAAATCATCAGCGATAATATGCTCGCCTCAAAGCGCACCAGTGCTCATGTTTACACCGTTTTTGAAATCGATATGACCTCCGTGGCAAGGCTGCGCGAACGCCACAAGAAGACCTTCCTGGAAGCCTATGGCACCAAACTCAGCTTCCTGCCCTTCATCCTGGCCGCCGTTGCCAAAGGACTGCGCGCCTTCCCAGTCATCAATGCCTCGGTGGATGGGGATGCCATTGCCTACAAACAAGATATCAATTTGGGCGTTGCGGTCAGTTTGGATTGGGGTCTCATTGTTCCCGTCATCAAGAACGCAGACCAACTGAACCTTGGCGGTCTCGCCCGCAGCCTCAACGACATGGCCGAACGTGCCCGGGCCAAGCAGCTCAAGCCTGATGAAATCTCGGGTGGCACCTTCACCATCACCAATCCAGGCGTGTATGGCGATGTCTTTGGCCTTCCCATCATCAACCAACCCCAGGTCGCGATCCAAGGCATTGGTGCCATCGTCAAGCGCCCCGTGGTGATCACCGCACCCGATGGCACCGATTCCATCGCTATTCGACAAATGATGTTCTCGAGTCTTTCTTTCGATCACCGGATCATCGATGGCGCCACAGCAGACCAGTTCATGTCCTTGATAAAAAAGGAACTGGAGACCTCCTCCTTCGGCCTGGAATAACGATTTCCAAACACCCTTTTCGGAAGGTCCGAGCTGGGCGTTTCATTCGCAGGCCCCATTGCGCTATGCTAATGGTTCGCGCCGGTGTGGCGAAATGGCAGACGCGGCAGACTCAAAATCTGTTTCCCGCAAGGGAGTGTCGGTTCAATCCCGACCACCGGTACCACAATGACAGCGCGGTTCTTCGGAGCCGCGCTGTTTAATTTAGCTATCCCCCCAGCCTCGCCACGCGACCACCGTAATCCTTTTTGCCGATTCTTTCCCACCATCGTTAAAGAAGCCTATACCCTGGATCCCTTCCCAATCCGGAGACAGGCCTATGAAAACATTCGCCTTCAAGATCGACCCGATGACGGGCGAGGATTACTACGAAGTCTATGCCAGGGGGCGCCAACTCCTGAACGACCCTCACCTCAACAAGGCCTCCGGGTTCTCACGCGAAGAGCGCGAGACTTTAGGGCTGGAGGGGCTCGTGCGCTCGGCTGTTCTTTCGCTGGAAATCCAGGTGGAACGCGCCTACGAAGCCTTTCTTCGGAAGCCCGATGATCTGGAGAAATATATATTTTTGGTCGCCCTCCAGGACCGCAGCGAAGTGGTCTTCTACAAGCTCGTTACCGAGCACCTCAAAGAGATGGTTCCCATCGTCTACACGCCCACGGTTGGGACGGCCTGCCTGCAAATGAGCAGTATCCAGCGACGCTTCCGTGGCGTCTTCATCACGCCTGAAAACATCGACCACATCGAGATGGTCCTCCAAAACATCACCCTTCCCCAGGTGAACCTCATTGTGGTCACCGATGGCGAACGCATCTTAGGACTGGGCGATCTGGGTTCGGATGGCATGGGCATCCCCGTCGGGAAAGTAAGCCTGTATGTGGCTGCGGGGGGCCTGCACCCCCATGTGTGCCTGCCGGTGTGCTTGGACGTAGGCACCAACAACCAAAGGCTTCTGGACGACCCCGCCTACCTGGGCTATCGCCATCCCCGCCTGCGCGGAGAAGCCTACGAAAAACTAGTGGAAACCTTCGTGCTGGCCGTGAAACGTCGCTTCCCCGATGCCCTGTTGCAGTGGGAGGATTTTGGAAAATCCACCGCCTTCAAGAATCTGGAGCGCTACCGGGACCGTATTCTCTCCTTTAACGACGATATCCAGGGCACCGGCAGCACTTCCCTGGCGGCACTGATGACGGCCATGCGCATTAAGCAGAGCCGCTTCCAGGACGAGCGGTACCTCATCGTGGGCATGGGCCAGGCTGGTACCGGCATCTCAATGAACATTCTGGCTGCCCTGGCCGAGGAAGGGCTTTCACCCGAGGAAGCCCGCGCCCGGATCTTCGCCATCGATATGCAAGGGCTCTTGGTGGAAGACGATCCCACTTTGGAGCCCCCCCAGCGCCCCATGGCCCAGCGGCGCGCAGCCCTGGCGCAATGGCAGTTGGAATCGGAGAACACCATTTCCATTCTGGATGTGATCCGAAACGCCCGCCCCACCGTGCTCATTGGCGTTACGGCCCAGCCTGGGCTCTTCAGTGAAGCCATTCTGCAGGAAGTGGCCAAGTCCACGGAGCGCCCCATCGTGTTCGCTCTATCCAATCCCACCTCCAAGTGCGAGGCGACCCCCGAGCAGGTGTGGAAGGCCACCGACGGTAAAGGCCTAGTCGCCACCGGCAGTCCCTTTCCCTCCATGGACTGGAAGGGCACGACCCTCCGGCCTTCCCAGTGCAACAACATGTACATCTTCCCTGGCGTGGGACTGGGCGCCCTGGTGGCCAAGGCTTCGAAGGTCACCGATAGCATGTTGATGGCCGCCAGCCGCGCCATCAGCGCCATGGTCACCCCCGAGCAGGAAGCCATGGGGCTTTTGCTTCCGGCCATGGAGGATATTCGAAAAGCCTCCGCCGTGGTGGCCCTAGCCGTGGCCAAACAAGCCAGAGAAGAAGGCCTGGGGCGGCTCCTGAGTGATGAACAATTGGAGCAGATGATCGCCAAGGCTCAGTGGAACCCACACTTCACGCAGTTCCGGGCAGGATAACCCATGCGTCGTATCCGAATTTTTTGCGTCATCAAAGCCCAGGAAGGGTTTGATAGCGCATTGGCGTGATCCGATTTTTCCATATGGACACCAACCAATAGCGAGTGCCAAGCCTGCCCCAGGCGAGGAGATATCCACACCACGTTTCAGGAAAGACAGATGCGAGTATTTGCCTTCCTTCTCGATTTTCATTAGCTCTCTGAACCCGAACTCGGCTTCACCGCATTCCCGAGGCCAAGCGCAAGATATCCGATAGCACGCCCGCTGCCGTGACCTCGGCACCCGCGCCGTAGCCGCGAATGACCATAGGCCTTGGCTGATAGTGGGCGGTGAGGAAGCTCAGTGCGTTTTCGCCACCCTGGATGGCCGCGAGGGGATGGCTGAATTCCACTTCCTGCAAACCGGCCCGGGCACCACTCGGTTCCACAGAACCCAAGTAACGCAGCACGCGGCCTTGGCTTTTCAGTGCCTCCACCCGCTCGCGGAAGGCTTCGTCGAGCTGCGGCAGGCGTGCGAGGAACGTATCCAGGGGGCCGCTGGTATCGAAATCCGCAGGCAGGAGACCGGCCAGCTGCACCTGCTCAGGCTCCAGTTCCAGACCCATTTCCCGAGCGAGGATGAGCACCTTGCGGGCCACATCAGCACCACTGAGATCATCCCGAGGATCGGGCTCTGCAAAACCTTGATCCATGGCCTCCTTCACCGCCTGAGAGAGGGCAATGCCTTCGCCGAGTCGACCCAAAATAAAACTGAGGGTGCCCGAGAGAATGCCTTCAAAACGGAGGATTCGATCTCCCGACGCCCGCAAGCCCTTGACCGTATCGATGACCGGTAAACCCGCACCCACGTTGGTTTCGTAGAGAAACCGGCGCCAGGCGGAATTGGAAACCTGCCGTAGCTTCCGCCAAGCCGCCATGGAGGCTGAGTTGGCTTTCTTATTGGCCGTCACCACGTGCAAACCGGCTTCAAAGCAATCCAGATAGCGGCTCGAGAGCGCCTCGTTGCTGGTGCAATCGACAAAGACCGCCAGCTCAGGCCGTCGGGACTTGATGCCTCGTAGCAATGCATCCAGGTCGGGCGTAGCGCCTTCCGCAGCCAACCGGGCGGCGGCCTGCAAGGGGTCCATGCCGCCGAAATCCTCCAGCTGCTTACGCGAATTGGCCACGGTGCGCAGTTGGATATCCAGGCCCTTTTCCCGCCATTCAGGAATCTGCCGCGCCAACAGGCTCAGCAGCGCACCCCCCACGGTGCCGAGGCCCATGAGATGCAATTCCATGGATTCGCGGGTGCCCAGGCACCGACGATGGGCCGATCGCAAGGCCTTTGGCCCATCTTCGCTTTCGATGACCACGGAAATACTGCGCTCACTGCCACCTTGAGCCATGGCGATGATGTTGCATCCCGCATCGGCCAACCCGCCCGTAAACATTGCGGCCATGCCCACGCGGGTGTGCATGCCATCGCCCACCACACTCAGCACGCCAAGCCCACCCCGAAGTTCCACACCATCCACCAACCCTGCCACCCGTTCCGCTCGGAAGGCATCCCGCAGCGCCTCGGTGGCTCGCAGGCCATCGGCTTCGGGCACAGCAATGCAAATGGAGACTTCACTGCTGCCCTGCGTAATCAGCAGCACGTTGATTTGCGCCTGGGCCAAGGCCGCAAAGGCTCGCGCGGCGACACCCGGTACGCCCGGCATGCCGGAACCCGAGAGGTTCAGCAAAGCTAGGCCTGGCATCCAGGAGAGCCCACGCACACCGGAGGCCGGTGGGGCCGCGGCAGAACCCACCTGTGTGCCCGGTTGTTCGGGATGGAAACTATCGCGGACCCAAAGCGGAATGCCTGCCGTGCGGAGCGGCGCAAGCGTTTTGGGGTGCAGTACCTTGGCCCCGAAGTGCGCCAGCTCCATGGCCTCTTCGTAGCTCATTTCCGTTAAGGGAAAGGCCTCCGGAACCAAGCGGGGATCGGCGCTGTAAATGCCATTCACATCGGTCCAGATCTCCAATTCAGCGGCGCGAAGCCCCATGGCCACCAGCGCAGCGGAATAGTCGGAACCTCCACGCCCCAGTAGCAGCACGCGACCATCCGCATCCCCCGCGAAAAAGCCAGGAAGCAGCAACAGGCGATCCTCATCCGTTTTCAAGTCCTGAAACCCCGCGCAAAGGGCATCCAGGCGCACGCGGGCTTCCAGTGGATCGCCTTCAGCAGGAAGCCATTCCCGAGGATCCAAACAGCGGACCGTTACTCCGGTGCTGAGGAGAACCTGTTCGAAGAGAGCGGCAGCGGCGCGTTCCCCCAAGCTGAGCACCTGCGCCAGGATCGAAGGGCTGCATTCCTTAAGCAACGTGACCCCACCGAGCAGGCGCGCCAGCTCCGATTCCAGGGCTTCAAGCTGTGGAATCACAGCTTCGGCGAGACCAAGTTCACGGGCCAGGGTGCGATGGCGCTCCGCGAAGGCAGCCACGCTGGTGCTCGGCTCTTCCCCTTTGGCACAGGCCCCTGTCGCCATTTGCAACCTAGAAGTGATCCCCGCCACGGCGCTGACGACGACGCAAACCCGGCGTCCCATGAGCGCTGACTGGGCGAGCGTTGCCACGGCCCGAAGCTGCTCGGCGGTGGCCACTGAAGTTCCACCGAATTTCAACACGCGCCATGGTTTCCGTTCCATGTGAGCTCCTGAAACAATTCGGCCCCGCGAGAGCGGGGCCGGTGAGGTCGTGGGATGCGACTACGCCAAGCCCGGGGGCAGGTTAGTTGTCATGATCATGGTCATCGAGGAACCGTTCCGGGCTTCAAGGTTGAAGGCAAGGGGGGTGGTTTGAAGAGGAACGGGCATTCCATGAGCCTGCCTGGGAGCTGGCCGAACGTCAACTTGGATCCTCATCTTTCCAGGAGTACCAACTGCGGATTGGAATAAGGGATACGCGGTTGCACTAGGGAATGGAATGACTGAGTGGATTCCTTATTTGGCCGGAGTTCGATCTTAGGCGCACTTGCCAAGCAAGAAGCGCAAGCGAAAGGCATCAGAAGCGCGTGCCGAATTTCACCCACAATTTGTCCGCCAACTTCCAGTAGGCATCCACGGCCTTTTCTGCCTCGGTCACGCTGTAGTTCGTGAGGAAAGTCTGGGCCTTCTTCGGGTCTTCTTTGTGGAGACGCAGGGCTTCGGCCTCGGTCTTCTCCTGGTCGGCCAGAAGGCGGCCTTCGAGGCCGTTTCGAACCTCCTGGATATCCTTGACCATGTCCTGCCAACGGAAGTGGGCCAGTTTGCTGGGGGTGCGGAAGGCCCACCAGGCGCAGGTTCGGCTGTACTCGCGGCGCCCATCCACCTCATAGCTGGCGGGCACGCGCGTGATACCGGCGTAGAAGGGCTGGAAGGTTGATGTGGTGGCGTTGTCGTAGGCCAGCCACACCACGCCCCCGATGGCGTCCGGTAGCTCGGCGCGGCTCTGGGTGATCTGAACGTAGGTGGCCTGGGGCACGCCGATGGTGCGCTCGCGCTTGATATTCAACGCCGCCTTAAGATCAGCGGGGGCGAAGGGGTTGGCGATGGGGCTCTTTTCCCATACACCCTTGTTCTCGCGCAGGATGCCAGCGGTCTGGTCGAAGGCCGTGCCGTCGTAGGCGTCCCGGAAGATGGCCATGACATCTTTGAGCGTCACGGGTTTATCGGGCTTTACGCTGAAGGGGAAGTTCTCGGCATTGGGGTCCAACTTAAGGCTGGGAGCCAACAGACTGAGAGCGCGCCACTCGCGTCGCCGACTGCCCAGACCGTTGCGGTTCGCGTAGGCATAGGCGAAGTCGAAGGTTTCGCCTTCCTTCCACCAGCCCATTTCCTTGGCCAGGGAGAACACGTTATCGCTGGCCAGGTAATTGTCCTTGTCCTTCAAATTTAAAGTTCGAAGGCGACTGGCGTTGGCGCTCACGCTCACATGGCCCTCGGGCACGCGCTGGGCGGCCCACACAGCCCCGAGCCGATCCTTGCCGGGACCATAGATCTCGAAGAGCCATACCTCTTGCTTGTCCGCGAAGGTGAAACTCTCCCCGGCATCGTTGTAGCCGTACTGCTTCGTCAGCTCGTCGATGATGCGAATCGCTTCGCGGGCCGTCTTTGCGCGCTCCAGGGCCAGGCGGAAGAGTTCCGGTGCTTCCAGAATGCCCTTATCACTCTTCAGTTCGCGGCGCCCACCGATGGTGGTCTCTCCGATGGCCAACTGATGCTCGTTCATGATCGGATAGGCGGCATTAAGGTAGCCGTAGGTTTCCCGAACCTGGGCGATCTCGCCAAACACCTTGGCCTCGGGATCCTTGGGGCCCCGGGTGTCCTTGGCATCGCGATAGACCTTCAGGGTGGCGCCCTTGGCGTATTTGGCCCTGGGGACCACATTCATCCATGAGCGATCGCTGGTGCTATCGCAACTGTGACTGGTCATGGTGGCGCGATCGGCCGAGGCGCTGCGAGTCACCATGACACTGGTGCAGCCTTCGCCGGGGAGATCTTCGGCCACCACCGCCCAGCGGGGAGCTGGCGGGGCCACCTGGGCGAGACAGGGCGCGGGACCACTGGTGGCAAGCAGCAGAGCCAGGGCGGGAAGCAGGGAACGGCGCATGAGAAACTCCGAGCATCGCAAAGTGATATTTCAGGATAGCCTGGGATGCCTAGTCTTACGATGCCCCCGGCATCCATTTGTCCGATGCCACGCATTCTGTTTCATCCTGCCCTGTCCAAAGGAGTCGCTATGCGCGTGACGCCCCTTGCCGCCCTGCTCTGCATCCTGCCGCTGGCAGGACAGGACACCTACCAGAAGCCCAACAAAACAATCCTGGAGGTGCTGGATGCCCCCAGTTTCCCCGCCTTCCAACTCGCCCCCGGCGGCGCTCACGCCTTCCTCGTGGAGTCGGAAAAACACCCCACGATCCGCGATTTGGCCCGGCCCATGCTGCGCCTAGCGGGTGCCCGAGTGGACCCCCAGGCCCGCGCCCCCCACGGCGGCGGTCGTGTCAAGCGGGTGGAGCTTCTGCGCGTTAAGGACGGCGTGCGCAAAACCATCACCTTGCCCGTGGGCCCCCGCTGGTCGAGCCCGGCCTGGAGCCCCGATGGCAGCCGCTTCTACCTTACCGCCACCAATGATCAAGGCGTGAGTCTCTACCTCGGCGAAACCGCCACGGCTACACTCCGCAAGGTGCCGCAACTGCGCTTGAACGCAGCCTTCGGCGGTGCCGTGCAATGGATGGCAGGCTCTCAGCGCCTGCTGGTCAAGGCCGTGCCCAAGGCCCAGGGCCCCGCACCCCGCACGCCCGACGCACCCGCCGGGCCGCGCATTCAGGAGAACTTCGGCAAATCAGCGCCCGTAAAGACCTTTCAGGATCTGCTGCAGAACCAGCATGACGAGGCCCTCTTCACCTACTTCGCCACCAGCCAAGTGACTGTGGTTGAAGCCGGTAGCCTAAAGACCCACACCCTCGGAAAACCCGGCCTCGTGGATAGTCTGGATGCCAGCCCCGATGGCCGCTTTCTATTGGTTGCCACCGTTCAGAAGCCCTTTTCTTATGTATCCGCCGCCCATAGTTTCCCTCACCGCTTCGAGCTCTGGGACGCCCAGGGCACGGTGGTGCGCAAGGTCCATGAGCACGGCCTGCTGGAGAATGTCCCCAACGAAGGCGTGCAGACGGGACCCCGCAACCTTCGCTGGGTGCCCGTGGCCCCCGCCACTCTCCAGTGGGTGGAGGCTCTGGATGAGGGTGATCCCAAGAAAGAAGTGCCCCATCGCGATCGCGTAATGGCGCTCGCCGCCCCCTTCCAGGGTGAGGCCAAGGAACTGCTGAAGACCGAACACCGCTTCGCCGGGCTCACCTACAGCGAAAAGGGTGATCTGGCGGTGCTGCGGGAAGTCGATCGCAAGCGCAATTGGAACCGCACGTGGCT
>JAIFMW010000240.1 GCA_020048105.1 Deltaproteobacteria bacterium | reverse complement strand
CCCTTTGTGTCGTTTCTGCTTTTCTCTGCGCCCTTTGTGTCCTCTGTGGTGAAAAGTCTTTTTTCGGGCCTTGCGATTCAATTTGCCTAAGGTCGCGTCCACCCAACCTCAGCAAGAACAGCTTTCTTTTATCCGTGTTCATCCCTGTTCATCCATGGACGATTTTTAAAAAAAACGAATGCACTTATAGGCTCAGTCGTTCCGCGTGGGACAACAAATGGTCGAGCTTGGCACTAGGTTCCTGGATACGAGTGAGGAACATCAGGGCGCTGATCACGAAGGGCTTGTAGCTGGCCTCGTGGTACGTCGGAATGCGGTATTGCTCGAAGACCTCGGCACTCACCTCGCCCTGCTTGCAGCTCACATCCGTGATATCGGCCGGCAGGCAGTGCATATACAGAGCTTTGCCTTCACGGGTGAGGTCCATCTTGGCGCGGTCGCATTCCCAATTCGTGAACTTGGCGTTATTGGCAAGGCATTCCTTTTCGAGTCCCTTCAGGCCCTCGCGATCATCCTGCTTCAGCAACTCCGTGCGACGCTGCATGACGTGGAAGGGAGCCCAGGACTTGGGGTAGACGATGTCGGCGCCCGTGAAGGCCTCTTCCATGCTGTTGACCACTTCGAACGCACCGCCGGATTCCTTGGCTTGTCGCCCTGCCCTTTCGACCACATCGGGAATAAGGCCGTAACCTTCGGGGTAGGCCAGCTTCACGTCCATGCCGAACCGGGTCATGAGGCCGATGATGCCCTGGGGCACGCTGAGGGGCTTTCCGTAGCTAGGGCTGTATGCCCAGGTCATGGCGAGCTTCTTACCCTTGAGCGCTTCCAGACTGCCGAAATGCGACTTGAGCCACGCCAAATCCGCCAGGCTTTGGGTGGGGTGATCCACATCGCACTGCAGGTTGATGACGCTGGGGCGGCGATGCAGGACGCCCTGGGCCGCACCATCCGTAAGCGCAGCGCCAAACTCGCGCATGTAGGAATTGCCTTCGCCCAGGAACATGTCATCGCGAATACCAATGACCTCGGCGAGAAAACTGATCATGTTAGCGGTCTCACGCACGGTTTCGCCGTGGGCCACTTGGCTCTTTTGCTCGTCGAGTTCTGAAAGCTGCAGCCCCAAGGCACTGGCCGCCGAAGCGAAGCTGAAGCGCGTGCGGGTAGAGTTATCACGGAAAATCGAAATCGCTAGGCCCGAAAGAAAGGAGCGGTACGTTAGCCCGGCCTTATGCATGTTCTTGAACGTCTCGGCCAGCGCCAAAATGGCCCGAATTTCCTCTTCGGGATGCTCCCACGTGAGTAGAAAGTCCTTCTGGAAAAGATCCGTTTTCAGAGCCTGAAAGGCCGCTAGATTCTGTCGAATTACGGGGGTGGGCATGCTTGTCTCCATGAAGGTTTCGAAATAAAAGGTCAGGGTTCGCCCTGGAGAAGCTGTCCACTGGGACGCTCCGGGCTGCACAGGTTGTCGTGAGCCACCACGACCTCGCCCCGACGCAGAACATGCCGGAAGGCCAAAGGACTGGTGAACCCCGAATAGGGATCGTAAACATCTGAAAGACTGGCTTGGATTGGACGCTGAACACCCGAGGCATCCAGCACCACCACATCCGCATCCAGCCCCGGTACCAGAGCACCCTTGCGGTGGCTGAAGCCCATCACGCGAGCAGGCTCCCGCGAAAGGTGCCGAGCCATTGCCAAGGCCGCGACATCGGGATCACCTTCCCAAATCTTCCAGGCGAGGTGAGGCAAGGCACCTAGGCCCGGCAGGCCACTGGCGACGGTACGAATATCTCGGTGGTTCCAAGCGTCTTTGTCTTGCTTTCGGAAGGCGCAGTGATCCGTGGCTAAGACCTCGAAGGCACCCGTTCGGGCGAAGGCGCGCAGGCCGGAAGGATCCTGGCGCAACGGCGGGCAGCAAAGCCATCGATGACCATCGGGTTGCGCCAAATGATCGTCGCTGAGCCAGAGATACTGGGGGCAGGTCTCGCAGGACAGATCCGCGATCACTCGACCCTGGGCCACAGCGGCGGCGCCTGCGGTGCTCGATACGTGAACCACATGAATCGATGCGCCCGTTTCAGCAGCTAGGGCAGCCAATGTGTTTATCGCAGTCACTTCGGTGGCGACACTCCGCATTCGCCCGTGGGAGCTGGCCAACGTCAAATCCAGTGCCGAAAGATCGACAGCCGACAGAAGGGCATCATCCTCGCCATGCACCAGAAAGCGGAAACCATGCGGTCCCAAGCGGCGGAACAACGAGGCCATGCGGTCGTAATCCGCAAAGATACCCGCCTCGCGATAGGTGCTGTAGAGCTTGATGGTGTGATAGCCCGCTCGAGGCAAAGTTTCCAAAAATGCAAAATCGGCTTCCGTAAAGCTGGTCGGCGTAAGGTGCCAGGCTAGGTCCGCATGAAGGCGTCCTGAGGCTTTGGCACGAGCCCGCTGCATGGCTGCACGCAGCGATTCTTCCGGCCCCTGGGTGACAAAACTTCCAATCGTGGTGATGCCATTGAGCACGGCCACTCGGCTGCCCCGCTCGTAGTCGTCCGCCAATTCGAAGTGCCCGATGCGGTCATCCAGATGCGTGTGGATATCGATGAAGCCCGGCAGTACATAGGCGCCGCTGGCATCCACCACGCAGTCAGGCGTGGCCTCCAAAGCAGGTCCCATCGCGGCGATACGCCCATCCTCCAGGAGCAAATCCCAGGATTCCAGGCGATCGTTTACGGCCAAGCGGCCGCCGCGAAGCAGGGTTCTCACCGGTCGAAAGCCTCCAGGGTGGGCGCGATGGCGCGGGGAATGGAAACCCTGGACAAGGGTGCCTCGATGTCCTTTAGGCCATGACCCGTGGCCATGACAACCACCTTGGCGGAGGCCGGAAGTCGGTTCGCTCCGGCTTGCAATTTCACCAAACCTGCGTAAGCGGCAGCGCCCGCGGGTTCAGTGAACACTCCGCTACCGGCCGCCAAGCGGGCCTGAGCTTCGAGAATTTCGTCATCGGTCACGGTGAGGGTAAGACCGTCACTTTCCAGAATCGCCCGGCGAGCGCCGTGGGCATTGCTGGGGCAGGACACCGAAATGGAATCGGCGCGGGTGTTGGGATTCAATGCATCCGAATAGATCCCGGTTTGAACGTAGCGATGGATGGCATCGGAGCGCTCGGCCTGAACACCGATGAGCCGGGGTAAGCGTTCGATAATGCCCGCGCGTTGAAGATCCACGAAGGCCTTGTGCAGCCCACCGAGAATCACGCCATCGCCCACGGAGACCACCACCACATCGGGCGCTTGACCACCCAATTGCGCCCACAACTCCAGACCCGCAGTCTTCTTGCCTTCGATGGTCAGGGGGTGGTACGCGGTGTTGCGATTCAAACCGCCGCGAGCTTCCGTATATTCCATGGAGAGACGGAAGGCATCGTCGTAGGTACCCTGCACCGGCACCACACGCGCGCCGTAGAGCACCATCTGCACGAGCTTGGCCTTGGGTGCCGTTTCGGGTACGAAGATGAGGGCTTCCAAGCCCGCCGAGGCCGCGACCGCCGCCAGAGCCGAGGCGGCATTCCCGGTGGAGGCCGTTACGATCTGCGTTTCACCAAGGCGCAAAGCCTCGGCCACCACCAGGAACGAAGCACGGTCCTTCAGGCTGCCAGATGGATTGCCGCCCTCGTTCTTGATCCACAGGGCGGGAAGGCCGAGTTCTGTTCCCAGGCGCTTCGCAGGTACAAGAGGCGTGTTCCCCACTGGCAAGGGCGGATGAAATTCCGGCTCCACCGCGCAGAGCAAGTTCCAATCCGGCGAAACAGCATTGAAGGACCGGCGCACTACCTCGGCATCGAAGACCACTTCCAACACACCCGTCAGCGGCATTCCCGGGTGATAGGAGGCTCCACAGACCGGGCACAGGTAACGCACGGCATCCCGCTCAAAGGTGCGGTCACAGTCTGTGCAACGGTAATGGAAGGGGGTCATTGCTAGGCCTTGCCGTTCAGACGCGCCACGAAGGCGGCATAGAAGGCGGCGGCTTGGCTCAGGTGTTCGATGGGGCAATGTTCGTTGGGGAAGTGGGCCAGCACTTCGTTGCCGGGACCTAGGCCGATGCAGGGAATGCCTTCCAATCCGGCGATGGCGATGCCGTTGGTGCTGAAGGTCCACTTATCCACCAAAGGCTGTTTGCCCAAGACCTGCTCGTAGGCCGCAGTGGCATCGGCCAGCCAAGGGCTGTCTTCGGCCAACACCCAGGTGGGGTAGTACTTTTCCATGGGATAGACCAAGCCGGTGTAGGCAGGCTCGGCGTATTCGAGGATGGTCACTTCGGCTTCGGGATAACCGGCGCGGGCAGCCGCATCCTTCAACTCGGCCACGGCGCTTTCCTTGGTCTCGCCCCAGGTCAGGCGACGATCCACACTGAGCGTGGCGCTATCGGGTACCGCACATTGGCTCGGCCCCGTGAAGAAGACTTGACTCACGCAAATGCTGCCCTTGCCCAGGAAGGCGTCGGTAGCCAAGCGCTCGTGCAGCTTCTCGATTTCGAGGGCCACGCGGCTGATCTTGTAGATAGCGTTATCGCCGCGCTCGGGCGCGCTGCCATGGCAGGAGAGGCCCTTGACCTTCACCTGCATTTCCATGCGACCCCGATGACCACGATAGATATTCATGTTGGTGGGTTCGGTGATGACCACCAGTTCGGGCCTGATTTTTTCTTCGTGAATGATGTATTTCCAGCAGAGGCCGTCGCAGTCTTCTTCCATCACCGTGCCGGTGAACAGGATCGTGAACTGATCGTTGAGGCCAAATTCCTTGATGATCTTTCCGGCCGCCACCATGGAGGCCATGCCGCCTTCCTGATCCACCGTACCGCGACCCCACACCTGACCATCTTCGATCTTGGGCGTGAAAGGATCGAAGTCCCACAGGCTCATGTCGCCGGGATAGACCGTATCGATGTGCGCATCGAAGGCGATCACGCGGGGACCATTCCCGATGCGGCCAATGACATTACCCAGGCCGTCGATGCGAACTTCGTCGAAGCCAGCCTGTTCCATCTCTGCCTTGATCACTTGGCAGACTTCCTTTTCTTTTCCACTGAAGGCCGGCACTCGCACCATGTCCATGAGGAAACGGGCGGTGTCAGATTCCAGGGCCTTAGCTCGGTCTTGGATACGTTGAAAAAGGTCGCTCATGGGATCCATCCTCTCGTGCCAGTGCGCAAAAAAGCCTAAAGGGCCAAGCGCGCACCCAAGCAAGCATACAAAATTTTTTCTGCTACGGTAAATTTTATTATCGCTCCAAGTCCAACCACAGCAAATGCTCGGACTTGGGCTGGTGCCAGGGAGCCGCCACGGCGGGTTTCCCAAGAACGTACGTGGCCTGAATGGCCCGATCATCACCCAACATCTGGAAAAGAAAGAGCCGCTCGGCCAAGGTGCGCGCCGAGTTCATGCGAGTGGCCAAGATGGGCGTGGCCAAAGGATCCAGCACGACAAAATCGGCCTCCATCCCAACCTGAAAACTGCCGATGCAGTCCTCCAACGCCAAGGCCCGCGCGCCCCCAAGGGTCGCCAGATAAAAGGCCTGCAAGGGCGAAAGGCGCTGATGCCCCATCTGGGCCACCTTGTAGGCCTCGTTCAGTGTTTGCAGCATGCCAAAGCTTGTGCCAGCCCCCACATCGGTGCCCAGACCCAGCTTCACGGGATGGCTGGCGCCGGTGGCCTGAGCAAAGGGAAAGAGCCCGCTGCCCAGAAAGAGGTTCGAGGTCGGGCACGAGGCAATGCTCGCGCCACGCGTGGAAAGGAGTCGAAAATCGGCCTCCTCCAACTGAATGGCATGGGCAAAAACCGAACGCGGGCCCACAAGGCCGAAATGGTTATACACATCTAGATAGCCGCACTGAGTCTTGCCCGAGGGTGGGGGCAAATGCGCGAATAAGGATTCCGCCCAGGCCACCTCGTCGCGGTTTTCCGCGAGATGGGTATGCAGGTAGACCCCGGCATGCTCATCCAACAAGCGCCGCACGGCTTGGAGTTGCGCATCGGAAGATGTGGGCGCGAAACGCGGCGTCACGGCGTAGCGCGCACGACCTCGGTTATGCCAGCGTTCGATGAGCGCGGTGGATTCCGAATAGGCACGTTCCGGCGTATCCAGCAAACCGGCCGGGGCGTTGCGGTCCATGAGCACCTTGCCCGCGATCATGCGCAGCTGTCGCGCCTCCGACGCCTCAAAAAACGCATCCACCGATTCAGGATGGACCGTGCCAAAGACCATGGCCGTGGTGGTGCCGTTGCGAAGCAGTTCATCCAAACAGTGATCCGCCACCCGCCTGGCATGAATGGGATCACTGAACCGGGCTTCTTCGGGAAAGGTATAGGTCTCCAGCCACGTCAGGAGCTGTTCACCGTACGACGCGATCATTTCCGTTTGCGGGTAATGGATGTGGGTATCCACGAAGCCTGGCATCAACAGGCAACCGCGATGATCCTGCACCGGTGCTGCCCCGGCGGCATGCTTAAGTTCCTCGAAGGGGCCTGCAGCGACCACCTTGCCTTCAGCCACCAAGAGCAGGCCATCGGGAATGAAGGTACACGCATCCTCCTCCCGCGATGTTCGAAAGGGATCATCGTGGAAGTAAAGAAGGGCGCCTCGGAAGCCTTGGAGCATCTTCCTAGTTTCCCGTTGCCGACAAAGTGCGCAAGGCCTGCGCCAAAAGATTGCGGGTCACGATACTCCGGTAATGGGCCGTGGAGCGGATGTCATCGATGGGGCTCATATCCGCCAGCAGGGCCTCCAGGGCGACTGCCACGGGAAGATTGGCCAGAGGTTGGCCTTGAAGAACGGCTTCCGCATGACACGCGCGCACCGGCGCAGGCGCCACTGCCCCCAAACCTATGCGCAAATTGGCAACGCATCCGTCGGCGACCTGAGCCACCAGCGCAAGACTCAGCTTCGCAATGGCCTGGGCCTGGCGGGTGCCCACCTTGCGGAAATAATGAACGCTGGTGCCCGAAGGCTTGGGCACGCGGATACGCGTCACCAGTTCGTCCGCAGCCAGGTCCATCACCTTGTAGCCCTGATGGAAAAGTTCGTAGGGGACGACTCGCGTGCCTCGGGGGGACACCAGTTCAAGCTCGGCGCCGTACGCCAGCAGGCAAGGCGGTGTATCGGCGGCGGGACTGGCATTAGCGATGTTGCCGCCCAACGTGCCTCGATTCTGAATGGCCAGGGCACCAGTGGCCTTGGCGCTCTTTACGAGATTAGGGAAATGGCGATGAATGGCCGGATGGGCCAGCAATTCCGTGAAGGTGCAAAGGGCGCCCAAATCCAAATATTCCGGGGTCTCACGGATGCCCTGCAGCTCCGGCAGGCGGGCAATATCCAAGAAGCGAGTCTCACGCAATTTGCCAGCGTTATAGACCACCATCAAATCCGTGCCGCCCGCAAAGGGACGACCCGTGTGGGCGGCAAGCATTTGCAGAGCCTCGCTCAGCGAAGCCGGACGCTGGAGTTCCATGGCGGGAAGAAAGCCCCTCATGCCTCGCTCCTTGCGGCGGCCTGCACGGCTTCCACGATCTTGGTATAGCCCGTGCAGCGGCACAGATTTCCACTGAGAGCATCCTTCACATCCCCGTGATTGGGGTTGGGACAGCGGCGCAGCAGATCCGCCGCACTGATGGCCATACCCGGTGAACAGAAACCGCATTGGGCTCCGTTATGGGCCAGGAGCGCAGCCTGCACGGGATGCAACCCCGAAGCCGTGGCCAACCCTTCGATGGTCACCAGATCGCAACCTTCCACCTGCAGGGCGGGAATGAGGCAACTGTTCACCACGCGGCCATCCAAGAGCACGGCGCAGGCCCCGCATTCACCTTCGCCGCAGCCTTCCTTGGTGCCCGTAAGGCCCAGATCTTCGCGCAGCATATCCAACAACCGAGTCATGGGATGCACGGCCAGGGTTTGAGGCTTGCCATTGAGCGTGAAAGTAAGGGTGATTCGTTCAGCCACGGGCCACCTCCTCGGCACGATCCAGCAAGCGTTCGGGCGTCATGGGCACCTCGTCCAAGCGCAACGGACCAACGGCAAAATCTACGGCATTGAGCAATGCGGGAGCCGGGCCGTTCATGGGCAATTCACCCAGACCCTTGGCCCCGCCGGGGCCCGCCGGGTGCGGGTTTTCCAGGAAGACCACGCGAATCTCGGGCAGGTCCGCCAGGGTGGGGATGGCGTAATTGGTGAGCTGCGTATTGGCCATTCGGCCATTGTGCATGCGCACCTCTTCCCACAAGCCAAAGCCAATGCCCTGGGCCACGCCGCCTTGAACTTGGCCCGTGGCGAGCGTGGGATTGATCACGCGGCCCACTTCTTGAACCGCCACAAAGTCTTCCACCGCCACTTCCCAGGTGACTGTATCCACGGCCACCTGCGTGGCGTAACAGGCCCAGGTGAAGGTGGGATAGGCATCGCCCTGGTACGAAGTGTCATCCCACTTCTGCTGGGGCGGTGTGTGATATTGCGCGTAGGTCTTGTACGAACCGCTGCGGGCCAGCATGGCGCGAACGGCCGCCTGGAAGGCCTCGGGCGTAAAGGGCTCGTGCAGCAATCCCTGCTGGATCAGCCCCTGACGAAAGGCCACGGCCGCATCTTGGATGAGTTTGCCCACCACCATGGTGCTGCGACTAGCCACCGTTGGGCCGCTGTTGGGCACGCGCGACGTGTCGGAGGGTGCCACTTCCACGAGTTCGATGGGTAAGCCCAGAGCCTCGGCGGCCACCTGGGCAAAGACCGTGTGCTTGCCCTGCCCCATCTCCGTGGAGGCGGCCAATACCGACACGCGACCATCAGGCAGCGCTTCTAAGCCCGCAACGGAGGCCAGCTTGGCCTCACCGCTACCAGTGAAACCACAGCCGTGCATGAAGACCGCGAAACCCACGCCACGGCAGACTTCCGGGCTTGCGGCATTTTCGGTCTGGAAGCGTTTTCGCTTCGCGTCGTAGTCCAATTCCACCAAGGCCCGATCCATGAGCCCAGCGAGGTCCAGATCTTCCCGGATCACTTGACCCGTGGCCATGGAATCGCCCAGGCGCAAGAAGTTCCGCCGCCGGAGTTCCACCGGATCCATGCCCATGCGCTGAGCGCAGATATCCATGTGCCGCTCGATGGCAAAGAGACTCTGAGGCGCGCCAAAGCCACGGAAGGCACCCGGCGGTGGGGTATTCGTGGCCAGCGCCCGCCCGTGGATGGCCACATGGGGGCAACGGTAGACGCCCGCCGCATGCAGCGTGCCCCGGCTGAGCACCACTGGCGACATGGTGGCGTAGGCTCCACCATCCAATTGAAAATCAACGTCCAGCGCCAGCAGATGACCGTTGGCATCGAAGGCGGATTTGATATGGGTGCGGGAGGGATGGCGCTTGGTGGTGGCGGCCATGTCTTCTTCGCGATCGTAGACGATGCGCACGGGATGGCCCGACTTCCAGGCCAGCAACGCCGCGTGCCCCGCGATGAGCGAAGGGTAGTCTTCCTTGCCACCGAAGGCTCCGCCCATTTCCAAGGCGGTCACCCGCACATGATCGGCGGGAAGCTCAAAGAGCCCGGCGATGGCCCCGTGCACGTAATAAGGGCACTGCAGCGAGCCTTGGATGGTGATGCGCAATCCATTTTCGTCGGTATTGGCAAAGGCAAGAATGGCCTGGGTTTCGAGGTACAGCTGCTCCTGAGCGCCCGTGCGGTAGTCGCCTTCGATGACAAATGCGGCTGTTTCCCAGATCGGTGCAGGATCACCCTTGGCGATGCGAATCTCTTTGAGCAAATTATCCGTGCCGTAGATGAGCTCGTCTTGCCGCAGGGAAGCTTCCATATCAAAAATGGCGGGCAGGGGCTCAATCTCGAGCCGCACGGCCTTGCGAGCGGCTTCCAGCAGGTAGCGATCGGGATGGGCCAGCAGCACGACCGGCTGTTCGGGATGCATTACCTCCTCGCCGATTCCCACGAGAAATGGCTGATCCGCCACGATGGACGCGACGCGGTTCTTGCCCGGAATATCCGCTGCGGTGACAACGGTGAATTCCGACCAGGGAATGCCCTCGCCAAAGTGAATGCCCCGCAAAATGCCTCGCGGCACATCAGAACGCACGGTAGCCCCGCGCCACAGCCCTTCCACGGGCACATCGGCGGTGTATTGAGTGGCGCCAAGCACCTTGGCGCGACCCTCTTTGCGAATGGCAGATTGACCGATCACGGCATCTCCAGAATCAAGACAGGGCGCCGCTGCTGGCGGCGTGACGAAGGGTCAGAAGGGTGGCGAGAGGCGCAAGGTTCAGCATCTGTCCTTCGGCGGGCAGCGCCAAGGGTTCCCAAGTTTGCGGAACGCCCGTGACGGCATCGAGGCCCATGCGCACTTGCTCCGACTGATACTCGGCAGTGGGACCCCAGACCAGGCGATGTGTGTGGCCTGCCAAGCGGGCCTCGATCACCAAGCCTTCCGCAGTGTGGGATACACGGAAAGCATCTTC
>JAIFMW010000160.1 GCA_020048105.1 Deltaproteobacteria bacterium | reverse complement strand
CGGCGCCAGCGGCAGCGGGCGCTACCACCAGAGTTTCAACGTGGCCGATGCGCAACCCAGCGAAACCAACGCCGCCCTGCGCTATCTATGGGCCCGGCATCGCATCCAATTGCTGGGTGATTACGGCGGCATGGGCGATGCTGAGGCTCAGAAAAAGGGCATCACGGAACTGGGCCTCAAATACAACCTGCTCACCAACTACACCTCCTTCATCGCCATCGATTCCCTGGTGCGCAACCAGACCGGAAGCACTGAGCATCTCACCCAGCCCTTACCGCTGCCCGAAGGCGTTTCGAATCTCGCCGTGGGTGGCGCCAACCAACCCCAAGCCATGGCATCCCTGGCCCCTATGGTTTATCGCGAAGCCAAGGTCAAGCGCGTGACCAAGACCATGGAATTCGAAATCAGCCGTCGCAAGGGGGATGACAAACAAGAATTTCTTGCCGCACCCACGCCACCCAAGAAGGCACCCGGCGTTCAACCGATTGGACAGGTTCCCCAGGAGCTCAAAGACCAACCGGCCCCCTTCACCCTCGAGATTGTCGAAAAGCTAAAGAACCCAACCCTGGCGAGTTTGCTGGCCGGAGCCCCCAAGGGCTGCGTGCTGGAACTTCGTATCGACGCCAAGGGTCGCGTGCTGAGCGCCACCTTTAGTAGTTCCTTCCCCACGGCGGCCAAGGCCTTGAAGATCATCGAGATCTGGCGTTTTGCGGATTGGAAGGAAACGGGAGTCACCATCGTGCGGAGGGTCATCCACGCCTAGTAAACAACAACACCGCTTGGTGAGACTTTTCTGGCTCAGTCCCAATCGAACGTGTAGGCCAACCCGTACCACTCGCGCAGCTTCGTCATGTCCTTTTGCAGCGCGGGTGGCACGGGGCAGCCTTTTTCTTTGCGTAGTTGCCAGATCAGATGTTCCTTCTCGCCGGGCGTGAAGATCTGATCGCAGCCGGGGGCCTTCTGGCTGGCGCGGAGTTGGCGCAGGATATCGCCGGTGATGGCCTGGAAGCGATCCAGATCGATGAATTCATCCACGTTGATCGCCATGAAGAAATGGCCAAGGGGATACGGGATCTTCTTCCCAGCTTCGTCGAAGCCGTTGAGCATTTTCAGGTAGGCGCCATCCTGCAGGGCCGCTGAAAGAATTTCCACCACCGTGGCGTAGCCGTAGCCCTTGTAGCCACCGCCGTCTTCGCCCATGCCGCCCAGCGGCGTGAGCGCGGCCTTGCCTTTGGTCAGATCGATGAGCACCTGGGCCGCATCCGTGGAGGTGTTGCCGTTTTCATCGATGACCCACCCAGGAGGCATGGTCTTGCCCATGCGCTCGTAGTGTTCGATCTTGCCGCGCTGCGTAATGGAGGTGGCGCAATCCAACACAAAGGGAAAGGGCTCATCGGTAGGAATGCCGATGGTGAGCGGATTGGTGCCCAACATGTTTTCCACGCCAAAGGTCGGCGCGATGGAAGGCCGAGCGTTGGTGCCGGTGATGCCGATCATCCCGGCCTGGGTGGCCATGGTGGCGTAGTAGCCCGCAATGCCGTAATGGGTGGAATTGCGCACGGCCACCATGCCCATGCCGTGATCCTTGGCCTTCTCGATGGCCATCTCCATGGCGCGCTTGGAAACCACGTGCCCCATACCGTTGTGCCCATCGACCACGGCAGTGGTCTTGCGCTCGCGAATGACTTCGATGGTGGTCTTGGGGTTCAGGATGCCATCCCGAATTCGGTCGATATAGATGGGCTTCAAGCGGCCGATGCCATGGGAATCGATGCCGCGGCGATCGGATTCGATGAGCACTTCGCCGATGACGCACGCATCGTCAGCTGGCACCCCCGCCGCTACCAACGCATCGCGCATGAAGGCTTCCAGAAATGCGAAATCCACCCACCTGCACTGAGTGTAGTTGGAGGCGTATTCGTCCATGAATTTCATTACGAGGCTCCTGGGGTGAGGGTGGTGAGAGTTTAACAAGATGGACAGAAGGAATGGGGCATGGGCAGGATAAGGGCGCAGTGCATTCCGTTTCGATGGCTTGAGACAGTTCCCTTTTCGGAGGTTCCCATTCTCGCCGATGGTCTTTTCGTCTACGGCACCCTGCGCGAGGGGGGCAACCACCACGCCTGGCTGAAGCGCACCCAGCCCCAGGGAACCTGCCACGCTTGGATGGCCGGGCGGCTTTTCCATCTGCCCATGGAAGGCTACCCAGCCCTGGTGCCCATTTCGGAGCCTGAAACCCCACCACCGGGGCCCGGTTGGGTTACAGGCGAATTCGTAGGCTATGACGATGAGGTGGACCTCGAAGCCGCGCTCATGGATCTGGATCAACTGGAAGGCGTGGAGGAAGAACTCTTCCTGCGCATCACCCTGCCCGTGATCCTCGACGGTGGACAGCGCTTCACCGCCTGGGCCTATGTTTTCCCCGAGGACCGGCTATTAACTCTGGAGCGGAACGCCACGGAATTGGCGAATGGAGACTGGTCGGCCTACTTGGGCGAAGGATTGATCTAGGGAAGCCTTAGCGGCCTAGCGTTCCGCCACGCGCTGATACCGGAATTTCACGCGCCGCTGCAAGGCCCGACCCTCGGGACTGCTGGGATTGCCTTCGATATTCGCGTCGCCATGGGCCTCGGCTGTCATGAATTGCGCGCCAACGCCCTTCGCGGCCAGGTACCGCACTACCGCCTGGGCCCGCTGACCGCTGATGTCCAGCGCATCGGTGGCGCCGCGCCCCTTCTCGTTGGGCGCCGCGTGGCCTTCGCACACCAGATAGAAGCCAGGGTATTCCACCGCCAATTGCACAATGCGGTCGAGAATGGGCTGGAAGGCGGGGTCCACGGCGGCGCTGCCCTCTTCAAAGAGGACCGACCCTCGGAAGGTGACGATGCGCATCTTGGTCCCCACGTCGGGACCATCGACCCCTTTCAAATCGCTGAGCATCTTTTCCAGGTCCGCCGCTTTATCGGGCAGGATGCCCGTGGTTCCAGGCAGAATGCCCTGGCCGGGGTTGGATTCGCCCCCCTTGGTTTCCGATTTGGCTTGAACGCCCAAAGTCTTCCGAAGCGAAGCCGCCAGATCGCCGAGTTTTTGTTGATCCTGGACGGTCATGGAATACACCACGGCGAAAAAGGCCATGAGCTGCACCATGAGATCGGCGAAGGTGATCAGCCAGAGCGATTCGAAATCCACGCTCCGTCGCCGCATTCCTCGCAAGGAGATCTTAGCCACGGAAGGCCCCAGGATTGCTGCGCCGAATCTTCTGGTGCGGTGCTAGCGAGGCATTGAGGGCCTCTTCCAGTTGGCTGGGATTCATGCCGGCCTCGATGCCCAGAATGCCTTCCAACTGTAGGGCGCGCATTTGAGCTTCTTCCTTCGAGCGAAACTCAAGCTTGCCGCTGATGGGCAGGGCGAACAGATAGGCGATGATGGCGCCCCATAACGTGGAGAGCAGACTGAGCGCCATGGCGCTGGCCAGCTTGTCCGTTTCCTTCCCGATGCTGGCGAACAACTGCACCATGCCGATGAGGGTTCCGACCATGCCGAAAGATGGCGCCGAACCCGCGATGAAGCGAAAGATTTCTTGGCCCAAGCCGTGCCGATCCTGGGTCGCATGAATTTCCTGCGTCAGCACATCCCGAATGTGTTCCCGCTCGAGCCGATCGATCACCATCTGCAGGCCCTGGGCCAGAAAGGGGTCCGAAGGCATGTGCTTTTCCATGCCCTTCAACCCTTCCCGCTTGGCCCGCTGGCTGAGACCAACCAGTTGCACCACCAGCGCTTGGTGGGAAGCGGGATGGGTAAAGAAAGCCCGGGATGCCACCACGAAAGCCAGGCGCACATTGGACCAGGGAAAGCGGATCATGGTCGAGGCCATGACTCCTCCGAACACCACGATCAAGCTGGGCCAGTAGAAAAAGATCATGGGGTTAGGGCCAAAACCGATGGCTACGCCCAAGAGCGCCAGCCCCATCAAAAGTCCGATCAGCGTTCCACGATCCATAACTGACTCCCAAGGCATTATCAGCGAAAGGGAGTGCCTAAAGAAATTTCCGCGCCAGGAAAGCAAGGCAGGAATGACCGAGATCGAGGATGATGACTTCTTTGACTCTTTCCCTTCGTCTGGATTCAACTTGGATAACCTTCTTGGCACGGACCGCTTCTCCATCCGACAGCGACTCGGACAGGGCACGTTCGGCGTGGTTTTCGAAGCCTTCGATGCCGAACGGAAGGTGCCGGTAGCCCTAAAATTGCTGCACGAGCCTCGCGCAGAAGCGCTCTACCTCTTTAAAAATGAATTCAGGGCCTTGGTGGATTTGGTGCACCCCAATCTGGTGAGCCCTTTCGAATTGCTATCCTTCGGCCCTCAGTGGTTTTTCACCATGGAATTGGTGCCAGGGCAGACGTTCCTGGCCCGGCTTAGAGGCGAGCCACACGTTTCGGAAACCAACCTCGACCCTGCGGTGGGCAGTTCGCTCAGTGCCTTGCGTACTGCGACTTCGTCCGATTCACCTAGCCAGGATCGCCCCAGCACCGCCGACGAAGTCGAAGAATCCTCGGTTTCCCCGTCGCTGTATTCGGCACCTCCGAGCTTCGAACCCTTCGCAGATCTGCTGATTCAGATGGCCCAGGGCCTTGGCGCCTTGCACGAGGCTGGCCTCCTGCATCGAGATATCAAACCCGGAAATGTTTTGGTCACCACCGATGGCCAGGTCAAGATTCTCGATTTTGGTTTGGCCACCCTTGCCACGGCCGGAGTCGGGGATACCATTTCTGGTGATGCCGTAGTGGGCACCATCGCCTACATGGCCCCGGAGCTTGCCAAGGACCAGCCGGGTACCGCCGCCTGTGACTGGTACGCCGTGGGCGTGATGCTGTACCAGGGCTTGACCGGGCAATTACCCTACACCGGTACTCCGCTGGAAATGGCGAAATTCAGGCGCGACTTTGATCCCTGCCCACCTTCGCTGCTTGTCTCAGGAATACCGGTAGAACTCGAACAGCTCTGCATGGATCTCCTCCAGCGCGATCCAAGCCTTCGCCCCACCAGCGCAGAGGTTCTCCAGCGCCTGGGCGAGAAAGTGCCCGATCGCAATCCGGGCGGCCAGGCCATCTTCAATTCCATCGCCACGGCTTCCACGGGCCGCGCCCAGGAAATGAGACTCCTCCTTCAAGCCTTCGAGGGCGTGAAGCAAGGCGCCCCTCGCATTATTTCCCTCCGCGGCGCCTCGGGCTTAGGCAAGTCCTTCATCGTTCGACGGTTCCTTCAAGAAGCTCACCGCAACGAGCCCCAGGCGCTTCTCTTGGCGGGCCGCTGCTATGAGCAGGAATCGGTGCCGTTCAAGGCCCTCGACAGCCTCATCGATGCCTTAAGCCAACATCTGAAACAGCTACCCGAAGCGGAACTCGAATCCCTGCTACCGCCGCGCGCGAAGTCCTTGGCGCGCATGTTTCCCGTGTTGCAGCAACTACCCCCACTCACAGAGCTTGAAGAGGATGCCCTCGAACCTCTGGAATTCCGGCGCCGAGCCTTGACGGCCCTGCGGGAACTCCTTACGCGCTTGGCGAAACAACAACCCGTGGTGCTCTCCATCGATGATTTGCAATGGGGAGATCGGGATAGCGCCGCGCTGCTCATCGATTTGGTGGCCCTACCCGATGCGCCTCCGCTCCTACTGCTTCTATGCAGTTCAAAGGAAACCAGCGAATCTTCAACCTTCCAGGAAACCCTGGACGCCGCGACTCAATTGGCCGAGCAGACCCTCACCATCGAACTGAAGGAACTCCCCGAATCCGAAGCCCTAAGCCTTGCCTTGGCCCTGCTGGGACCGGAGTACGCCGACGGCGCCACGGCCGCCCGGCGGATTGCCGCGGAATGCGGAGGTAACCCCTTCTACATCGGTGAAATGGCTCTGCAAATGCGGACGGGCACACTCAGCGCCGGGGGCGATCTAGAGGCCTACCTTGCGTCCCGAATCTTGAATCTCCCCGAAAGTGCCCAGCGAATCCTGCGGGTCCTGGCCGTGGCCGCCTGTCCGCTGGCCCATGAGCCTCTTCGGAATGCAGCTCAGGTCCACGAAGAGGCCTCCCGTTCGATCACCCTTCTTCGGGCCGCGCATCTCGCACGATCGCGAAGTGGCCCTCGACGGCGCACCCTTGAAATCTTTCACACCCGCATCCGCGCCTTGCTCGTTCGCGCCATGGGCCCCGAAGAACGCCGCGCCATCAACCTCGCCCTTGCCATCGCCCTCGAAGCGAGCGCCGACGCCGATCCAGAAGCCCTCGCGATTCATTTTGAAGGAGCCGGAGAACGCGGCAAGGCCTCGGAATTTGCTGCTCTTGCCGCCGAAAAGGCCTTCGCCGCCCTGGCCTTCGACCATGCCGCTATGCTCTTCCGTCGTTCCCTTGAACTTCGCCCGGTCAATGATCCTGCCGTTCCGCGCCTCCTGACCGCGCTGGGGGATGCCCTAACCAACGCCGGTCGCAGTACCGAGGCGGCGGAAACCTACATGCTGGCCATCGAACTGGTCCCAAGGAAGGAAGCCTCTGGATTGCGTCGCCGTGCCGCCGAAGAATACCTGCGCGCCGGCCACATGGAATTGGGAACTGCGGTGCTCCGCGATGTCCTCACCAGCGCAGGTGAAACCTATCCCAACAGCAAATTCCGAGCGGTGATTTCGATTCTCTTCTACCGCTTTCGACTTAAATTGCGGGGGTTAGCCTTTCGGGAGCGCCCGGCCACTAAAGTGTCACCAAAGGCTTTGGAAAAGATTGATGTTCTTTGGGCGGCCGCGATGGGCCTCGGCCCCATCGATATTCTCCGTGGTACTGATTTTCAGAGCCGCCAGCTTTTCAAAACCCTCGAAGCCGGTGAACCCTTCCGCGTGGTCCGTGCCCTGGCTCACGAAACCATTTTCGTGGCCCAGCATGGCAGCAAGAGCCTGGCCGCCACCCGAAGCATTGTCGCTACAACCCTGGCCCTGGCTGAACGATTGGAGCACCCAAAATCCTTGGCCCGAGCCTACATCGCCTCGGGAATTGCGAGCACGCTCCAGGGTCGCTGGCGTGCCGCCGCCAATTTTCTTCTCCAGGCCGAAACCCTGTTGAGGGATCACTGCACGGGCGTTTCTTACGAACTTCATATCGCTCAACACCACCGAATGCTGGTCCAAACCTACATGGGACGCCTCGGTGAAGTTGCCCGCTGTTTGCCCATTTTGCTAAAGGAAGCCAGCGAGCGGGGGGATCTCATGGCGATTACGGATCTTCGTCTCAGCGTGGAGGCTCCCCTGAAACTCGCGGAGGACCGCCCAGACCTTGCCCGGATCGAAGTGGACGAAGCCATTGCCGCCTGGACCACCATGGGCTTTCATACTCAGCACTACCACGCCATGGTCTCGGGAACGAATCTCGAACTCTATCTCGGCAATCGATTAGAGGCCGGCAGAATCCTGAAGAAAACCTGGCCAGCGCTTGCTGCTTCCATGTTGCTGCGAGTTCAGAGTGTCGCCATCACCGCCTGGGAATTGCGGGCCCGCGTACACCTAGCTCAGGCCGCGGACCCAGCGGAAAGTCACAACCATTTGGCAGCTGCGCACCGGGCCATGGCGCGCATTCAGCGGGAAGGCACGGACTATGGCGACGCCTTGCTGTTGAAATTGAAGGCACTGGAAAACCTGATCCTGGGAAAAACCATCGAAGCCAAAGCGTTGCTTCAAGAAGCCGAGATCAAGTTCGAAGCCTGCGATATGACGGCCCATGCTGCCACGATGCGGCTGACCCGGGCAACGCTTTCGGGCCTGGCGGGAGAGGCCGAGCGCCTCAGCGCGGAGGCTTGGTTCCTGTCTCAAGGAATCAAAGCCCCAGCGCGCTATGCGGCCATGCAGCTGCCTGCGCCCATGTTCAGAAACTGACCCGGACCCCGAGCTGAACCTGCCGCATGGGCGCAAAGCGAACCGGCGTTCCATACACAGGCGTTTGAGAAGAATGATTGTTTTGAACCTCGACCACATTCGTTGCGTTGAAGAGGTTGAAGAGATCCAGCAGGACTTCGGTCCGGGCCCTTCCCGTGCGGAAGGCGCGGGAAAGCCTCAGATCTACATTGCGGGTCCAAGGCGTTGTTTCGCTATTTCGTCCAATCCCCACGGGGCGATCCCCAGCTGGGTCGCCGTCTTCGTTTCGGTCGTAGCCCTGAAGCTGGCTATAGGGTCGTCCCGAGGCGATGCGAGCGATCACGGCCAGCGTCCAATTGCGAGCCCAGGGGCTCCGTTCGGCGCTGCTGCGCAGGATGCCGCTGAATAAGAACCGGTGCCGCTGATCCTGAAAGGCCGGGCCCCTCTCCGAGGTGGGATCGAAGGTGTTTTGCGGTGGCAGGGTGAAGGCCCAATCCGTTACGTTGTCTTCGGCCTTGCTCAAGGTGTAAGAAGCCTGCCAGTTCTGGTGCGGACTCAGCATCCAATGCCATCCAAGCGTGGCTGAACTAAAGCGACTCTCGCCCGTGCCATCCGTGCGAAAAATGCTGCCATAGCGCAGATCGGGGCGACGAGGAAGACCGCCAAAATTCACCACGGCATTCACATCGCGCACATTCATCAAACCCTCGGCCTTGCCGTGCAGCAGATCCAGCGATAGGCGCATCCCCGGGCGGGGCGACCATTCGGCTCCCAGGCTTTCCTGACGCTGAAGAGGTAGATGGTATTCCCCAGGAATGGTGATCACGCGACTTCCCGGTGGGGGCGTCGAATAGCGACGATTCGCGGCCAAACCATCGGCACTGGCCCAGGCAATCCAAGGCCCCTGCATGATCGGGTCGTAGATCGTGCGCATAATCCCCACCTGATCCCGCCCATTGATGACACGGGTTCCAAAAACGGGGGCGAGGTTGGTGGACCCGGCATAGGAACCCATCGAGCCAAAGATCCGCAAGGCTTCCCCCACCTGCCAGTTGAAGGAGACCCTGGGCAACAAGTGGCTGCCAGTCCAATTTAGCGTCGGCCGAAGCAGCGACGAATAGGCATAGGGTCCATCCGGAAGACGCACCGGGCCCCAGGTGGGATCCACGATGGCCGGAGGATTATTCAGAGCCGCGTAATCGGGTACATCGGTGAAGGTGGGAATTCGCTCGCGTTCGTAGCGCATCCCGACTCGGAGTTGGAAGCGGGGATGCAATTGCCATTCGTCCTGAAGGAAGGCGCTCTGGGCATCCGTTCGAAAGCTCGTTGCCGAACTGCCAAAGGCCTGCACGAAGGCGGCGGGCAGCCCAGCCCCGCCAAAGGGATTCGGCGCGAGGAACGCCTCCAGGGGCGTGTTAATACCCAAAGGCGGCAAGGCGGCGAATACGTAATAGCCCCCGAAATTCTGCTGGGCCCTGCCGCGGTTATGGGTCGCCATGAAATCCACGCCAGCCTTGACGGTGTGTTTCCCCGAGATCCACGTCAGGGTGTCGACCAACTGCTGGTAGGTGGTCAGGGTGTCCTGGGGCGTTAGGCGCTGTGTTCCAAAGATCGCCGTGCCTTGCAGTTCCACCTGCACGGTGCCGTGTTCGTCCAGTGAGCGCAGTCGGTTATCCCGCGTGGTGTGTAGTATTCGCACTTCGTGGATTAGCTGGCTCGTGGGCTGCCATTGATGCGTGAGCGCCAGAGAGAGGTTGGCCGTCTCCCGCGATCCACCCGAACTCCGCGCCACCAGGCCGCCCCAGGGAATCTGGTTGTCGTTGAATTCCGTGCCTTGGGCCACGCTAAGCATCCATTGGCTCGTGGCACTTTGGGTAAAGTCCAGACGCGCAAAGATCGACGTAGCCCGTTCCCGTGTGGGCAGGCTACCCGTCTCCAGGCTGAAGCCCGAAGCGCGAATCATTTGCGCCACGAAGGGATCGATGGTGACCACGTTTTGATTCCGCAGATCGAGGCGCTCGACGGCCACAAAGTAGAACAGCCGATCCTTGAGAATGGCACCGCCCGCGGTGGCCCCGAATTGGTGCTGGCGCATGGAAGTCGCCTCCAGCCCCCCAGACGCCCGAGCCTCCAAGCTGCCGGGCCGTTGGAAATAGAAGAGGCTCCCCTGGAAGTCGTTGGCGCCGCGCTTGGTGATGGCGTTGATGGTGCCGCCCAGTGCACGGCCATATTCCACGGAAGCCGCGGCGGCAATGACCTGGAATTCCTGAATGGCCTCCTGGCTGAACGTGCTGCGGATGGCCCCATTGCCCAGATCGTTGTGATCGAGCCCATCGATCAGAAAGGAATTCTGCCGAGCACCCGCCCCACCGAAACTGAGCCCCGAATCCGGCGCACCGGCATTAATTGGAGTGCGCGCCGTGGTGGCAAAGGGTGTGGCCAGGCTAAGATCGGCAAAATTGCGACGGGCAATGGGCAGATTCAAAAGGCCCACGGTGTCCAAAATGGCAGCAGGCTGGGTGCGCTGGAGTTCGAGGCTGGAAGCATCCCCGATTACCTCCACCGTGGCCCGCCCTTCCGGCACCAACGTGGCTTCCAGGAAGTGCGTGCTGCCCACGCTCAGGG
>JAIFMW010000080.1 GCA_020048105.1 Deltaproteobacteria bacterium | reverse complement strand
TTGGGGTAGGCGTAGATTACGACCCACTGGCCTTTTAGGGTGGCGTTGGTGACTGTCGCGCCCTGGTCATCCAGGAGTGAGAACGCGGGAATTGGGGTGCCGATCATGGTGCCTCCGTCTGGCGATTGGATGCCGAAACCATCGATAACGCCAGCACCAGAAATAGGGAAGCCCAGCCCAAAGGCGTTCCATCTGTTGAAAGCCTCGGTAGTTCTTGATTTAGCAATAAGCCCAGCGAATCGTGTTGGGGTCCGGGACCCAGGCCCAACAGGCGCAGCGTCACTTCGCCCCACAGGGCCCCAAGCCAAGCGGAGGGCAGTAGCGCCTGGGTCTGAGCAAAGGCCCAGGGTGCCCAGACGCGCAGTTGGTGGCGCCAAGTGGCACCCATGATGCGGTTCATGGCCCAGGCGGGCCCCTGGGTGAAGGGTTCCAGGCGGGCTCTTAGGGGCGGTTCCAATTGCAGCGCCAGAAGGAGTGCGAGCAGGATGCCCAGCGGCAACCAGGCCAGGCCGTCGACCAAGGCAGCCAATGGCAGCAGGAAGAGCAGCGGCGGCACCGCCCGCAGGGCCGAGCGTGCGCCCGCCGCTATTGGTTTTCCTAGGCTGACCAGCAAGGCCAAGGCTAGGGCCAAGGTGGCAGTCATCGATGCGAAGCCGAAACTGCGCGCACCGGCATGGGCCAAGCGCAGCAAGGCATTTCGGCCGAGAGCATCCGTGCCCAAGGGTTGCAGCCACGAGGGGGCGGCATCGCCTTGAAAGGGGTCGATGGGTAGCTCTGGCAAGAGAAGGCCCAGAAGGAAGATCCAGCGCCAGCTCATGCTTGAACCCGGCGAGGCTGAGCCAAGGTCCAGATCAACCCGAAGCCCAAGATCCAAAGAGCGAGACCCATCCGATCGTGAGCGGCGACCCGGGCCATCCAATCGGAGCCAAGGCCCCGCACGGCCAGGATTCGTTCGAGTATCAAGGTGGCCGTGAGCCACAAGGGCAGTCGCACGGCGATCCAGCGGGGAGCCACCGTGATGAGGGCAAACCGTCGGAGTCGGCGTTGGGCGCGGGCTCCCCACAGGGCAGGAAAGGGATATTCCCCCGGTAGTGCTTGAGCTAGCCAGCGAATTTCAGAAGGCAGCGCCGCCAGGAGAAACGCCAGGGCCCAGGCGAGTTTGCCCGGTGGTCCCCAAGTGGCTGGCCAAAGTGCGAGCACGAGACCACCCCACAGCAAATCAGGGGGTGCCTCCCAGAGCGCCAGGTATCGATTGTGCGCCGATCCAGGCCCAGAAAGCCAGGCCGCGCCCAAAGCGGCGACCACCAACACCCCGAACAATGCGACCGCCGTTGGAATAATTTCCCAGGCGAAGACAGGCGCCTGGGCCACTCGCCAAGGTTGGCCTGGCAATAGCCATACACCTAGCAGGGCTAGCAGCCAGGCGATCCAGCCTTGGATCAGAAAGGGCCAGGAACGTTTCACGGTTTCCAGTACCAGCCAGCGGCGCCAGGAGTGGTGAGGTAGAGCCCCATGGGCCCCGGTGCAACCTCCAGGCGGCGATCCACCCAAACGGACCCGCGAAAATCGAGCAGCGGCAAGCTGCCAGGATTCTCGGCCCAAAGTGCCTGCAGCTCCCTCCAGGCCGAGCTATGAGCATCATGGAGTCGTGGCAGCAGGGCTGCGAGGCGTTCGTGGGTCCAGCCAGAAAAATTCATGGCTCCCTGGGGCACCATGAGATCTAGCACTGTCCAAGGATGGGGGTCGAACACACTGATGGCGCAGGCCAATTGGAAATCACCCTTGGTGAGGCGTTCGAAGAGCAGTGCAGAATCCACGGGCCGCGGGTCCAAATGGACGCCCTCGCGTTTGGCTCGTTCACGCAGCGCCAACAGGGCCTTCTCGACGGGTTCATCGCCAGCGCTATAGAGAATTTCCCAGTGCTGTCCTTTAAGGTTGGGTTCGGTGCCCTTGATGGATCGAACTTGGAAGCCGAGGCCTTCGGGGAATAGTCCCCGGCTGGGCACGGCTCGCCCGCCGAAGAAATCCTGTGGGAGCGCCTCCTTTCGCCAACGTTCCAGGCCTTTTAACGGTGCTAGGCCGATGCGACTCCAGGCAATGAGTTGGGCCTGGGTGGCGGGATGCAGATCGATATGGGAGGAGGGTGGTTGAAGGCCTCGGCGAGGTGGCGGCACACCGATGGAAAGCCAACCCTTTTGAAGGTTTTGAAGAATTGCCTGTTCGTCGGCGATGAGCCGAAAGCGCAGGCCGGGAATTTTCGGCTGGAGGAAATGCGACCGGGCCGAAAGATGCCATTCGCCCCCTTTCAGATCCAAGGCAAAGGGTCCGCTGCCTTCCCCGGGTTTCTGCTGCTGGGCAATGGGAATTCGAACTAATTCCATCAGTAGGCGAGCGGGTGGGCGATCCGACGCTAGCTCCAGGGCCTTGCCGACCTTTCGACATCTTACCTTCAGCAAAATCGCCCGTTTCGTGGGGCTGGCGGTGGCATCGGCCTGAATGGCCTGGAGCGTCCAAAGAGCATCTTCCACGGTCACGGTGCGCCCATCTCTGAATCGGGCATCCGACCGCAAGAAAAAGCGCAGGGCGGAATCCTTGATTTCCCAGCGTTCCGCCAACCGAGGGACGACCCGGCCTTGAGCATCCATGCCCACGAGGCTATCCCCGGTCAGGGCTTGCAGAATGGCTTGTTCGTGGCCCTCACCCCGGATGAAATCCAGGGGTCCGGGATCCCGGGAAAAGGATTCCTGAACGATCTGGGCCGATAGCCCAAAGCACACCAACGCGAAGGCGAGGCAGCAGCGCATGGGACCTCTCTGAATTGGAATTTCATTTAGAGTGCCCGAGGTGGAGGGCTCCGCCAAGCGGAGGATTCGCGCTAGGCTGGCCAGGGGGGCATTTTGAAACAGCGGCTCTGGTGGTGGAAGTTGGTAGCGCCGCACCGCGGCACACTGGTCGCCGGTCTGGGCGCCACCTTGCTTTGCAGCGTTTCTGCCGCCTGGGTGCCGTACTGGGCAGGCCGTGCGGTCCATGCCCTCGAGCAAGCCCAATACATCCAATCTCGGCATTGGCTGGTGGTGATGCTTGTCTTCACGATCTCGGCCGGAGTAGGGCGCTACTTGATGCGCAACACCTTGATCGGCCTGAGCCGCACCATCGAAAAGCAGCAACGGGAAGAACTCTTCGCCTTCATCCTGGGACGACCCTTCGTGTTCTTCGAACGGCAACGGGTGGGCGATCTCATGAGCCGCATTGGTGATGATGTGGGTTCCGTGCGCATGGCCACAGGGCCCGGATTGATGAGTTTTCTCCAGGCCTTCAGCCTGCTGCCGGTGACCCTGGGGCTGATGTTCCATGGCAGTTCGAAATTGACCCTGGCCGTCATGGCTCCGTTTGCTCTTTTGGGGCTGGGTTTCTACGTCATCGGGAAGGCCAGCCATCGAACCCAGCAGAAGCTCCAACTGGTGACCTCGGCGCTTAACACCTTCAGCCATGAAACCATCTCCGGGGAAAAAGTTGTCCAGGCCTTCGGGCTCGAAGAGCAGCGCGTCGAGGGATTCCGGGAGTTGAGTCTTCAGCAGGCGCGACTCAGCATTCGCCAATCTGCCATTTTTAGCTCCTACGGCCCTCTCTCCATGCTTATGGGTGGCCTAGCGGCGCTCATTTTGGTGGCTTTCGGCGGCAGCCTTGTGGTTCAGCGCCAGCTAACGCTTGGCGATTTGACAGCCTTCACGGGATACCTAGTGGCGCTCACTTGGCCTGTCATGTCTCTGGGCTGGGCCACCAATCTCTTTCAACGCGCCCGGGCCGGACAGGATCGCATCGATCAGGTTCTTGCCAGCCCGGAAGCACCGCTGCCTGAAGGCCCCGACGCTACAATCTCGAAGGAGCCGGTCTCGCTCCGCCTGGAACAGGTCAGCCATCGCTTTTCCACGGGGCGCGGCGTCGGTCCTCTGGATCTGGATATTCCGGCTGGGGGAAGCCTTGCCATTGTGGGGAGCATCGGATCGGGCAAGACCATCCTGTTGCAGATTCTGGCGGGCTTGCGGGATTCGATGACCGGGCAATTCCTGGTGGACGGTGTGCCACTCGAACCTTCAAATCTCCGCAGACACTGGGCCGGCATCGGTTGGGTGCCCCAGGAGGCCTTTCTCTTCTCTACGACCCTCCGGGAAAATCTCATCCTGGGAAGGTCCGATGCCACCGAAGAAGAGCTCTGGGAGGTGGCCCGGGTTGTTTGTCTGGATGAACTGATTCAGCGCCTGCCTTCCGGCCTGGACACCGTGGTGGGAGAACGCGGCATCGCTCTTTCGGGTGGCGAACGCCAGCGCGCCGCTTTGGCCAGAGCACTGCTGCGCCGCCCCCGTTTGCTGCTGTTGGATGATGCGCTTTCGGCCGTGGATGCCGAAACGGAAAGCCGCATACTCGAAAATCTGAACGCCTACCTTGGGCAGACGACCCTGGTTCTGGCCACCCATCGCGTTTTCGTGGCGGAATTATGCGAACGCGTGCTGGTGCTGGAAGAAGGTCTTCCCATTCAGTCCGGCACAGCGGCTGAGTTGCTGACTCAGGAAGGTCTTTTTGCGCGCCTGAAGCACCTTCAGAGCCTGGAACGAGACCTAATTACAGTGTCTCGCTGAAGGTCACTTTGTTGATTTCACCAAAGGTCGTCAGGCCTTGGCGAACCTTCTCCACGGCGCTTTCGCGCAAGGTCTGCATACCGTGGCGGCGGGCGGCGGCTTTGACATCGCGGATGGAAGCGCGATTGGTGATGAGCTCCCGCATTTCATCGTTCATGCCCATAAATTCGATGATGGCTTGGCGACCCCGGAAGCCGGTGCCGTTGCAATCCACGCAACCAACTTTGTCGAAGAAGGTCGCGGTCGTGGCCCAGGCGGGATCCACACCGTTATCAATGAGTTCTTGGGGTGAAGGGGCGGGGATGGCTCGTTTGCACTTGGGGCAGAGGGTTCGCACGAGGCGCTGTGCCAGGATGCAATTCAAGGCCGATACAAAATTGTGAACCTCGACGCCCATGTGTTGAAAGCGTCCGAGCACATCCAGTGTGTTGTTGGCATGCACGGTGGTGAAGACCAAATGGCCGGTGAGCGCCGACTGGATGGCGATCTGAGCGGTTTCGGGATCGCGGATTTCACCGACCAGAATCTTGTCGGGGTCATGGCGAAGAATGGAGCGCAGGCCCACAGCGAAGGTAAGCCCCTTCTTCTCGTTGACGGGGATCTGGGTGACGCCTTCGAGTTGGTATTCGACGGGATCTTCGATGGTGATGAGCTTGTCCTCGGGACTGCGAATTTCCGTGAGCACGGCATAAAGCGTGGTGGTCTTGCCGCTACCCGTGGGGCCGGTCACCAGGAACATGCCGTAGGGTTCCTTGGAGAAGCGACGGATCTTGGCTAGTTCTAGGGGTGAAAAACCCAGGATATCGAGGCTCAGGCTCTTGAATTCTTCCGAGAGGTTTTCCTTGTCCAGGATACGGATAACGGAATCTTCGCCGTGGATGGTGGGCATGATACTGACGCGGAAATCGATGGCACGTCCACGCACCTTGAGCTTGAAGCGACCATCTTGGGGTTTGCGCTTCTCGGCGATATCGAGTTCGGACATGACCTTGATGCGGCTGATGATGGGCGAGGCAAAGCGCTTATCGATGGGTTCAGCTGCCGTATAAAGGCAGCCATCGATGCGGTATTTGATCTGGAAACCCGTCGCTGTGGTTTCCATGTGGATATCCGAAGCCCGTCGCTGGAGGGCATTGAAAATGGTCGTATCCACCAAGCGGATGATCGGTGCTTCGTCTTTGTCGGTCATGCGCTCGAGATCGAGCACTTCATCGTCGAGGTCTTCTTCTCGCAGCACCTGGACCTTGAGGGCTTCACCGGCTTCGTCCATGACCTTTTGGCCGGATTCTGATTTCTTCAAAACCTCTTGGATTTGCGCCTGGGGAGCAGCGGCAAAGCGAAGCGGGCGCTTGAGCTGCATGCGGAGCAAGTCCTGGGTGATCACGTCGAGCGGATCGGCCATGGCCAACCACAAGGCACCGTCGCGTTCATGGACGGGCACAAAGTGGAGTTTGAGCATCAGGTCCAGAGGGATGGCCTGGAAAAGCGCAAAGTCTACGGGCTCCTTAGTCAGATCCATAGTGGGATAGAGGGCGGGCCGGATATCGGTTTTGGTGAGTTCCGATGGATCCAAGGCCTGGGCTAAATCGCCGGGCTTGTTGGGATCAGGGCTGGAGGAGTTGGGGGAAGGCATGTCTAAATGATAGTGTGACAAGCGACGGATGGGTTGTTTCAGACTCTGAGGTCCGAATAGAACGTTGACCGAGTCCCGGTGGCGCGACCACAATTGGACTTCCTTGAAACGATCCGGAGGTTCCATGCGCGGGTATGTTCCCATCCTGCTACTGATTCTTGTGGCCGTGGCACTACCGATCATCATCTGGAACCTGTCTCGGCTGCTTCGCCCCAGTTGGCCCAGTGCGGCCAAATGCTCAACCTATGAATGCGGCATTACGGCAACCAGCGAAGCGCGCGAAAAATTTTCGGTTCGCTACTACCTTGTCGCTGTGATGTTCTTGGTTTTTGACGTGGAAACGGTCTTTCTTATGCCTTGGGCAATCCAGATGAAGGAATTAGCCCTTTTTGGCATCATCGAAATCGGGATCTTCCTCTTCCTTCTGCTTTTTGGCTATGGCTACATCTGGTCCAAGGGAGCCCTCACATGGGAGTAATTCACCAACCTTCGGCCCTGGAACACATCCTGATCACGACCAAAGTCGAAAAGGTCATGAACTGGTCCCGTGCCACCAGTGTATGGCCCATGACCTTTGGCCTGGCCTGCTGCGCCATCGAAATGATGGCCGCGGGTGCCTCTCGTTTTGATTTTGATCGGTTCGGTTGTGGCATCTTCCGGGCCACACCCCGCCAGGCCGATCTCATGATCGTGGCCGGCACCGTCACGTACAAAATGGCTCCCACGATCAAATTGCTCTACGACCAGATGCCTGAACCCAAATGGGTAATTGCCATGGGTAGCTGCGCTACCTGCGGTGGGCCCTTCGATTCGTACCACACCATTCAGGGCGTGGACAAGATTATCCCCGTGGATGTCTACATTCCCGGTTGCCCGCCCCGCCCCGAATCCCTGTTCTATGGCTTCATGAAACTGCAGGACAAGATCATGTCGAGCAGTCTCGCCGATAGGTACCGCGAGATCTTTGAGGATCCTGGCCTCGAATCCGCCCCAAGCGGTTATCGAGAGGAGGTCGGCTGATGTCAGACGCGAACCTTCCAGAGGTCGCTACCGGACCTTTTGTCTACGACTATAAGGCTGCCCCTAATCGGCAGATCACGATGCCCAAGTCTGTGCCACTGCCGGGTTTTCGCGCCTATGTGGCGGAGCAGGAGGCGCTTGTTATTGCGGAAGAAGCCAAATGGCAAAAGCAGTTGGCGGATTTCGAAGTAGCCAAGGCCAAGGCCGAAGCCGAAGGCAAGGACGTTCCCAAGGCACCCGTGAAGGCTGCGGTTAAGAAAAATGACACCGACATGGTGTTTCCGGCCCCGACTGAAGCCAAAGATGCGGACCTGCTGCGCCTAGTGGAAATGCTGGGTGAGAAGGTCGAAGAGGTCTTCGAACAGGCGGGCGAATTGACCTGTCAGGTGGGCAAAGACCACATTCTGGAAGCGCTCCAGCTCTGCCGTAAGGATTCCCAACTGAAGTTCGAGATGTTGGCCGATCAGACCGGCACGCACTACCCTGCTGCGACAGGTTTTGCGTTCAGTGTGGTCTACCACCTCACGAGCATCTCCCGGAAGAAGCGGCTTCGGCTGCGCATTCTGGTGCCCGAGGGTTTTGAGCCCGAAAGTGCCACCCAGGTTTACCCTTCGGCGAACTGGATGGAACGCGAAATCTGGGACATGCTCGGGATTCGGTTTGCGAATCACCCCGACATGGTCCGTATTCTTTGCCCCGAGGATTGGGAGGGACACGCCCTTCGCAAGGATTACCCCGTCGTGGGATGGGGCCAACGGGATATCGATTTCCGTGAAGACCGCGGTGGCATGCTCAATCGCATCGCCATGGAAAAAGCGGGCCAGCTCGGCATCAACCTCAAGCGCCCCAAGGCGGAGTGATCGATGTTCAAGAACGAGGAAATGGAAATCAACCTAGGCCCGCAGCACCCATCCACCCATGGCGTGCTCCGAGTCAAATTGCGGCTCGATGGTGAAACCATCAAGCATTGCCGCCCCATGATTGGCTATCTGCATCGCGGCGTGGAAAAGATCTGCGAGAACAAGACCTACTTCCAGGGCCAGGTCTGGACCGATCGCATGGATTACTGCTCGGCCATCGCCAACAACCTGGGGTGGGCCGAGGCCAACGAAAAGCTCTTTGGCATCACGGTTCCTCGCCGTGCTCAGTACATCCGCACCATGCTCAATGAATTCAATCGTCTGGCCAGCCATTTGGTTTGGCTGGCGACCCATGCGCTCGATATCGGCGCCATGACGGTTTTTCTCTACACCTTCCGAGAACGCGAAGACATCCTGGATATCAATGAAGCCTTCTGTGGTAGCCGCTTAACCACCACCGCTTTGCGTATCGGTGGATTGCGCGAAGATCTGCCTCCTGGCTTCGAGAAACTGGTCCATAAATTCCTGGCCAAATTTCCCGACTGCCTCGAAGAGTACGAAAACCTGCTTTCCGAAAATCGCATCTGGAAAAAGCGGACGGTGGGCGTAGCCAAACTGAACGCTGAAGATGCTATCGCCCTAGGGGTCACCGGCCCGATGCTCCGCGCGGCGGGCGTGCCCTACGATATTCGCAAGGCCTTCCCCTATGCGGCGTACGCGGAAATGGATTTCGAAATTCCCACTCGCACTGAGGCCGACACCTACGCTCGGTATTTGGTGCGCCTTGCGGAAATGCGCCAGAGCGCTCGCATCATCCAGCAGTGCATGGATGGCATGCCTGAAGGCCCCGTGATGGCTAAGATCCCCAAGATTCTTAAGGCCGAAGTCAATGAGGTCTACCACGCCACCGAAGCTCCCAAGGGAGAGATCGGCTATTACCTAGTGGGCGAAAAGGGCAGCCCCAATCCTTACCGCTTCCATGTCCGCGCCCCGGGCTTCATCAACCTTCAGTCCCTGCCCAAGATGGTGGAAGGGAGCCTGCTTGCCGATATCGTCGCGGCCATCGGGACCCTGGATATCGTGCTGGGCGAAATCGACCGTTAGAGGGCTGATCCATGCCGACCCCGACCCTTACTCAGTCTGTGCTGATTGCCATCCTCCAGGCCATCCTGGTGGTGGTCTTCATCTTTGTTGTCGTGCCTCTGACGCTGTTTGCGGAACGCAAAGTGCTGGGCTATCTCCAGCAGCGCCTGGGCGCCACCCGCATCGCCGGGACCCTGACGGGCCTTTCGGGCTTCTTGAATCGCAATATGTGGAAGATGGGCAAAATCCCCATGCTCTCCTACTGGCGCGGCATTCCCATGCTGGTGGGCGATGTTCTCAAGATGATCCTCAAGGAGGACATTCTCCCGACCAAGGCCGATAAATTTGTCTTTTTCATTGCACCCGCCATCAGTTTTGTGGCTTCAGTGGTGGTTTTTGCGGCCATCAGTTTCGTGCCCGGAACTCTGTTCACGCTGCCCAACTGGGTTCCCCTGATTGGTGGATTGCCCGTGGCTGGTGCGGTCGGGGATGTGAACGTGGGCTTGCTTTGGATCCTGGGCATTGCGAGCGTGGGAGTCTACGGCATCGTGCTGGCAGGCTGGGCCTCCAATTCCAAGTATCCATTGCTTGGCGGCTTGCGCAGTGGTGCGCAGATTGTTAGCTACGAAGTGCCTCTGACGTTGAGTTTGCTGGCACCTGTGGTGATGTCGGGCAGCCTCCAGTTTGGAGAGCTATCCCGGAGCATGGCGGTGGGTTTGCCCATTTGGGGCGCCGTGCCTCAGTTCTTCGGCTTCTTCATCTATCTCACCTGTGGTTTCGCCGAAACGAATCGCATGCCCTTCGATATGCCCGAAGCCGAAAACGAGCTGGTGGCAGGCTTCCACACCGAATACTCCGGCATGAAATTCGGCTTCTTCTACCTGGCCGAATACATCAACATGACCGTGGTGGCGGCCATCGCTTCGGCCTTCTTCCTGGGTGGTCCATGGCTGTTGCCCTTCGGGCTTCAGGGCTTGTTTAACCACTTCCTCTCGCCGCATCTCCCGGCCTTGCTGGTCACGTTCCTTTGTGAGCCCCACGCGCTCTTCTTCGTTGGGAAGATCATCTTCCTGCTCTTCGTCTACATCTGGGTGCGCGGCACGATTCCTCGATACCGGTACGATCAGGTGATGGCGGTGGCGTGGAAATATTTCATCCCCCTGACGCTGGTCAACCTGATGTTGGCCGCGCTCGTCCGCTACTTCGCCGTCTGAGGGAGACCCGATGCATAAATTCCTGAAGACACTCATTCCATTCGATATCGCCAAGGGCATGCTCATTACGGGCAAGCACTTCTCTAAGGTTTTCTTCAG
>JAIFMW010000098.1 GCA_020048105.1 Deltaproteobacteria bacterium | reverse complement strand
AGGGTGCTTCGAATCAACCGCTCAACTGGAATGCGCGCCGACATAGGCTGGGATCAGCTTTGTAAAGACCCATCCGCTTTTCAAAATCTAAGATGAGGCCTTTTGCGTCTCGCGTTTTCGAATAACGGGTCTCGGTTTCCAAAGGATCAGGCCCAAAATTGCGATCAGGATAGCCCCCGAGCAGATTACGCTGCCCTCGAGGCCCACTAGGCCACCTGTCAACCAGGCCGGCTGCGCGTGGAGATTTGGTGTCCATAATCCCTGTCCTACTGTGTTGCCGCTGACTTGGAAGCCCAGAAGGTTGCCCTGGGCCCAATTCCAACCAAGGTGAACGCCGATGGGCAGGGCTAGGCTTTTGGTTTTGAGGTAGAAAAGGCCTAATAGCACGGCTGCCAGGCCGATGTTCAGGGTGGTCCAGGCTTTTAGGGCTGGGGTGGCATCGGCGATTCCGGGGTTGCCCCAATGGTGCAGGGTAAAGAGGGCGGCCAGTAGGATCTGGGTGGGCCAGGGGCCTAGGTGTTCGACTAGACGCTGAAAGGGATAGCCGCGGTAGACGATTTCCTCGTTAATCGCTACTGCCAGAAAGATCAGCAAGCCAAGCACAATGCCCGAAAGGTTCCCTTGGGGGTTGCGGACCCAGTGAAACCCATCAAGCGATAAAAGGGCCAGAGCTGTGACCAGCATGATCAGAATGCCACCCACCGTTCCAAACACGAGTTCACGGGCCCAGCGCGCGTTTATATTCAAACCGACGGTGCGAAACGATTTTCGTTCGATGGCCAGGAAGGCAGCCGTAACGGCAACTCCCGCTAACACGCCAAGGAGGGGACCGAACTTATATTGAACCCACGGGCGAAAATCGATTTTTAGCGCCAAGCCCGCCACCACGACCGGAATTTCCAGGACGTTGCTCACGATCCAGTAGGCCACTAAGAAGAGCAGCGCTTTCCAGCCCCCTCGCACCTGTCCTTCTGAATCCAGAAACACTGACACCATGAAGCCCCCGAAGCGGAAACCAGAATCGACAAAGTTAGGTTACCCCGTCGAAGGTCGAAAGAAAAAACAGATAGCCGCCCCAAGGGCGCAAGATTTGAGAGGGCTCTTGTTCCGCTATTTCTTGAAAGTGAAAAACACCGCACCGACAAGGCAACACCCTGCCCAGAGATGATTTAGTGTCAGTTTGTCCTTCATGTACCAGGTGGCAAAGGCTGCGAAAACGACCAAGGTAGTGACCTCTTGAATCACCTTTAGCTGCGGTAGGGTGTAGCGGCCATAGCCCAGGCGATTGGCGGGCACCATCAGGGTGTATTCAAAAAAAGCAATGCCCCAACTGATGAGAATGACGATCCAGAGTGAACTCTCGCGCGAATGTTTGAGATGGCCGTACCAAGCGAAGGTCATAAAGATGTTGCTCACGACCAACAAAAGGATCGGCACATAGGCCCGGACCGTCATGCGTAGAACCCCGTCGGAGAAGTCTGAGCCCAAAGGGCGAAGCAGATGTTGCTCGCGACCAACGGTAGGATCGGAAACCAAGCCCGACCGGTGGACATGAAACCTACCTCGCGTACTCCACAGCACGGGTCTCGCGCATAACGGTCACTTTGATCTGGCCGGGATACTGCATCTCGCCTTCGATGCGCTTGGTGACATCCTTGGCGATCCAGTAGGCCTGGTCATCGTTGACTTGGCCAGCGTCTACGAGGATGCGAATCTCGCGACCGGCCTGCATGGCGTAGCTCTTCTGAACGCCCTTATAGCTGTTCGCGATGCCTTCGAGCTGCTCCAGGCGCTTAACATAGGTTTCCAACATTTCGCGGCGGGCACCCGGGCGGGCAGCGGAAAGCGCGTCGGCGGCGGTGATGAGCATGGCTTCGACGGTCTTGGGTTCGTGGTCACCGTGGTGGCAGCTCATGGCATGGATGACGTCGTCCTTTTCTCCAAAACGCTTGAGGAGTTCCATACCGATCTCGATGTGGGTTCCTTCAACCTCGCGGTCAATGGCCTTACCAATATCGTGGAAGAGACCGGCGCGCCGGGCCAATTTCGCATTCGCGCCCATTTCAGCGGCCATGTACTCGGCGATGTGAGCCACTTCTCGGGTGTGATCCAGCACGTTTTGGCCATAGCTAGTACGGTAGTTGAGTCGCCCGATGAGCTTATGCAGCTTGGGATGAACATCGGGAAAGCCCATGGCGATGGCGGTGCTTTCGCCGATTTCCTTTAGGTGCTGGTCCATATCCACTTTGGTCTTTTCCACCACTTCCTCGATCCGGGCAGGATGGATGCGACCATCGGCCAGGAGTTTCAGGATGGACTGCCGGGCGACTTCGCGCCGGATCGGATCGAAACTGGACACCACGATGGTTTCAGGCGTGTCATCCACGATGAGATCGCAGCCGGTGGCCTTTTCGATCGCACGAATATTGCGACCTTCACGACCGATGATGCGGCCCTTCAGGTCATCCGAAGGCAGTTGCACGCTGGTGACAGTGATCTCAGCCACCACATCGGAGGCAACCCGTTGGATGGCGGCGCCGATGGTCCAGCGAGCCTTCTTCTGGGCCTCTTCCTGAGCCTCGTCCTCGATGCGGCGCACCATCTTGGCGGCGTCCATCTTCGCGGTGTATTCCAACTGGCCGATGATCTCGGCCTTGGCTTCCTCGCGGGTGAGACCCGATAGCTCTTCGAGTTTGCGCCCCTGGTCTTCAACCAACTTTTTGGCTTCGGCACGGAGCGCATCCAGCTTTTCTTGCTCTTCGCGGGTTTTATCGGTTTTTAGCTCCAATTCCTTGGTCTTTTGCTCAACCTGGGCGAGCTTCTTATCGAGACTTTCTTCCTTCTGCTGTAACCGTTGGCCCTGTTTGTCCAGATTGGTCATGCGCTCGTTGACGAGATTTTCCGCCTCTTGGCGGGCCTGGATGGATTGTTCCTTGGCCTTCAGTTCAGATTCTTTGCGCAGTGCATCGGCCTCTTTCTGGCCTCGCTCTAAGGTCCGGGCAGCCTCTCGCTCGGCATCGGCGATCGTCTTGTCCCTCTGCATTCGCAAATCTTCTTCGGCCTTGGCCGTGGCCTTCGAAACATCGACCACAGCCTGCTGGGCCTTCTTCGCTTGAAGAAGAAACCCGGCGCAGGCCGCCACGGCGATGATCAGTAGAATCCAGTCAAGTGCATTCATCAGTTACCCCTTTGCGTTAATAGGAGCAACCAGCATGTTTCCAAGAAGTTAAGATCCCCGCTCAGTCGTGGAGGCTTGCCAGTTCCCTATTGAATAGGGGGGCGGTCAGAAACCCGGTTTTAAGGCGCTCCGTCGCGCGGCGCGCACAAGGCCGGGGGAAGACCTCCCTGGCTAAATTACGGAACAAGCGCTCGGCCGTCTCACGGGCCTCGCAGGGATCAAAATTTTTTCCTGCCTCCGGATTACTCTTCCCCTTCGAAAAGGGGGCCGGTAGCGTGGGTGTCGTCCGGAACATCATCGAGCAGCTTCGTCAGTTTCTGTTCCAGGTCTTGGGTATGCTGGCTGGCTTCCTGTTCCATTACCACCAATCGGTGGGCCAAGTTCAGTGCCCCCATCAGCATCCAGGTTGAAGTATCCAGAGCCGATGGCGGATTCCCCCATCTTAACCGATAGGCCTGGTCCATGTCGCGGAAGGTCTGCTCCAGAACCTCTACCGCACGACCCAAGGACTCTGCCCCTTCCTGGGAATGCACCCGAAGCGGGTGCCCCAACACCTCGACACGCAGTTCGCCGGGGCCCATGGGGGTGACTTCGTTAAGCAGTTGGGTCACGCAATGTCCTCAAGGCTCTTGATAATGCCTTCGATTTCCAGACGCACATCATCCCGCTCTTTGGTCAGAGCGGTCTTTTCACTTTGCAGATCTTCCAGACGACGACGAAGCCCATGGAGCTCCTGCTCCATGGGCTCCCGTTCCGTGGTCAGTCGTGTCACTTCATCTTTCAGGGCGTTCCGCTGCTGAACAAGGGTCTGAAGCTTGGCTTCTAACTGCTTGAGAATGTCCATACTCACACTCCAACATCAACAAAATCAAAAAATACAAAGCCAACAAAATGCCGACCCTACCAGTCTACCCCCGAAGTTCAGCCCCCAGGCCTTGACCGGCTTCGAGGGCTGCATTCACCCAGCCATCCACTTCATCCGAGGTCAACGTGCGATCGTCGCCTTGGAAGCGCAGGCGCATTAGCCAAGCCTGGCGGCCTGTAGGCAGGCTCTTGTGCCGGAATACATCCACGCACCCCAGACTTTGGAAACAACCACCTGCTGCCCGCCGAAGGGCCTTGGCCATGGCGACCTCCAAATCTACGTAGGGTTGAGCCAAGTCCACCAGCAAAGAAAGATCTCGCTCTACGGTTGGGAAGCGACTGAAGGGTATGAATTTTGGGATGATCCGATCTTCGTGTTCAGGAAGAGCGGAAAGGGAAATCTCAACGCCAAGCATCCCCTCACCCAACTCCTGAAGCGCGATGGCGCCCTTGACCCCTAGATCTCGAATAATTCCCAAAAGGTCCGCCGCCTGCACGGGGCGAAGGCGAGTCAGATAATCTTCTCCGCCCAGGGAGCCAGCCCACACCACGGCAAGCGCCAGGGATTCGGATGGACCTTCCGCCGTACTCCGGTAGATTGGACCAACTTCAAAAAGCTTCACTTCCTTTGCACCCTGGCGAAGATTCAACTCCGCAGTTGTCTTCAGAGAAGCCAGCAAGGTAGGGCGCATGACCGAAAATTCTTGGCCAAGCGGGTTTCCTAGCGTCCGTCCCTCGGGAGGATTGTCGGCTCCAGCAAAGTCGGCATCAACATCGGGGCTGATAAAGCCCAGCGTGACGGTTTGGCAAAAGCCCACGTGAGCCAACCGTCGCGCAACATTGCGTGCTTGAAGGTAACTCGAGGCCAAGGGAAGTGGCGCGCCCTCGAGTGGAGGCAGCACTGAATCGATGCGATCGAAACCACGAAGGCGCAAAACCTCCTCGGCAAGGTCTTCTTCGATGGTGAGGTCTTGCCGCCAACTGGGTGACACGCTTTCGAGATACTGGTCATGAATCACCACCGCGCATCCCAGCTGTCGCAGCAATGCAGCAGCTTCAGTCAGTTCGATGACTGTTCCTGCAATGCGAGCCAAGGTTTGCTTGCGAAGGGTGATGGCAGGTCGAGCGGCAGGCACTTGACCTGCGGTCCAGGCACCGAGAAGCTTGGCACCCGCCCAGTCTTCTAAGCGCGCCGCCAAAAGATCCCTTGCCACCTGCGCCATGACTGGATCAACGCCACGACCGAATCGGTATGAGGCATCGCTATGGAGCCCATGCCGATGGGACATGCGGCGAACCACGCGTGGATCGAACCAGGCGCTTTCGAGTAGCACCCGTTTTGTTCCAGCCGTCACTTTGGTGGAGTCGCCTCCCATCACGCCTGCCAGGGCAATGGCGGCGGCCTCGTCGGCGATTACCAAGTCCTCGGCCGTTAACGTTCGTTCGACGCCATCCAAGGTCCGCAGCGTTTCTCCAGCCCTGCCCCAGCGCACCACGAGCGCACCCTTCAGGGTGTCGGCATCAAAGGCGTGGGTCGGATGACCGTAGCGATGAAGGAGTTCGTTCGAAGCATCAACTGCGGGCATCTGCTTAGCGGTGGAGCCCATGGAGGACAAGAAGCACACCACATCAGCGGGTGTGCTCGCCACCATGCCCAGCTCAAGTATCGCGGTGGAATAAACGGGACAGGCATCCGCTTCCAATCGCACCGGAAAAAGTGGCGCGCCTTCCCTCAAGGTCCGATGCGGAATTGCTGAAAGCATGGCATTACATTTTGCCCCGATGTCCCTAGCCATGCCCCGCTGGGACAAGGTATCCCCGCGATTGGCAGTGACATCCACTTCTAGAACTGTTTGGTCGTCTTTCGTCTCCACGCCATCCACGGGAAAGCCGAGAGAAGCCAATAGCTCGCAAAGTTCCAGGTTGCTCATCTCATTAATGGCGGGGAGCTCCGCATTCAGCGCACGTCGTTCGATAAGCATCAGTCAAGCCCTCCCATGGCCTTGAGGAAGCGCTGGTCGTTTTCGAAAAAGAGTCGTAAATCCGGAGTTTGGCTGACCATCATCGCAGTGCGTTCGACACCCATGCCAAAGGCGAACCCGCTCCAAACGGTGGGATCAATGCCAGCGAACTTGAGCACATTGGGATGCACGAGACCTGCCCCCAAAATTTCAACCCAGCCGCTGCCCTTACACACACGGCAACCGCTTCCACCACATAGTGGACAGCGCACATCCACTTCGCATCCTGGCTCGACAAAGGGGAAATAGGAGGGACGGAAGCGCACATCGGCCGCAGGCCCAAACAGCGCTTTCATCGCGTAGGACAAGGTGCCCTTCAAGTGATGCATGCCAATGCCGTGCCCCACCAACATGCCCTCGACCTGATGAAACATGGGGCTGTGCGTGGGATCAATTTCGTCCTTGCGATAGACGCGCCCTGGCGCAAGAAATCGAATGCCACCGAGTTTTTCAATGTCCGGAGCAATGCGTTGGAGAACGCGCACCTGCACCGGACTGGTGTGCGTCCGCAAAAGTTTGCCTGCGTGCGCAGAGAAATAAAAAGTGTCTGCACTGCCGCGTGCAGGGTGGTCTTCTGGAATATTTAGACCATCGAAATTATTGGCTTCCGTTTCGGTCTCGGGTCCTTCTTCCACGTGGTACCCAAGGGGACGGAACACGTCCACCAGGCGATCCATGAGTCTATTCAAAGGATGGATTGCCCCGTGCACGGGCAGAGGCGGCGGCAGATCGGGATCCCATGAGGTGGCGAGAGAGGCGGCACTCTTCTTGGCTGCTTCCAGTTCAATCTGACGGTTTTTAAGCGCTTCTTCCCACTCGTTTTTGAGGGCGTTAATGACCGCACCCAACTCACGCTTCTGTTCTTTTGGAGCCGTTTTCAAGACATCCATCATTCGAGATGCATGGCTAGCTTCCCGGCCCGTAAACTCACCCTTGAGTCGCATCAGCGAATCCAGATCAGCACTGGCCGCAACGCTACAAGCAAAGCGCTGGTGCGCTTCTGCGATTTCGGGTGGAAGAAGTGTTAGGTCCATAATTACCCCGGTCCTCTAAACAAAGAAAGGCCGCTTTCGCGGCCTTTCAAGCTTAATCGAAGTCGACGTCAGCTCTTGGCCATGGCCACGAGCTGGGTAAACGCCTCAGGATTGCGCACGGCCAAGTCGGCGAGGATCTTACGATCTAGCGTAATGCTGGCCTTCTTTAGTCCACCCATGAACTTGGAGTAGCTGGTGCTATTCAGTTCGCAAGCAGCACTGATACGGACGATCCAGAGCCGACGGAAATCACGCTTCCGCGCCTTACGATCGCGATAGGCGTAACCGAGCGCCTTGGCAACGGCTTCCTTGGCGGAGCGATAGAGGCGCGACTTGGCTCCGTAGAACCCCTTGGCGAACTTGAGCATTCGCTTGCGACGCTGTACGCGTTTAAAACCACGTTTGACGCGAGTCATGTTGCTTCCTTTCCTTGTGGCAGCTCAGAGAGCTTTGAAGGCCACGTCGGGGGTGGCCGCAGCCACCGGGTTGAAGATTGAACAAAGACCACCCAGTGGGGGTCTCAGGCGTAGGGCAGCATCGCCCTGACGCGACCCAGATCCGACTTGTCCACCATCCCACCCATGTCGAGCTGCCGCTTGCGCTTGCTGCTCTTGCTGGTGAGGATGTGACGCTGGTGGGAGCACCCGCGCTTGAACTTGCCAGTTCCGGTCTTCTTGAAGCGCTTCTGAGCGCCCTTGTGGGTTTTGAGCTTAGGCATGACGAACCTCTAGGCTTGGTTTGTTTCCACGACGGCCGGGGAAATAGTGCTTTCAGGCTTGGGTGCCTTAGGCTTTTTAACAACCTCAACAGGCTTGGGAGAAACAATCGCGTGCATATCGCGACCATCGATACCAGCCGGCTTTTCAACCACACACTTGTCCGCGACGCGGCCAAGAACTTCTTCGATGATACGAAACCCGATATCGCGATGGACAACTTCGCGGCCGCGGAACATCACCACAACCTTGACCTTGTCACCATCCTCAAGAAATCGAAGGATGTGCTTTACCTTGAAATCGAAATCATGATCATCGGTGCGAGGTCGAAACTTCACTTCCTTGACAACGATGTTTTTCTGTTTGGCGCGAGCGGCGTGCTCACGCTTTGCTTCCATAAACTTGTATTTGCCGTAGTCCATGATCCGGCAAACGGGTGGGTTGGCTGATGGCGAAACTTCCACCACATCCAGGCTTTTCACTTCAGCGATGCGAATCGCTTCAGACGGCGTCATGATACCGAGCTGATCACCTTCTTCGCCGATGACCCGAATTTGGGGGCAGCGGATACCATCATTGATTCGTGTTTCTGTCGTGCGAATACGACCCTCCCAAACAACACAAGGAAAGAAATGCTACCAGTGAATGACTCGAAAGCCAATCAAAGAATACGAAGGAGTGCGCATTAGCGCGCCCGACTTTGAACTTCTTGGAGAATTTGTTTAAAGAAGGCTTCGAGAGATTGGCCGCCTAGGTCACCCCTCTGGCGATGGCGAACGGATACGGTGCCCTCAGAGGCTTCACGGTCACCGATTACGAGCATGTACGGAATCTTCTGCAACTGAGCATCGCGAATCTTGGCATTGACCTTTTCGTTCCTCAAATCCAGCTCAACGCGCAACCCCAGCGCCTGAGCCTTATTTCGAATTTCAATGGCATAGTCCTGAACGCGATCGGTGATCGGAAGAATCGTGAGTTGCACCGGTGCCAGCCAGGTTGGAAATGCTCCAGCACAATGCTCGATCAAGATGCCCATGAAGCGCTCTAGGCTACCCAGGATGGCGCGATGGAGCATTACCGGCGTTCCCTCTGTGTTATCGGCCTTTACATACCGGAGTTCGAAACGTTCCGGCATTGAATAATCCACTTGCAAGGTGCCAAGCTGCCAGGGACGCCGCAGGGCATCTAACACTTGGAATTCGATTTTCGGACCGTAAAACGCGCCATCGCCTGGGCTGATGTGAAACTCAATACCAGCGTCTCGCATGCCTTCCGCTAGGGCGTTTTCGGCTAGGTCCCAAATTTCATCGCTGCCCAACCGTTTTTCGGGTCGGGTGGCAAGTGCTACACGCATTTCCTCGAAGCCAAATGTATCGTATACGTTTTTAATGAACGCAAAGAAAGATGCCATTTCTGTCTTCATCTGCTCTGGGGCGCAGTAGATGTGAGCATCGTCCTGGCAGAAGGTCCGAACTCGCGTGAGACCTTGCGTAACGCCACTACGCTCATAGCGGTGGAGTCGGCCAAAGTCTGCAAAGCGAATGGGTAGTTCTCGGTAGCTATGTTTTTCAGCTCCGTAGATCAGACAGTGCGTCGGGCAGTTCATGGGCTTCAGGGCATATTCCCGTTCGTCCACTTCCGTGAAATACATACTGTCTTGGTATTTTTCATAATGGCCAGACGTCTTCCACATGCTCACGTCAAGAGCCTGGGGCGTGATGACCTCGCTATACCCTTCCACGCGGTAGTGCTCACGCATGAAGTCAACCAGTTGGTTGTATACAATTGCACCCTTTGGATGAAAGAAGGGCGAAGCCGGAGCTTCCTGGTGGAAGGAGAAGAGCCCTAGTTCCTTACCAAGCTTGCGATGATCTCGAGCTTTGGCTTCTTCGAGGCGTTTGAGATGTTCGTCAAGCTCTTTCTGAGTATTAAAGGCCGTGCCGTAAATTCGGCAAAGTTGAGCGTTTTTTTCGTCGCCTTTCCAGTAGGCGGCAGCGACATGCAGCAACTTAAAGGCTTTTAATTTATTGGTATTCGGAACGTGGGGGCCCCGGCATAAATCATAGAAATCGCCCTGCCGATAGCCGGTGATGACTTGGTCAGCAGGAATTCCTGATACCAATTCAACCTTCAGCGTTTCGCCCATTGATTGAAACCGCGCCACCGCCTCGTCACGCCCGAGTTGTTCACGCTCAACAATATGGCCTTCTCCGGCCACTTTTCGCATTTCAGCTTCAATCGCGATTAAGTCTTCCGGTGTAAAAAACTTTTCGACCTGGAAGTCGTAATAAAAGCCGTCTTCAATTACTGGCCCAATCCCTACTTTTGCTTCAGGGAAAATACGCTGAACGGCCTGCGCCAACAAATGTGCCGTGGAATGCCGGATGACTTCCAGGCTATCCGGATCCTTACTTGTAACCAGGGCTACGCCAGCACCATCGGGCAAAATCGTACACAAATCCTTAAGCTGACCATTGATTTTGATGGCCAGAGAGGCCTCCAAGAGTCTAGGCCCAATACCCTGCGCCAAATCTGCACCAGTGGCGCCATCCGGCAATTCACGGACAGAATCGTCAGGAAGGCGCACAGAAATAGCCATGAAATCCTCACAGAGACACATTTTAGACAATAGAATTCAGCAACTACAGGAACGCCCCCAGATCTCGGAGAGACTGGGGGCGTTTTAGATATTAACGTCGCGGCGACCTACTTTCCCACACTTAAAAATGCAGTATCATCGGCCCTCTGGAGCTTAACTGCCGTGTTCGGGATGGGAA
>JAIFMW010000192.1 GCA_020048105.1 Deltaproteobacteria bacterium | reverse complement strand
CCGTAACCCGGCAGCCACCGCACATGCCGGTGCCATCCACCATCAGCGCATTTAGGCTGACCAGGGTGAAGATCTCGTAGGGGCGCGTGAGCTCGGCCACGGCCTGCATCATGGGCATGGGGCCCACGGCGATGACCTCGGCCACCTTTTCACGATCCAGGATTTCCTTGAGGGCTTCGGTAACGATGCCCTTGCGACCCCAGGAGCCATCGTCGGTGGTGATGATGAGTTCGTCGGACACGGCGCCCAATTCTTCGGTCAAGAGCACGCGTTCGCGGCTGCGACCGCCGAGAATGCTAATCACACGCTGGCCTCGGGCACACAAAACTTCCGCTGCGGTGAGCACCGCACCCGCGCCGTAACCACCCGCGACGAGCACCACCGTGCCTTCGTCCACTAATTCGGTGGGCTTGCCCATGGGGCCAGCCACCGCATACAAACGATCACCGACCGAGAGCTTGCACATGGCGCGGGTGGTCGCACCCACTTCCATGACCACGAAGCGGATCCAGCCTTTGCGGGGATCGCCATTGACCAACGTCAGCGGTACCCGCTCGCTGGTTGGGAACGGCGCAACCATGATGAATTGGCCCGGCTTGCGCCCGCGCGCAATCATGGGCGCCTGCACGATGAAGGACCAGGTTTCCGGCGCCACCAAGGTCTTTTCCAGAATCAGGTAGCCTTCCTCGGTAACTTCATCCGTAGGCCAGATGGACCGCCCCTTGAGCAGCGGCAGGAGCAGATGCTCTTCCGTGTCGATGTGCTGGCGGATGAGAAGCATCAGCCGCAGCCCTAATCCAAGACTCACCGAAGCATCCTTGGCCTTGCCTTCCACAATGCCCGTCAGGAGTTGCAGATTCAGGTCCCACATTTCCCGGTGCTCGCTCGAAAGCTGCTCTTGCAACTGCTCGGCGCCCAATTCTTCCAACAAGGGGAAAAGCTCCCGCTCCTCGGCTTCGTTATGGGGGCGAAGCACCTCGTAAATCCAGCGGCAGGTTTCATCCACGGAAACCCAATCCCCTTGGCCAAGGGCTTTTTCAAAGGAATCCAGGCGATCTAGGGCTTCCCGGTGAAGGGCATGCCACCCCACAAGGTTGCCTTCGGGAGCAAGAAGGGTCGGAACGGGCTGAGACATTCAGAAATCTCCAGGCAAGTCATCTACTATGCCTGGAATCGGGGTGGAATCTCGGGGGAGGAATGCCTCTCAAAGCTCCATCTGATTTTTTTTCGACCCCATCATCCAGAAAAGCCAAAGTGAGGTATATTCCTTGCTGTCTGTTCTGTTGTTAGGTTTTTCCCGAGTCCATCTAGGCACGCTTCTTCCATCGCTTTTCCATCACCGACTGGGCCCCAAGCGGTCCACCCATTCACAGGAGTCACCCATGCGTCGTTTCATCATCGCTGCTGCCGCCCTGCTGCTTGTCAGCGCCGCCTACGCCAAGCCCGCTTACGTCAAGGGTGCCAAGTGCACCGCTTGCCACGAAGGCAGCCCCACCTCCAAGAAATACAACAAGGCCACCAACGACATGATGGCCAAATACAAGGTCGAGCAGTGCAAGGATTGCCACGGCGCCGCCGAAGGTGCCAAGCTCATGACCACCACCAAGAAGAAGTAAAATCCTTTTCAGCCCTAACAAAAACGGCGCCCGCGGGCGCCGTTTTTCGTTAGCCGTGAATCCAGACGGGCTCCAGACCAAGAAGACGGGTCACGGCCTCGCGGCCCCGTGGGCCGGGATCTTCGGTGAACTCGTTCACCCAGCCCTGGACATACCGGCTCACCATCTCCCGGTCCATACCGCGCCCAAAGGATTGGGAATAGTCCACGCTTTCCCAATGGCGGTGGCGGGCTAATGCAACACTCTTGCGCATCAATCGGGCAAATTGCATCTTTAAGGCTTCATCGAGATCTTTTCGAATGGCGTTGCCCCCCATGGGTAGGGGCAGATTGGTTGATTCTTTCCACCATTGCCCCAGATCGACCACGAGATTCAGTCCGACATCCTTATACATAAGCTGGCTCTCGTGAATGAGCAGGCCAGCCTGGTACCGGCCTTCGGCCACGGCGGGCATGATCTGGTCAAAAGGCAACAATTCAACCTTGGGTTCAAAGCCCAAGGTTTCGGTCCAGCGGCGCAGAGCAAGGTAGGCGCTAGTGCGCAACCCGGGAATCACCAGCGTGAGATCGGCAAGGTCCCTGGGCGCCAGTGGGGCCTTGGACACAACCAGAGGGCCCGTTCCTTCCTGGATGCTGCTCCCGGCGGTTAGCAGTTCGTAGCGATCCCGCAACTCGGGGTAGGCGCCAAAACTGATGGCGGTCACATCGTAGCGGCCCTCGGTGGCCTCGGCGTTCAGGGTTTCGATATCCTTGCGCACAAATTCAAACTCGAAGCCAGCCCGGTCAGGGTCATTGTCCAGCCAACCAAGGGCCAAGGGCGCCATCATGTAGGCGTCATCCGAGTCGGGACTATGGGCAATCACAAAACGGGTCATAGCCCACCTCCAGAAGTAGCTGTTTTCTCGGCTTGGAGTCGTGCTTTGACACGCTCAATGGCCTTGGTGGCTGCCCCATAGGATGGGTTTTCCTCCAAAGCCTTTCGGTAATGGTCTAGGGCCTGTTCCAGCTTGCCCATGCCCTCGAAGACCCGCCCCAAATTGAAATGGGGGAAACAATAGCTTTCATACCGTTTGGCCTTGAGCGCCATGCGCAACCAAGGCACGGAATCCTCCGGCAGGCCCAGCTCCAGATAATAGGCGCCAATATCGTTGTAGGGATTGCCGAACTCGGGGTCCAGATCGATGGCCCGGTGACAGTCCGCAATGGCGCTTTCAAAATCCAGCCGATTGGATTTGGCCCAACCACGAAAGGTGAACGCTTCCGGCGTGGGGAACGTTTCTAAGCTGCGGTTATAAAGTTCGATCGCTTTATCGACTTCGCCCTTCATGTGGTGCTGGTAGGCCTTGCCCACCAGTTCCATGGCTTCCTGTCGTTTCTCGGTCGCACTCATCCGTTAGAGAGTATCAGGCGTTAGGTTTCCCACGAACCAAGGCTATCCTGTAGTCATGGCTAACGAAATCCAAGGAACCTTCTGCCAGAGCTGCTTCACCTGGAACCCAGGCGACCGGGAGACCTGCCGAAAGTGCGGCAACCGCCTCCTCATCGTTACGGGTGACAAGACCTGGGAAGAAGGCGAAGAATCCGAAGAGCAGGAAGATCTCGACGAGCACCTGTTGGAACGAATTACGGGTCTGGAAGAAAATCTCCGCCGTGTCGAAACCTACCTCGAAACCGTCTCGGATCAGCTTGGCAGGCTCGAACGTTCCGAAATCATGTTGCGCAACGGGCTCATGTCCCTGGTGCAGGAATTGGAAGAGAAAAGCCGCCTGGATGGCCACGCCTTTTCGGCCCGTTGGGAAGACCTGGTCGAAGAAAACCTTCAACTCATTGGCGCCCGCGAGATGTTCACTCGCTACCGGGCCCGGATCCTCCCCATTTCAAGGCCCAAATCCACGGCTCAATTGCGCAGGGCTCTGCTTGAAACAGCGGCCTTCCTGGAGAATGCCCAGCTTCCAGAAGCAGCCCAGCGATTGGCCATGATCATTCCCCTCGACCCCAAGAACTACGAATTGCTTTTTACCGTGGCCGCCCTGAAGGAAACCATTCAGGAATATGACGAAGCCGAAAACCTAGTCCGCAAGGTGGTGGCCCTCAGCCCTCGCCACTACGAAGCCTGGCTCTTACTGGCCAAGATTCTTCGGGACGCCCCCGACCAAATGGATGGCGCCATCCAGGCACTGCGCACGGCCGCGGACCTACGGCCCGATGAGGCCGAACCTCGCATCCAGCTTTGCGAATTGCTGCTGGACGAGGAGGACCTCCAAGGGGCCCAAGATTCGGCCCAGGAAGCCATCCTGCTGCAAAGGGACGGCGAAACACTGTCCTTGCTCGGCGAAGTCTTTCTGGCTCGTGGCGAATCCACCAAGGCCATCGCCATCCTCAAGGAAGCCTCGGGCTTCATGCCGGGCGATCTCACGGTTCGCGAATTGCTGGCCGAGGGCTACATCCAATCCGGAGAACGCGCCAAGGCCTTTGCCATCCTTGAAGAACTCCTTCATCAGCACCCCAGCGATCCTGAACTGTTGCTCCTCCTGGATGCCGAGAACCCCATTCAGCTGCGCTCGGCCCGGGGCGGCAAGGCGGAAAGCCGCTTCCTCCTGGATGACCTGGAAGATTGGGTGAAGGATGGCAACCTCGGAGAAGCCGAGAACTGCCTGCGCAAGGCGCGCCGCAAGGATAAGACCGAACGGGCCGATTGGCTGGAATTACTCTTGGCCTGGAATCGAGATCCCGCTCGCCAAGTCAAGGCAGCCTTGCAGTTTGCGGTCTCCCCTCGCCATCCACGCCTTTGCTTCCAGGCTCTGCGCCTGGTCATCGATCGCGCCATGGAGAAGGAAGATGGCCCCGCTGCCATGGAGGCCCTGGACGCCTTCCTGGAGGCACACCCCAAGAGCAGCGGCGCCTGGGAAGCGGCCGTTATTCGTCAGGCCTACCGACTTATGTCTGGCCAGATCAACGAAACCGACCTGGAAGAGGTCAAACGCCTGCATGCCCAACCCCTACCGGGCCAAGAAGCCAGGGTGCGCACCCTGCTGGGCCAATACCTACTGGACCTGCAACGTCCGACCGAGGTGTTGGAACTGCTGGAACCCGCCATGCGGAATGAACCCACGCTCATCAATCACTTCCAGGCCGGTTCGGCCTTGGCGGCGCTAGGCGATCGCGAGGAAGCCCTGGCCGTACTGCGGGAAGGACTCCATTCCAGCCCAGGCGATCTGCCGGAGGAGCAAGTCGAACTGGTTCAGAAAAAAATGGCCGGGCTGATTCAGGAAATCGAAAAACTGCCCTAAATCGGCGCCCCTGGACATTGATCACAAGCCCGTGCAAAGAAAGATCAAAAGTTGACAAATTTAGTATGAATTGGAGAATCAAAGAGGCAGGGCACGATATCGATGCCACGTCTTTTACATGAAAGGTCCCCGCGCGCATGAAGGGGGCCGCCGGGAGAATCCATGAGCTCGCCCCTTCAACAGGTCACCAGCCAGGAATACAAATACGGCTTCGTGACGGATATCGAATCGGAAAGCGCCCCACCGGGACTCTCCGAAGACACCATTCGAATGATCAGCGCCAAGAAAGGCGAACCCGAGTGGCTGCTCGAATACCGCCTGAAGGCTTACCGTCATTGGCTCACCATGATCGAGCCCGAATGGGCTCACGTTAAATACCAAAAACCCGATTTCCAGAAGATCGTCTACTACAGCGCTCCCAAACCCAAAGAAGCCAAATACAAGAGCCTGGACGAAGTGGACCCCGAACTGCTGCGCACTTTCGAAAAGCTTGGCGTGCCCATGGATGAGCGCAAGGCCTTAGCGGGTGTGGCCGTAGACGTGGTCTTCGATTCCGTCTCGGTGACCACCACCTACAAGGAGCGCCTTGGCGCCATCGGCGTCATCTTCTGTTCACTTTCAGAGGCCGTACACGAACACCCCGAACTCGTGAAGAAATACCTCGGCAGCGTAGTGCCTTACGCCGACAACTTCTACGCGGCGCTCAATAGCGCGGTCTTCACGGATGGTTCCTTCGTCTTCATTCCCAAGGGCGTCACCTGCCCCATGGATCTGAGCACCTACTTCCGCATCAACAACAAGGATTCGGGTCAGTTTGAACGCACCTTGATCGTGGCCGAGGAAGGCGCCAGCGTTAGCTACTTGGAAGGCTGCACGGCCCCGCAGTTCGATACGAATCAGCTTCATGCGGCCGTGGTCGAACTCGTGACCTTGGACGACGCCAGCATTAAATACAGCACCGTGCAGAATTGGTACGCCGGTGATAAGGATGGCAAAGGCGGCATCTTCAACTTCGTGACCAAGCGTGGGCTCTGCAAGGGCCGCAATAGCAAGATCAGCTGGACGCAGGTGGAAACCGGGAGCGCCATCACCTGGAAATACCCCAGCTGCCTGCTTGTAGGCGAGGGCAGCATCGGCGAGTTCTACAGCGTGGCCCTCACCAACCACAAGCAGCAGGCCGATACCGGCACCAAGATGATCCACATCGGCCGCAACACGAAATCCACCATCATCAGCAAGGGTATCAGCGCCGGAGATAGCTCCAACAGCTATCGCGGCCTGGTCAAAGTGCAGCCCAAGGCCGATGGGGCGCGCAACTTCAGCCAGTGCGATTCCATGCTGATTGGCCAGAAGTGCAGCGCCAACACCTTCCCTTACATTGAGGTGCAGAACAAATCCGCCAAGGTCGAGCACGAAGCCACCACCAGCAAGATTGGCGAAGAACAGCTCTTCTATTTCCAGCAGCGTGGCATCCCTATGGAAGATGCCATTTCCATGATCATCAACGGCTTCTGCAAAGATGTGTTCCGCGAACTCCCCATGGAATTCGCCGTGGAAGCCACCAATCTCTTGTCGCTCAAGCTCGAAGGTTCCGTCGGTTAAACATTGGAGTTGAACATGCTCAGTATTCGCGGTCTGCGGGCTCGCATTGGGGATAACGAAGTGCTCAAGGGCATCGATCTGGATATCCAGGCCGGTGAAGTGCACGCCATCATGGGGCCCAACGGCTCCGGGAAATCCACGCTGGGCAAGGTGCTCGCGGGACATCCATCTTTCGAAGTGACCGGCGGCGAAGTGCTGTTCGAGGGCAAGAATCTCTTCGAGATGGCCGCCGACGAGCGGGCGCGGGCGGGCATCTTCCTGGGCTTTCAGCATCCCATCGAGGTTCCCGGCGTTAGCAACGCCAGTTTCATTCGCTTGGCCTACAACAAGAAAGCCGAAGCCGATGGCCGCGAAGAATTGGATCCCCTGGAATTCGACGACTTCATCCGGGAAAAGCTGATCGAAGTCAAAATGGACCCATCCCTGCTCGATCGCAGCCTCAACGAAGGCTTCTCGGGTGGTGAGAAGAAACGTAACGAAATCCTCCAGATGGCGGCCCTCGAACCCAAGCTGGCCATTCTCGATGAACTGGATTCAGGTCTCGATATCGATGCCCTGCGCGTGCTGGGCGAAGCGGTGAATCGGCAGATGAAACCGGAGCGCGCCTTGCTGCTCATCACGCATTTCCCTCGCCTGCTGGAGACTATCCAGCCCCATCAGATTCACGTTCTGTTTAACGGTCGCATCGTGAAACGCGGCGGCAAGGAACTGGCCTTGGAACTCGAAGAGCGCGGCTACGACTGGCTGAAGACCGAAGATGCCGCACCGTTAAGCCCGGTGGGGAGGGCCTAATGGCCGCCCTCACCGAATGCTGCCTGCTCTCGGAGCTCCTGGCGGCGCCACGCCCCGCCGAGTGGGAAGTGCTGCGCCGATCAGCAGAGGCCCGACTCCAGGCCCAGGAACTTCCGACCTTAAAAGATGAGGACTGGAAATACACGGACCTGAAGGCTCTGCGCGAGACAGCGTTCACGCCAGGAGTTTCCGCCGAAGTCGGTATAGCTGAGAACATCCTGCCCGAAGCGGTGGGAACGCGTCTGGTCTTCGTTAATGGGCATTTTGCCCCGCGCCTCAGCAACACTTCGGCCCTGCCACCGGGCGTGCGCATGCTGCCTTTGGCCACCGCCTCGGCCGCTGCCGTGAGCCTCGGTGCTCTGGCAACACCGGAATCCAGTGATATCTTCGCCAACCTCAACCATGCCCGCTTCACCGATGGCGCCTATCTGTTTGTGCCCAAGAATGTGCGCGTCGAAGCCCCGCTGCATGTGCTCTTCCTTTCACATCAGGAGGGCGCCGCCGCCACTTGTTCCCTGCCCCGCCTGCTCGTGGTGTTGGAGCGCGGAGCTCAGGCCCAGATCGTTGAGGAATACCTTGGCCGTGGTCAGTACCTCACGAATGCTGTGGTGGAAGTCCATCTGCACGAGAATGCCAACCTGACCCACGAGCGCGTCCAGCGCGAATCCAAGGATGCCATCCACATTACAACCTTGGCTGCCCGTGTGGATCGCGGCGCCCGCTACGTTTCCCGCACATTGAGCCTGGGCGCACGGCTCAGTCGTCAAACGCCGAAGGTGCGCATGGCCGAAGAAGGCGCCGAGTTGGAACTGCATGGCCTTGCCCTGCTGGATCAAGATCAGGTGGCCGATACCCATTCACTGATTGATCACTTGGTCCCTCATTGCTCCAGCCGTCAGCTTCACAAGACCATCGTGGATGGTCGTTCCAGAGGCATCTTCAACGGCAAAATCTTCGTCCACCCAGGCGCCCAACAGACCGATGCCCAGCAGCAGGCCCGCAGTCTTTTGCTCTCCGAGCATGCGCGCGTGGATGCCAAACCCGAATTAGAGATCTACGCGGACGATGTAAAGTGCGCCCACGGCGCCGCCATCGGCCAGTTGGATCCGGAGGAGTTGTTCTACCTCCAGAGTCGCGGCCTCAATCTGGAAACCGCTCGCAATTTACTGACCTATGGATTTGCGGCGGAACTGTTGGCCGCGATCCCCGTGCTGAGCCTGCGCCGCCAACTGCGCCGGGCCGTCATGGCCCGCACGAATGCCTCTGAGTTGGAGGTCTTGGCGTGAGCGAAAACAAATCGTCCACGGATGAACACGGATGGACACCAATAAAAGATGGGGCTTTGGATGTTGCAGCGATCCGCGCCGACTTCCCCCTCTTGAACACGCCCTTTCACGGCAAGCAAATGGTGTATCTCGATAGCGCGGTCAGCGGTCAGGTGCCGCAGCCGGTAATCGACCGCATGGATCACTATCAGCGCTTCGAGCACACGAATGTGCATCGCGGCGTATCCACGCTCAGCCAGGAAGCTACCGATCGTTTTGAGGAGGCCCGCGAGAAAGTGCGCGGTTTTCTTAACGCCGCTTCCAGCAAGGAGATCATTTGGACTCGGGGCACGACCGAAGCCATCAATCTGGTAGCCCAGAGTTGGGGCCGCGCCAACGTACAGGCAGGCGATGAAATCCTGCTGTCGGCCATGGAGCATCACGCCAACATTGTGCCTTGGCAAATGTTGGCCCAAGAGCGCGGAGCCAAGATCTGCGTGATTCCCATGAACGATGCCGGGGAATTGATCCTCGATGACCTGGATACGCTCATCACACCGCGCACCAAGATCATTGGTCTGATCCACGTTTCCAATGTGCTGGGCACCATCAACCCGGTGAAGGAAATCATCGCCAAGGCCCATGCCAAGGGCGTTCCCGTGCTGGTGGATGGTGCCCAATCGGTGCCCCACATGACCGTGGATGTGCAGGATCTCGACGCGGATTTCTTCGTCTTCAGTGGCCACAAACTCAGTGGCCCCACCGGTATTGGCGTGCTCTACGGCAAGAAGGCCTTGCTCGAAAAAATGCCGCCCTGGCATGGCGGCGGCAGCATGATTCTTTCGGTGAGTTGGGAGAAGACCACCTACATTGGCCTGCCGGGTAAATTCGAGGCGGGCACGCCCGCCATCACCCAGGCCATTGGTCTGGGTGCAGCCATCGATTACCTCCAAGGCATCGGCGTGGATAACATCGCCGCCTACGAACACGAATTGCTGAACTACGCCACGGAACAGCTTTCCAAGATTGAAGGTCTGCGCATCATCGGCAATGCCCGCAAAAAGGCCAGTGTCGTATCTTTCGTATTGGATGGCATCCATCCCCACGATGTGGGCAGCATCCTGGATCACGATGGTGTTGTGGTGCGCGCCGGTCATCACTGCGCCCAACCGGTGATGAAACGCATGGGCGTCCCTGCCACCACGCGAGCATCTTTCGCCTATTACAACACCCGGGAAGACGTGGACGCCCTGGTGGGGGGTATTCTGAAGGTGAAGGGAATTTTTGGATAAATAAGAAAGAATCACCACGGAGGCACGGAGGACACGGAGAAAAGAAGGGTAAATTCCGTTAATGATCTCTGGCTCTGCCTCCTCCCTTCCAGCAACTCGGGTTTTTTCTCTACTTCTCTTTTTTCTCCGTGCTCTCCGTGTCTCCGTGGTGTCATTTTTTTTCGAGGTAGGTGAATGTCTGATCCCCGCGAGCTGTACCAGCAGGTGATCCTGGAGCACAACAAGAAGCCCCGGAATTTCGGAAAGCTCGAACCCTGCACCCACTACGCGCACGGCCTGAATCCCCTTTGCGGCGACGATATCGAGGTCTCGCTGGTGGTGGAGGATGGCATCGTAAAGGATGTGAAGTTCCAGGGCCATGGCTGCGCCATTTCCCAGGCTTCCAGTTCGCTGATGACGGTGAACGTCAAAGGCAAGCCCGTGCACGAGGCCGAGATCATGGTGGAGCAGTTCCGCGAAATGATTCGCGGCAAACTGGATCCTGCGACGGAACCCCATAGCCTTGGGAAGCTCACGCTGTTCCAGGGCGTGAAAGACCTGCCTAGCCGCGTGAAATGTGCCGTTCTCCCCTGGGCCACGCTGCACTCTGCACTCGAAGGCAAAGACGACGCTTCCACGGAATAATTTTCAAATGTCGAATCCCAGGTCGTTTCTAACTCTCGCTCCCTAGGTTCCCCCATGCCGAAAATCGCCGAGATTGAATACACTCCCAATCCCAATGCCGTGAAGTTCGTGCTGCGCCAACCCGTGGCCGTAGGGTTTCCGAAGAGCTTTCCCAGTCGCGAAATCGCCG
>JAIFMW010000151.1 GCA_020048105.1 Deltaproteobacteria bacterium | reverse complement strand
CTTATCAAGGCCACTCTGAAGAGCGGTGGCCTCCGCTTTGAGCAAGAACGGGTGGCCGAAGGGGAGGCCCGCGAACGTTTCACCGATATTTGGTTTGATGCTCAGAACCGCATGTGGGCCGCGGGTTCCAGTGGTTTGGCCGTTAAGGAAAAGGGTCTCTGGCGACGCTTTACTACGAAAGATGGCCTAAAGAACAATCAGACGGCCTTCGTTCGTTCCCGTTCGGATGGCACCCTTCTCCTCGGCTATTTCGGGGCTCCGAGTTTGACCCATATCCGGTATGAGGATGGTCGATTCAAACTTCTCGGTCATTTCGATGATGTCTTTCCCAAGGAGGAGGTCATCTACTTCTTTGGAGAAGATGCGAATAAGGGACTCTGGCTCGGTACTGGCCAAGGTGTGTATTTGCTTTCGGCCGAGGGTCGCCTGGATCATTTTGGCCGCAACGAAGGCTTGGTTAGTGAAAACGCCAGCAATATGAGTCTCTTTGCGGAACCCGAAGGGACGGTGTGGTTTGGCACAACCGCCGGTCTGCACCGCTTCGATCCAATCTTGTACAAGGGCGTACCCGCTGCTCCCCACACAGCCATTTTGGAGGTTCGTTACGGTCAGGAGAGCGTTCAGGGAGAAGCACTGAAGGCGCAATCCATTTCCTCGAAGAGCAGCACGATCAGTATTCGTTTTGCAGCCCCGAGCAGTATTCGAGAAGGTGCTGTTGACTACCAGGTGCGCCTAGTTGGGTTTGAAAACGAATGGCACACAAGCCCCAATCGGGAGGAACGCTATCCCAAATTGCCGCCAGGGCACTACACCTTCGAAGCCAAGGCTCGAATCGGCTCAGGCGAATTCGGGCCTCTGGCCGCTTGGTCCTTCCAGATTCAACCGGCGTGGTACCAGACGTGGTGGTTCCGTGGCCTAATGGTGCTTGGTTCACTTGGGACCCTAGCCGTCGTGGTGAGTTGGCGAGTGGCAGCCCTCCGCACCCGCAACCGCATGCTCGAAGAAGTGGTCGCCGCCCGTACCTTGGAACTCCAGCAGGCCAATAATCTGCTGCGGAATCAAAGCCTCACAGACCCCCTTACCGGTTTGCATAATCGGCGCTACTTGGATGTCTGTATGCCCGAAGACGCGGCCCAGACGGCGCGGCAGCACTTGGACATGAAGAATGGTCGAACGGAACGCATGACCATGAACATCGACATCCTCTTCCTCATGGTCGATATGGACCATTTCAAGATGGTCAATGACGAGTACGGTCACCATGCGGGGGACTTGGTGCTGCAGCAGGTGGCGGAACTGATTCGCCGCGCGACTCGCAATACCGACACGGTAGTTCGCTGGGGTGGGGAAGAATTCCTGGTCGTGGCGCGTAACGCCTGCCGCAAAGAAGCCAACATCATGGCGGAACGCATTCGGTGCTTTGTGGCCGAACACGAATTTGATCTCGGGAATGGCAGCGTTTTGCGTCGCACCTGCTCAGTCGGTTTTGCCTTCTTCCCCATAGCCATTGATCGAGCCGATAACTTGGGTTGGGAAGTCGTAGTTAACCTAGCGGATCGCTGCCTCTACGCCGCCAAACGCTCGGGCCGGAACGGCTGGGTAGGTCTTCTGGCCGGGGAAGGTTTAGACCCCGATAGTCTCGATCTGCGCCTACAGGCTCACCTTGAGGACTACGTAGCCTCAGGAAATTTGAAAATTCTCACCTCATTTCCCGAAGGCGTTGTTCTGGACTGGAGTCAGCACCATTAGGGTTGATGCCTCCCTATAAGCAAAAGCCCCAATCCAGAAGGAACGGGGCTTTCACTGGTGCCTGGAGCCGGAATCGAACCAGCGACACATGGATTTTCAGTCCATTGCTCTACCAACTGAGCTATCCAGGCTGGAAGACTTAGGCTATCAGGGATCTGTGCATTTTCAAGTGCCAAGCAGGGGCAGGTAAGGCATTCTTGGAGGTTCGGAGCATGGTGATATGGCAGCCAACATGAAAAACAAAGAAATTCAGGTTCAAAAGCCCGCACAGAGCCTCCAGGCTTTTCAGCGCAAGCTTGATGCAGACGTGAACCCCCAGCCGGGCCTCCTTAAGCCGCTGCTCGTGGGAGCTGGTGTGGCCTTAGTGCTTTCAATCCTCTTCTTTGGCATTCGCTCGTACCGAGCCAATGCCTTTGAAAAACACGAAGGTGCGGTTGCCCAATTGCTTTTGGATGCTCAGGGTGATGGCGTCACGCCTCTTCCTGCAGCAGAGCAGGAAAAAAGGATGCGTGAAAAACTGCCGCAGCTCGAAGCACTGGCCCAGAAGGCCCCCGGGGCCGCCAAAGCCACGACCGAAGGCCTGCTCGCATCCTGGAAGTTGCAGCTAGATGGGAAAGGCGGCGCAGTGGCGCAAGGTACGGACCCCTGGAGCCTGTTGCGAATGGCTCAGCAAGAATTGGCTCTGGGCCAAGCTGAGAAAGTCGCCAGTTTCCTGAACCCACTCCGCAAGTCCGCCCAGCCCGATGCTCCCTGGGCACCGCTTTTCTGGGCAACCTTGCTGGACTTGCATCGACTGAAGGGCGATCGGGATCAGGCTTGGAAGGATTACGCAGACTACAAAGGCATGTTTAAAGACCGCGCCGACGCTTCCTTCGACAAGGTCATGGCCAGCATTTAACCCACTTCGCTAAGGGGTCTACCTATGCGCATGTACGACCTCATTTACACCAAAAAGTTGGGCCAGGCCCTAAGCGCCGAGCAGATTGCCTTCTGGGTCAAAGGCGCCGCCGATGGTAGCGTACCCGACGAACAGAGTTCCGCACTGCTGATGGCCATCTGCTGGCAGGGCATGAGCACCGAGGAAACGTTGGCGCTGACCCTCAACATGAGGGATTCCGGCGATCGAGTAGATCTTTCAGCCATTCCCGGTATCAAGGTGGATAAACATAGTACCGGTGGCGTAGGCGACAAAACCACGCTAATCCTGGGACCTATCGTGGCTGCCTGCGGTGTTCCTTGCGCCATGTTCAGCGGAAGAGGCCTGGGTCACACAGGTGGCACCGTGGATAAATATGCCGCCATCCCTGGGATGAAAGTCGAGCTAAGCATCGATGAATTCAAGGAGAGCCTCAGGTCAACCGGCTTCGCCAATAGCGCCCAGACCGGCGACATTTGCCCCGCCGATCGCAAGCTCTACGCCTTGCGGGATGTTACTGCCACCGTAGAGTCCATCCCGCTAATCACGGCCAGCATCATGTCGAAAAAACTCGCCGGTGGCAGCGACGCTTTGGTGCTGGATGTGAAATGCGGCGGCGGCGCCTTCATGAAGACGCTCGAAGATTCAACGGCCTTGGCTCAAAGCATGGTGAATGTCGGCAAGGCCCACGGGATGAAGATCAAGGCCTTGATTACACGCATGGAAGAGCCACTGGGTTGGGCCATCGGCAATTCCCTGGAGGTCATCGAATCTGTGGAGATCCTCAAAGGCCTGCACGGCGAAAGCGACCTTGCCCAAATGAGCTTCCGCCTCGCCGCTGAAATGTTGGTTCTTGGTGGCGCTGCCACGGATCTTCCAGCCGCTCAGACCAAAGTTGCTGAAGTGATTGCCAATGGCAAAGCCATGGAATTCTTCCGCACCTGGACCACCTTTAATGGCGGTGACGCCAAGGCCCTCGATGACTTCAGCCGCCTGCCGCAACCAGGCCAGGTAATCGAAATCAAGGCCGATCGCGATGGCTGGATCCACGCCATGGATAGCCGTGCCCTGGGCATTTTGGCTATGGAGCTCGGTGCCGGAAGACAGAGCAAGGATGATTTGTTGGACCTAGGTGTTGGAATCCGCGTACACAAGAACGTTGGGCAGGCGGTGAGGGCAGGGGAACTGTTGTATACCGTATATGCAAAAACGCGGACCTCGGTCCCGATCCATCGCTATCTTGAAGCAGTGCACCTCGAAGGCCTGTTAACCCCAAAGAATCCATGGCTTCTCGGCACCATTGAATAAATCCTAGTCTTCTCCTCGCCAAAGTTCAGGAGCCCAGGCCGTCATGGCTAGGCTGTTGCTTTGGCGACCTTGAATCCAAAAGGTTCCCCAAAAAAAACCATCCGTGACATTTTTGTTGCACATTGGCTTCGATGGGAAGATGATTTCCCATCTTTGGATCCGTTCTCAATCTGTTCGACCAGACACCACGAGATTTATTTGTGGTGAAAATCCCTATCTGTGCGGCTATCCGCACGTTCCCGAAAAGGAGCTTTAATATGAATCGAAACATCTCTCGCTTGAGCTTTACTGCTCTCGCGCTGGTCGCTGGGCACGTTCTGATGGCCCAAGATGCGACTACAGGCGCTGTATTCGGCACGGTTAAGAACAACAAGGGTATGGCACTGTCGACGGCAAAAATCACCCTGGACGGTGGCCGTGGCCAGATGGAATATGCCACAGACGTTTCCGGCCAGTTTCGAATCACGGGACTCATCCCAGGGAAATACACGATTACCGTGTTCTCCCCTGGCTACGAAAAGATGCTCAAGCAGACCATCAATGTCGGCGTGAATCAGCGCACTCCAATTAATGTGGTCCTTACCTCCGCCGCCGCTGCCACGGTGGAAGTGGTCGCCAGCGCCAGCCAGATTGATGCCACCACCGTCACCACCGGTGCTCAGTTCTCCAGCGAGACCTTCTCCGCCCTCCCCCTGGGCCGGTCCTTCACCGCCGTGGCCTCCATGGCTCCGGGCGTGGTCTCATCAGGCGTCGACGCCAATAACCCCTCAATCGGCGGGGGTTCGGGCCTCGAGAATCAGTATGTGATCGACGGCGCCAACACCACCAACCCCGGCTACGGTTCCTCGGGCTCCTACTCGGGCACCTACGGCTCCCTGGGTTCGGGCATCAACACCGACTTCATCCAGGAAGTCCAGGTCAAGAGCTTCGCCATGGAGGCCGAATACGGCCAGACCACGGGCGGCATCGTGAACGCCATCACAAAGTCCGGCTCCAACACCTTCGAAGGCGCCGCCTTCCTCTACCTGGATATCGATAGCCTGAACGCTAAGGACAAGGTGCCTAACCTCGATGGCGTCGTGCAACCGACCTTTGACAGTGCCAACCGAACGGAGTTGGGCTTCCTCGTTTCGGGCCCCGTGGTCAAGGATAAGCTCTTCTACTTCGTGGGCTATAACCCAATCCAGGATGTCACCAAGCGCACCGCGCCTGCCGGCTATCCACTTGCCGGTCGGCAGTTCGATGAGAAGCGCGTCACCAATTCCTACTACGCCAAGCTGCAGTGGCAGGTGGGCACCGCACACTTGGTGGAATTCAGCACCTTCGGCGACCCCGGCGAACGCAAGAACGGCCCCCAGAGCGCTGGCGACTACCGCGGAACAGAAGCCAAATTCAGCACCCTGAAATTCGGCTCCAACACCTACACCCTGAAATACAACGGCATCTTCTTCAACGACTTCCTGGTTGAAGCCCGCGTCTCCCAGGTGAAAAATCACTTCGAGCGGAGGATCAGCGCCCTCGGCAATTCCGAGTGGAATGTGACGGACCTTGCCGCCGGCGGGGCTTCCATCTCTCCCAATGCAGCGGGCCTCTATGAGTCCAAGGTCGACGGGCAGAACAAACAGTTCGAATTCAAGCTCTCCAAGACCGTCGGCGTGGTTGACTTCCGTGCGGGCTACTTGCACGAAGATGTGACCTTCGACGCCAGCAACGCCATGCGTTCCGGCCCCATTGGATTTGTTGATCCCCACAACGGCGCTGTGTTCCAAACGGGCCTTGCGATCCAGAAGCGCTACTACGTGCCCAACGCCACGGATCCCGCATCGGCAGCCCTGCCCTACTACCGCATCGTGCGCGGCCTCACCAGCCCGCCCCTCCGCGAAACCAAGACGGCCTACGACGCATTCTTCATCCAGGCCAATGCCAAGTTAGGCAACTTCAACCTGAAGGCCGGACTGCGCGGGGAAAGCCAGGAACTGGTTGGCACCGATATCACCTACAAGTTCAAGGCTTCGGACAACCTCGCTCCCCGCATCGGCCTGACCTGGGATGTGGAAGGCAACGGCAAGAGCAAGGTCTATGCGTTCTGGGGCCGCTACTTTGAAAAGGTCCCCCTCGACATTGCCGTGCGCGCCCTCTCCACCGAAAAGGGGATCAACCGTTCCGACTTCCTCACCCTGACGGGTTTCACGAACCTATCGAACCCCATCCTGACGGGTACGGCTATCTACGATGTGGACCCGCTGGCGGGAACCGTCAATCCCACTGCGGTCACCTCGCATTTTGCAACCACGGGGTCCCACCCTACCGAGATCCTGCCGGGCACCAAGTCCATGTATCAGGATGAAATGGTCCTTGGCTACGACACGGAAACCTCCTACGGAATGACCTTCAGTAACCGCTTCATCTACCGGAAGCTCGGCCGCATCCTCGAAGACCTCTCCCTGGATGGCGACAGCTACTTCATTGGCAATCCTGGCGAGAACGAGAACTCCATCCGCGATCTCACGGGCTTCACGGGCGCTGCCACCTTCCCCGCCCCCACTCGCAACTACTGGGCCATCGAGATCGAAGCCCGCAAGGCCACTTCCAAGTATTCGGCCTTCGTGAATGTCCGCTTCGCCAAGGCTGAAGGCAACTATGAAGGTCTCTTCCGCGGTGACAACGGCCAGGATGATCCCAACATCTCCAGTCTTTACGATCTTCCCCTCGAAGTCATGACCGATCCCGGCCGCGGCCTTGATGGTCGCGAGCAGTTCCTAATCGGCCCCTTGCCCACGGATCGCACGGTCGTCGCCAACATTGGCTACTCCTATATGCTCGACATGGGCCTCAGCCTGGGCGTCCTCGGCCGCATCCAGACCGGCACGCCAATCACCAGCTACCTGGCTCACCCGGTCTATGAGAATGCGGGCGAAATCCCAGCCTTTGGCCGTGGCACCGAAGGTCGCACGCCGACCACCTACACCTTCGACACCACTGCTGCTTACACCCTGAAGCTCGGCGGAAAGAAGGCCCTCACCTTCCGTGCGGACATCTTCAACCTCTTCAACACCCAGAAGGTTCTGAGCTACGACAGCAACCTGGATGTGGGTCTGGGCGCCGGCAATGTCAACTACATGCGTGCCAATGACTACGACATGGGCCGCCGCATGCGCCTCGGCGTTAAGTTCTCCTTCTAGCCGATACACGTTTCCATTAAATGAGAGGGGAGCAGTACGCTCTCCTCTCATTTTTAGTACCGAACCAGCGCCCGTGCCAGCACGCCACTAGACAGTTCCTAAAGCATGCTGGAACATGATTGAAACCATCTCCCCCGGACCCCCCATGAGCCTGCGTCTTCTCCTTGTTCCCTGCCTCATTCTTTCTGGTCATGCATTGGTGGCCCAGGACCCCGCTTCGCCACAGGATCTTGGCAAGCGACTCGCTTCTGCTGGTCCTGAAATCGAACGACTGATGGTGGAACTCAATTTTCAAGATGCCCTAACGAAAGCCGAAGCGCTCATCCCAACCGCAATTGCACCCTATGACGGCACCGGAAGTTCTGCCGCTTTCGCCAGTGCTATTGCCCATTACAACTACACCCAGGCCTACTTCTTGGCCTTCAATGCTGCTGAAGCCTGCGGCCAATGGGAGAAAGCTCTCGTCTACGTCAAGAAGGCCCAGGAGCTAGCCAGAACGAACAAGATTGAAACAGAGAAGGCTCTTGCCGGACCGATGAAGGCCTGGGAAGAGCTGCGTGATAGCGGAAAGAAGGTTCTGGATGCCAATGCCGCGCGCATATCCGAACTCAAGGCCAAGCAGAATCCCACAAATGCTGAACTTAATGAGCTGGATGACTATCTTGCTGCTGAAAAAAATCATCAGATGGGTGAAAAAAGTGCCAAGGCATTATTGTTCGCCTGGGATCGCGGCACGAAGTACGCCAAGTCCTACGATGCCTATGTGGATTACATTCAGCTAAAAATCGAGGATCAAGAAAAAGAGATTTCAAGCTACGCGCCTGCAAAGGGCGACAAAACCAAGTGGGCGGAGGCCATTGCCCAGGCTCCTTCCTATCTGAATTCATTCCCTGAAAACAAAGGGAAGGTTGCCTTTGTATATCGGTTACTGGTTCTCGCACCCGAAAGCCACAAGGTAAAGCGCCTGTTGGACCTTACTCTGGGGAAACCGGTTTTGCCGGAAGCGAAACCTAAGCCGAAGACAACTAGAAAGAAATAGTCTCCGTCAAAGCCCCAGCATTTCCTTAAGCCTCGGCGTAACACTCCGACTCACTTCCAGATCTGCGCCTTCAGCCACACGGATGGCGGCTCGGCCGCCTTCGAGGGCCCGAAGACCGAGAACGGCTTCGGGGCGAAGTAATAGGTGGCGTTGGATCCGGACCAATCCCGCTGTGGGGAAGGTCTCTTCCACTTCACTAAGGCTAGTCCAATCCGTGCGGTGGCGGGTTAGTTTGCCACCCACAGGGGCCCAGGCGTAGACCACTTCTTCCTCAACTTCGAAATGGGTGGTGCGTTTGAGTTCAAGGAAGACATGGCCTTCACCGGCCTTGATGGGAAAGCGCGGTGCGGCGCCGATGGCGGTTTTAAGTTCACTGCCGGTGCGCTTGGGAATGTGGCCTTGGCGCAGGCGGGCCAAGGCCTTCTCGAGACGCTCGGCGGAGACGGGCTTCAAAAGATAATCGGTGGCCGAGGCCTCAAAGGCCCGCACGGCGTGTTCTGAGAAGGCGGTAACGAAGACTACCGGTGGGCAGGTTTGTCCATCCACAAGCTCGGCCATCACTTCGAGGCCTGAAATGCCAGGCATCTGGATATCCAGGAATAGGCCATCCACTTCGGGGCTCTTCTTTAGCCATTCCAAAACAGCGGGTCCATCTGCTAATGCGGCCAGAACTTCGCAGCCACCCTCCCGCAGCAATCGACCCAGGCGGGCACGGGCCAGGGGTTCGTCATCGGCCAGGGCTACTTTTAGTTGATTCAAGATTTCCTCCCAAGGCTGCTCATAGCGATTCGAACTTCGGCAAAGGTGCGATCTTGCTCACCCCAAAGCCTAAACCGGGCCTGTTCGCCATAGGCTAAAAACAAGCGTGCTTCTAGATTGCCCACACCGACACCATTGCCCAGCAGGAGCGGTAAAGGTTTGCCGGCATTGGCGACCCTCATGACAACATCATCGCTCTCCCTTGCCAGGGTGATGACAAGGTCGCCCCCTTGCATACTCGGAGCGATTCCATGTTTGATGGCATTTTCCACCATGGGCTGCACCATGAAAGGTGGTGTCTCGACGTCGTCCAGGCTTTCGTCCCAGTGCCATTGCACTTCGAGTCGCTGTCCTAGGCGCATGGATTCCACCGCCAGGTAGCGACTGACCAGGACCCGTTCGTCTCGGAGTGGCGCCGAGGGCCGACTGCCATGATCAAGCAAGGCACGATACAGGGACGCAAGATCCAGAATGCCTTTTTCGGCCGCTATGGGGTCGATATGAACCAGTTCCGCCAAACCATTTAGTGCATTGAACAATGCATGGGGGCTGAGTTGGCCGCGAAGTAGCACCCAGTGCGCCTCGCGTAATTTTTTTTCGGTTTCTTCCTTTATGATCCGAGTCCGTTCCCATAGCGAAATGAAATACCCCGCAAGCATAGCCACCGGGACCATTTGGATGAGAAGCGCTGACATCGATCTCAGCACCAGCGCCAAATCGATTTCGCGCCCCGTCACAACTGCTACAAGCAATTGCGTAGCGCCGACCAGCGCAAAACACCCACTGCCGAAAACGGCCGATTGGATGGCGCCCCGAAGGAAGGTGGCATGGGTTCCCCGGCTATTGGAAAATAGCCAAGGCGCGGGAGACAGCCAAATAACCAGCCCTGAAATTCCGAACATTCCTAACGCGAGAGAGACCCAATCGGCGATCTTTAGGCCTTTAGGAATGGCACCAGCCAGAGGCCACATCGATAGCGTCAACAACAGCCCTAAACCAACCACGGGCATCCAGACCCAAGGACTGCGGAGTCTTGCCTTCTCGTAGGTGATCACATCTTGGAAACGCATTTAGTGATTATGGCTTGACCCACTCACGTTAGCGCAATCTCTTGTATAGGGGCCCGCTAGCGATCCAGTTCGCCAGCGATAACGTTCATGGCTCCGAGGATGGCTACGGCGTCGGCGATAAGGGTGCCTTTTACTTGGTCGTTGAAGCTGTTGAAGATGGGGTAGCAGGGTGGGCGAACGTGGATGCGGTAGGGGCTTTTGCCACCATCACTCACGATGTAGTACCCCAATTCGCCGTTGGCGGCCTCCGTGGCGCTGTAAACCTCACCGACGGGTGTATCCATGCCATGCATCACAAGCTTGAAGTGGTGGATTAGGCTTTCCATGCGGGTATAGACCTTTTCCTTGGGCGGTAGGGCGATCTTGTAGTCGTCCACAAGCACGGGCCCTGGACCCAGTTCCTTCAATTTCTGGACGCACTGTTCAACGATGCGAAGGCTCTGCCGCATCTCTTCGGTGCGAACCAGATAGCGGTCATACACATCGCCGGAGGTGCCGATGGGAATATCAAAATCGTAGGTTTCGTAGCCCAGGTAGGGTTGGCCTTTTCGTAAATCCTGGGCCACACCTGCGGCACGCAGACAGGGGCCGGTGTAGCCCCAGGTGATAGCGTCCTCGGGCGTGATCTTGCCGACGCCCTTGGTGCGGTCGTGCCAAATGGGATTGCGGGTGAGCAGCTTTTCCATTTCATCGATGGTGCGCGGCATGCTGTCCAGGAATTGATCCAGCAGAGGCAGAAAGGCCTCAGGCAAGTCCCGCATCAGGCCGCCGATGCGCGTAAAGCTAGTGTGCAAGCGCTGGCCAGCAGCCATCTCGAAGAGATCGTAGATGGTCTCGCGCTCTTTGAAGAGATAAAGGAAAGCCGTAAAGGCACCGATATCGACGGCGTTGATGCCCACGCAAACGATGTGATCGCCGATGCGGGCGAGTTCGGACACCAGCACGCGGATGACCTGGCTGCGGGGCGGATCCTGAATACCCAGCAGTTTTTCCACGGCCAGGGTGTAGCCAACATTGTTCATGATGGAGCTGCAGTAGTTCAGGCGATCGGTGAGTGGAATGAACTGGTGGTAGCTGAGATTTTCGCCCAACTTCTCAACACCGCGGTGGAGATAGCCGATCTCCGGTGTGGCCTTGGCTACAAACTCGCCTTCAAGGTCCAGGATGATGCGCAGCGTGCCATGGGTGGAAGGATGAGATGGGCCCAGATTGACGATCATGTGATCGCCGACGCGCTTTAGGGTGGTGGGGCTCGTGGGATTCATGTCCACCTCAGGCCTGCAGGCTCTTGGCATCGCCCGCGTAGGAGGCGCCCGTGTCATCACAAAAAATATCACCGCCATCCATCGGAAAATCCTTCCGCAAGGGGTGGCCTGGGAAGTCTTCCCACATGAGTAGGCGCTTTAGCTCGGGGTGTCCATCGAAGGAGAGGCCAAACATATCGTGCACTTCTCGCTCGCTCCAATCCGCACACTTGAAACGGCTGGTGAGACTGGGCACGGCATCGGCAGCGTTGACGCGGACTTTTACTCTCAGGCGATCTTGATTATTCAGATTCAAGAAGTGATAGACCACATCGAAGCGTGGGTCTCGGTTTAGGAAATCCACGGCCGTGATGTCTAACAACATCTGAAATCCGTCGCCGAAAAGAAGATCTGTCACTTCAAGCAACCGACTGCGATCCACCACCACGGTGAGGTCTCCACGAAAATCATGGCGATCCAGGATGGCGTTCGGCAGTAGTTCTTCAATACGTTCGATGATCATGGTCAAGGCCTTCATTCGGTTGAAATTTACTTACCAGATCCTCTGTTCCCCAGCTTCTCCGGCTTCAAGCAACATTTCCCGCACGGCTTGATGGGACGTGAGGCCCTTGGCTGTTTCAAGTTGCTTTTGGCGATCAAAGCTTTCGTAGAAGGCTTTGATATGGGCTTTGCGATCGCGCATCGTCTCCTGGGTGATCTTCTCCTGGAGCTTCATGGCGCCATAAATGATGGTCTCGGGGCGGGGCGGGCAGCCCGGCACGTAGACATCCACAGGAACCACGCGATCGATACCTTGCAGGGTCGCATAGGTGCGGTACATGCCGCCTGAGCTGGCGCAGACGCCCACGCTCATTACCCATTTCGGTTCGGCCATCTGAGCGTAAATCTGTCGCAGCACGGGTGCCTGCTTGTTAGTGATAGTGCCCAGCACCAGTAGCAAATCCGATTGCCGAGGGCTGAAGCGCAAGGCTTCCGCCCCGAAGCGGCTGAAATCGTATTTGGACGACATCATGCTCATGAATTCGATGGCACAACATGCGGTGCCGTAGGGCAGTGGCCACAAGCTATTTTTGCGACCCCAATTAATCACCGCATCCAGGCGCGTGGGAAGCACGGCGTCGTCAATCGTCAATTCCGCCATGTCAGCGCTCCCACTCCAGGGCGCCCTTGCCCCACACGTAGATATAACCCACCAGCAAGGTGGCAACGAAGGCGATCATCACCCAGAAGGAAGCCAGATTGCTTTTGTATTGCACGGCCCAGGGCAGCAGGAAGGCTGCTTCCACATCGAACAGGATGAAAAGCACCGCGACCAGGTAGAACCGCACACTGTAGCGTCGCCGAGCGTTGTCCTGAAATAACGGCACGCCGCATTCGTAGGGAGTGAGTTTCTCGGGTTGAGGATTCCAGGGTTTGATCAGGCGTGGCAGCAGCCAGCCCGACACCCACACGATCCCTATCCCCACCGCTATGGCGAGGACGAGAAGTATGAAAACGGGAAGAAAAGGGGTCGCAGGGCTTGGCATAGGGATATCCAGGGGAGCAGGCTCCGGGTTGGATCATACACCGTGGGGGCCACGCTTTGATACCGCTGGCGCTACACTGCTGTCATGTCCGACCGTGATGCCCAGACCATCGTCTTGAGCCGCCCCACCGTCCTATTGGTGACGGGCGTGGGTGTTGGCCTGCTGACGCTGACCTATGTCCTGGGTGTGCAAATCGGTAAACAAAGCGCAGCCCTGCATCAAACGCAAAATCGGGCCGGTGGCGAGGAGCTTTCTGAACTGCCGGCCTCGCTCGACGAACAGCTAAAACAGTTCGAAAACCGAGACCTAGAAAAGAACGAAAAACTGGAAGCAGCCAAACAGACGCACAAAGCGGTGAACGCACCCGCCGATGAAGCCAAGGAAAATCCTGAACCTAAGCCCAAGATCGAAGACAAACCCGAAGCCAAAAAGGGCAGCGAGAAATGGACCCTTCAAATCGTGGCCACGCCCGATGAAACCGAGGCCAAGCGGGTCGCCGCAAAAATCAAAGGTGCCGGATTCAAACCCACTATCGTGAAAGTCAAGAATCAATTCAAGGTTCGCCTAGACGTCTCGGGCACGCGCTCCGAGATGGACGCGAATAGCACCAAGCTAAAGGCGAAGGGACTTGCCTCGTTCCCAGTTAAGGCCGAGTGAAAATCAGGTCAGAGAAAATCGCCCAGAGCTTGCACGGTTTCGTGGACATGGGGCGAAGGCGCGAGCGGGCCGCGCAGCACGCATGGCGCCCCGCCAGCCTGAGTCGAGCCCGCAGGGCGGGCGAGGCTGTCCCCCGCGGTGGCAAGCCGAAGGCGCAGCGAGAGCGGTGCTGGGGGAAGTGTCAGGGTTTGAGGGTTCCCAGCATCCGCGGGTAGGGGGCGGTTTCGCGGACATGGGGCAGCTTGCAAATCCAAGCCACGGCCCGCTCGAGCCCTAGCCCGAAACCCGCATGAGGCACGCTGCCGTATTTGCGAACATCCAGGTACCACTCGTAGTCTTTGCGGTCCAACTGCTCGTGCTCGATCTGATCGAGTAGGTATTGCAGGCTGGAGGCACGCTCGCCGCCGCCAATGACTTCGCCATAGCCTTCGGGAGCCAAAAGATCGGCGCCCAGGGCCAGCTTGGGGTCAATGGGATCGGGTTCCATGTAGAAGGCTTTGAAGGCTTTCGGGAACCGGTGGACCCAAAGGGGGCGATCCATGGCGTTCATGAGGATGGTTTCGTCATCGTTGCCGAAATCTTCGCCCCAGTTGATATCGCTACCGAGTTCTTTGAGCTTTTCGACGGCATCCGTATAGGTCATGCGGGCAAAGGTGACGTTAAGGGCCTGTTCTAGAGGGGCGAGATCGCGCTCAAGGATCTTCAGTTCCTCCTGGCGACCCTCCAGGACACGCTGGACCATGAATTTGGTGAGGCGTTCGCCCAGCACCATCACGTCCTCGAGGTGAGCAAATGCCATCTCGGGCTCAACCATCCAGAATTCGGTGAGATGTCGGCGAGTCTTGCTTTTCTCAGCGCGGAAGGTCGGCCCGAAGCAATAGGTCTTGCCAAAGGCTGCGAGACCGGGCTCCTGGTAGAGCTGCCCAGATTGACTGAGGAAGGCCATGCCCTCATCGAAATAGGGCGTGCCGAAGAGGGTGCTGGTGCCTTCGCAGGCGCTGGGGGTGAGGATCGGCGAGTCCAGAAGCGTGAAGCCGTCTTCGTCAAAGAAGTCGCGGATGGCCTTCACCAGAGTGTGGCGAATCCGCAGGATGGCCCATTGACGCTTGCTGCGCAGCCACAGGTGGCGGTTTTCCATCAGAAAGGCGGTTCCATGCTCCTTGGGGGTGATGGGGTAGTCCACGCTCTCGCCCACCAGGGTCAGCGACGTCACCAACAATTCCGGTGCGCCGGTCTTGGGGTGTGTCTGCACGATGCCCGTGGCGGTGATGGCGGCTTCCTGGGTGAGGCGGCCGGCCAATTCGTAGCTTTCGGGTTCAGCGTCGTTGGCGCTCACCACGCACTGCACAAAGCCACTGCCATCGCGCAATTCGATGAAGCGCATCTTGCTGGTGCGGACATTTCGAACCCAGCCGCGAAGGGTGACTGTTTCACCCGCGTGCTGCTTTAAGTGGCGAATTTCGACGATGGGGGTGCTCACGATGGACTCCGACTAGAGCTTCCATCATGCCTTAGGCGTGTTTCCCAATGTCTCGGAACTTCTGCCCAATGGCCATTTGAAGGCCACGAATGTGATTCAGGACTCGCTCAAGCTTTTGGCGGGCGATGTCTTGGAACTGAATTTGGTGGAGCAAATTGAAGAGTTGGTCTTGGATAGCTTGGGTGTTTTTTTCCAAGTCGGCTAAAAGCGCCTCCTGCCCGGCGAGGCGACCTAGCCCAGCCTCCTGTTTTAGGCGGATCATGCCTCGAAAGGCCGAATCGGCGCCGCCCAACATGAGTTCAATGCGGTTGACGACACGTGCCATTTCGTCTTCAGTGTGTTGAATTGCGGCTTCCATCTGGGGGATGATCCGACCGGTATCCACCTGGCTTTTGGCGGGCGCGAGCTTGATCAACTCCTGAAGGGTCTCATCCATTCTGCGGTCGTGATCGAGTTCTTCAGCGGTCACGTGAACGACGCGATCACCCCCGAGTGCGATGATCAGTGAGGTGTCCAGCAGTACCGTGACAAGCTCACCTTGGACCAGGAACCCCGAGACCCAAGCTCCATCTTTGCCAGAGAGAATGGGACCAGCAGAGGCATGTTCTTCTTGGGCAGCCGTGACCACCGACCGGACCTCATCGACCAAAACACCAATAAGGTTGCCCGCCATCTCGAGAATCAAGATATTGCCTGCGGCAGAGGCTTCCATGGGTGAGAAGCCCAGGCGTGTGCGCAGGTTGACTACCGGGATCACGGTGCCCCGGAGATCCAACAAGCCTTCGACGCCCTTGGGCATGTGGGGCATCCGGTTCAATTCGCGATTTTGGGAAATCTCAGCCACTTGGATGAGTGGAACTCCATAGGTGCGATCTTCCAGGGTGAAGGTCAGATACTGACGCACACCCGCTTGGAGGTGGCCTCGTTCTCCCGGATGATTGGCCACCGGTAGCGCCGCGGCGAGACTCACAGAGCCTCCTGCACCGCCAGGGTCATTAATTCCGCTGGATCAAGAATGAGCACAACGCCACCGTCACCCATCACGCTGGCGCCCGAAATGCCAGGGAGACTAGCAAGGTAAGGCGCCAAGGGTTTGATGACCATTTCTTGGCGACGAATGAAGGAATCCACGATGAGACCCATGCGTTTGCCCGAGGTGGAAATCACTACGACCGGAAGCTCGTCGCTCTGGGAGGCGCCTTGGCCCGCATTTTCGTCGTTATTGAAATTAAGCAGCTCGCGCAACTGGGTGACGCCAAGGACTTCCCCTCGGAGATTGATGGCCTTGCGACGCGTCAGATGGGAGACCGATTCCTTGGTGACAAGAAGGGTTTCTTCAACAGCCGTGCCCGGCAGCGCGAAGACCTGTCCGCCGGACCGCATGAGTAAGGCGTCGATGATGGCCAACGTAAGGGGGAGCTTCATGGTGAAGATCGACCCTTTGCCCACCACACTCTGAACGGAGACGTGACCATTCAAGCGGCGCACATTGGAACGGACCACATCCATGCCCACGCCGCGACCAGAAATGTCTGTGACCGTGGCTGCCGTGCTGAAGCCAGGAAGAAAGATCATGTTGATGGCTTCTTCGTCTGACATGGCATCGGCGCGCTCTTGGCTGAGCAACCCTTTCTCAACGGCCTTGGCGCGGATTATTTTGGGGTCGATGCCCTTTCCGTCATCTTCAATTTCCACCAGGACCGAATCGCCCTCGTGGCGGGCACGAAGAATTACGGTTCCGACTTCAGTCTTGCCAGCCTTCATGCGTGCCTCGGGTGATTCCACCCCATGATCGGCGCTGTTTCGAATGAGGTGGATGAGCGGATCGCTGAGTTCTTCAATCAGGCTCTTGTCGATTTCGGTGTCCTCACCGATCATCTGCAATTCGATTTTTTTGCCGCTGGCCTTCGCAAGATCTCTGAGCATGCGGGGGAATTTACTGAAGATGGTCTTCACCGGAACCATGCGGATGCCCAGCACCGACGCCTGAATTTCTTTGGATACTTGATCCAGGTAGACGCTACTTTTTCGGAGCTCTTTGACTAAATCTCCTGCGGGGCCTTCGGTGATTTCAACCTCAAAGCGCTCCACCACATGGCTGATCATGGTTTTGCAAATGATCAATTCCGCCACGGTATTCATGAAGGCATCGAGCTTAAGTTGGCTGACACGAATCGTGTCAGAGCCCTTATCGGTCTTGTCGGGAGTGGCCTGTTTTCGAGCGCCGACCTCTGGAGCAGCTGCTGGTGGGGCAACCGTTACAGCTGCAGAAGCGGGAGCAGCGGCGGGTGCGCCATCAATTTCGAGTGCAGGGGAAGATGGCGAAAGGTCTCGCGTACCATCAGGCCCAAAGACGATGTACTCCATGCGGACATTCTTGACGTTATCGAAAACCTTCTTGACCGTTTCAGGCGATTCGCTGGGCTGGATGTAGAGCACCAAGTCGAAATGAAAGGCAGCGGATTCAAAAGCGTCCAAATCAGTGGGTGTATTGATGACATGGGAGGAATGTAGGAGTTTCCCCACCAAATCAGCCATGGGTAGCATTGACAGTGGATTGAAGGCCGTGCCCATGATTTCGGGCGAAAGTTCCGCCTTAATGGCAACGATAACCCCGCCTTGGGCAATGACCTCTTCCATGACCTTTCGGTTGGCGGGATCGAGGGTGCCTAGTTTTGCGGGTATTTGCAGGCCCGCGGGGGCTGGGGTCGAAGCGGCGGCCGGTGCAACTGCTGCAGCCGGTGAGCCGCCCCGTAGCGCCTCGAGTCGCTGCAAGAGCCCTGTGGTATCGGGATCCTCGGCGGTGCCTTGTTTGCGCAGGGTTACACCCACGTCGTTGACGAGAATTTTAAGGGTATCGATGGTTTCAAACAGCAATTCCATCACTTCGGGCGTAACGCTCATGCGGCCTTTGCGCAGATCGTCCAAAATGTTTTCGCCGATGTGAGCGAGCGCCTGAACCTTGGCCAAGCCAAGAAAACCCGAAGCACCCTTAATGGTATGGACGCTTCGAAAAATAGCATTGAGGATTTCGAGATCACCGGGATTGCTTTCCAGAACCAGGAAATTCTGTTCGGTGAGTTCGAAGTGCTCCTGGGCTTCAACCAGAAAATCTTCGTAAAAGCTGGGGTCATCCAGAGAAAAGTCGCTCATGATTCGGCCCTCTTCCTGCCTTGGAAGGTTTCCAACTGACGACCTTCAGCGTCCGTAAGGAGGCGCTGTATATCGAGGAGGAAAACCATTCCTGCTCCGGTCCGGGCCACCTTGGTGATGTAGGCGTTGGCGCCCGCCGCCGTTACGCGAGGTGGTTCTTCGAGGCGCCGTTCGTCGACGTTTTTGACTTCATCGACCGCATCAACCACCAACCCAGTATGCACACCGCCGATGGGTGTAATGATGATGCGCGAGAGGCTAGTGCGCTCTCTACGAGGCAGGCCAAACCGATCGCGGAGATCGATGACCGGCATGACTTCTCCGCGAAGGTTAAGCACACCATCGATGAAAGAGGGCGCCCGGGGCACGGGGGTTACAAGGCCGACCATGATGATTTCGCGCACTTCGTGCAGCTTGAGACTGAAGGCTTCTTCACCAAGCCGGAAGACCACAAGGGGTAGATCATGAGATTCGATCACTGCTTCGTGAGCCTGCTTGCTGCTGAGCGCGGTGCCCATGGAGGCAATCTTTTCTTGATCCTCGCCGGCAATCACATCAAGCACATTAAGTAGGCTCACCATGCGATCCGAGCGGACCACCACACCTTCGAACTTGGCGCCTTCTTTTTCGGAGAGCGTATGCGGTGTTGGCAGAATATCTTCCTCGCGGACGCGGATGATCTCTTGAATGGCATCCACCGCGATACCGATTCGAGCGTCCCCGATAGACAGCAGAATAACCATTTCGCGATGGGCGGAAGTGCCATCATCTTCCACGTGCAGCAATTGGATGAAATCCAAAAGGGGCAGCACTTGGTCCCGGAGACAAATGACACCCAACACATAGTCGGGCGCATCGGGGACCTTGGTGATGGAGGGCATCTCGATGATTTCTTCCACCATCTGAAGGTTGATCCCGAAGGATTCCCGCCCCATGGCAAAGGTGACGTAAGGTAGTTCGTTCTCAACCTGTTCCAGAGAATTTTCCAGGCCGATCCCACCAAAGGCAGGTGCGCCGCTGTTGCTCTCGAGCAGCAGTTCACGTTGGCTGAATTCTGAGCTATCCAGAATCTTGTCCAGGTCGATTAGCGTGATCAGGCGAGTTCCCACCGTCACCATTCCAGCCAAGTAATCGCTCCGCACGCCAGCCACCAAGGGAGGCGTATCCCGAATGGTGAGGTCATCCAAGCGGATGACTTCCGCAACGGAATCGACCTGAAGCCCCGTGGGTTGGCCACCAAGGTTCAGAATGATAATTCGAGTGCGGGGAGTCGGCGGCGCCGGTGGAAGGTGAAAGCGCAGGCGGCTATCGAGAACTGGGATGATGATGCCGCGGAGGTTAACAACGCCGAGGACAAAGCTCGGAGCGCCGGGAACGGGGGTGATGGTTGTTCGGGGGGTGATTTCCTGCACCCGGTCGATATCGAGGCCGAATTCCACACTATCCAGCGTGAAGGTGACAAGCTGGCCCGACGGAATGATGTCACTCGCGTTTTTGGCCTGGAGATCGGCAGTGGCCATGGATCAACCCTTCTGCTGACTGCGCTTGAATTCCTCGACGACAGAGTCCGCATGAGTCCTCTTCTCGTCGGGTGTGGTTCCAGTCTGGGCGATGGTGCGGCTGATATTCGCCCGTTCCCCTTCGCTTTTCAGGCCAGTGCCCAAAAGCTCGATGATGTAGTCGTGGATTTGGCGAAGATGGAAAACGATTCGCTCGAGCTTTTGCCGGGTGATGTCTTGGAATTGCATCAGGTCCATGGCCTCGTAGACCTTGTCCTGGATGGTTTTGCCTGAAGTCATGATCTCGTGTAAGGCCTGTTGAACGCCTTCGGCCTGGGCATCAGGCTGTTGCATGACTCGGGTGACCAGGTCCTGTTGCTTGGCGATCAACTGACTGATGAGGTCCAGTTGATCCATAACCTTGTTGGTTTCCCGTTCGGTGACGGCTGTAACGGCATCGATTTCAGAAATAACTTGACCATCTTTATCGGCTGCCGTTTCCGCCCCCTTGGGGGCAGCAATGGGCGTTTCCGAAGGTGTTTCTTTTGCTTTTTTGCTTTTCCCGGTTGGCTTGTTGGCCCCGGTATTTAGCAAGGCATCAATTTCAGACTGATCCATGGGACCCCCGAGGCACTATCCGAGCAGGGACTCGATCTTTTCCTTCAGCGTGTCGGGGGTGAAGGGCTTCACCACGTAGTTGTTCACGCCAGCCTGTAGGGCCGCCACGATGTCTTCCTTGGCAGCGTTGGTCGTAACCATGAGGATGGGGATGCTGGGATTGGAGCCGCGCACGACGGTGACGAATTCCAGGCCGTCCATCTCGGGCATATTCCAATCCGTGATGATCATTTCGACGCCGCCCTGACCCAATTTTTCGAGGCCGGCCTTGCCGTGCTCGGCTTCGATGACATCGGAATACCCGATGCGGGACAGGGTGTTGATGATGATGCGACGCATCGTTGAAGAGTCGTCCACGATCAAGATTTTCAAGGGAGTCTCCTTTGAAGTATTCAGGCTAATTGGCGTCCGTGGGGGTAGCGCCTTCAATAAATATTAGAAGCGCGGCCCAGTCATCGGGATAGACATTCAGGAACTTTACTCCTAGCTCGAAGCCTCCCGAGTCCATTTGTTCGACCCGCATGACTTGACCCACGGCCACCAGGGGCCGGGCATCCCTTTCGCTGGTGGGGCCAAACGAATTTTGATGGTGGCCCCAGCCTGGGATCCGAACCTCCAGCTTCAACAGCGTACCCAGAGGGTGCTCTGTTGCCGAACTCAGGAGAAGCCCCCCGCCCGAGACATCTTTGAAGATGCTCTGAGTGGCCTCGGGAACCCCAGAAAAGGTCAATTCCTGAAAGGCCACGGTGGCGCCCATGGGGATGCGGGTGAATTGTCGACGTTCCGAAGGCATAGTGTCCGATCCTCCTCGATCCTTCGGCCATCTAGGTCGAGGGCATGAATTTTGTGCCTCAATCCGTCCAGAGAACCTCAAAGGGGTGAACCTCGTTCTCAATGCCTTTAAGGGCGAAGGCTTCGAGCTGGCGGAGATTGGCGGGGCCGATGATCTGGGCGGTGCGGGGACCAATCACGATTTGGCCTGGTTTTGCCACGGAGCTTTCCAGGCGCGAGGCTAAATTAACACTGGAACCCATGACCGTATAATCCATGCGTTTTTCGCAGCCAATATCCCCGGCAAAGGCTTCACCGCTATTGACCCCAATGCGCATTTTTAGTTCCGGGTAGCCATCGGGGCGGTTCTCATTCATGAAAAGCAGGGCTTGCTGCATCGCCACGGCGGCTTCCACCGCGTGGAGCGCATGATCGGGATCCGGGGCCGGAGCCCCAAAAAAGGCCATGATGGCATCCCCGATGTACTTGTCCAGGCTACCTCCCCGGACAAAAATCTGTTCGGTCAGAATTTCGAAGGATCGATTCAGGATGGAGGCAACCTGAAGGGGTTCCATCCCTTCGCTCATTCGGGTGAAACCCGAAATATCAGCGAAAAGAATACTGATTTCACAGCGCTGGGCTTGCAAAATGGGCGCGTCTAGATTCTGCGCGGCCTTCATGATCTCGTTCACGACTTGGGGGCTGTGATAGCGCTCCAGCCGTTGCCGGAACCTAGCCTCCCGTTCGCGCTGGATACCTACGGCCGCAAAATTGCCCATGGCCGATAGCAAGTGTTCGTCCTCCCGCTTGAACCCCCCCTTGTTGAGGCTAGATTCCAGGTAGATCACGCCCAGGGCCTGATCATCTACGATAAGTGGGGTGCAAAGGGCTGAGGTGATGCCATGGATCTTGATGCTATCCCCGCCCGCAAAACGGGGGTCAACTCGAGCGTCGGTGGTCAGGATTGTTACTCGGTTGGACATGGCGGTGCGAGCGATGGTTCGGCTGATGGGATTTGTGATTGCCCCTGGTTTCTCTTCCCAGACCAATTCGGATTCCAGTTCGCCCGAAGCATTCGCCAGGAGAATGAAGCCGCGCTGACAGGGGATCTGACTGGTCACCAGGGTCATCACGGAATCCAGCAGTTCGGGTAGGCTGGCGGCACGGAGCAATTGTCCGGCCATGGTGGCAAGCCGCTGGAATAGGGCACCGACCTCGAATGAGGGTTTTTCGGCCTGATGTTTGGCCAGCATGGCTTCCAGGCTGGTGTGGGGTACAAGAATGCTGCCTGAAGGATCAAAGGCTCGATCCTCCAGGGCAATTTTCCCTTCGCCGGTCACTTTGGCGATCCCAGTGGTGGAGAGGATTCCAGAGGAGAAGGATCCGGGGGCTCCAGAGTTGGGCTGTTTGGGTTCCATTTCCGGGATCCACTGGACGGGTATTTCCCCCAATAAGACCGTATTGCCCAGCTTCAAAGCCATGGGGACGACCAGGGATTGCCCATTCAGGGTGGTTCCGTTGAGTGATTGCATGTCCATCACGTGGGGAACGCCGTCTTTTAGGAAAAAGCGACAATGAACACGACTGACAGCGTTGGAAGGTACTCGAATCGTGGCGGCATCCCCACGACCGAGGGTCACACCTTCCTCCGTTAGTTCTACCGAGTGTCTGGCGCCTTCCACCAGCAGAGTCATTTTCATCGAACGGGCTTCCCAGAAAGTTGGATGGAGTCTAGCACAGAGCTTTTCGACTCCGTGACGATACCCTGTTGAGTTCCGGTCTGACCCGGATGGAGCGATGCCATGACCAAGGTAGGTTTCATTTCACTGGGCTGCCCAAAAAATCTTGTGGATAGCGAGGTCATGCTGGGGCATCTGCGCCTTAAGGGCTTTACGCTGACCCGCACCATGGAAGAAGCCGAAGTGTTGGTGGTGAATACCTGCGGCTTCATCGATTCGGCCAAAAAGGAGTCCATCGATTCGATTCTGGAAGCTGCCGCCATGAAAAAGAGCGGAGCCTGCCGGAAGCTGATCGTCGCTGGATGCATGGTGGAGCGGTACCGGGATGCCTTGTTGGCGGATATGCCGGAGATCGACGCTTGTCTAGGCACTCGGGATATCGAATACATTGCTGAAATTATCGGCGCCGATGACCGGCTGTTCGAGCCCGAAAAGAACCCGAATTACCTTTACAACGAAGCGAGTCCCCGTCTGCTGACAACGCCCAAGTCCACGGCCTACCTCAAAATAAGCGAAGGCTGTGATCACGCTTGTGCCTTCTGCGCCATTCCAGGCATTCGCGGCCCCCAGCGCAGCCGCAGCATCGCGAGTGTGGTGGCCGAGGCCCGCAATCTGGTAGCCCAGGGCATACTGGAAATCAGTCTGGTGGGCCAGGACACCACAGATTTCGGGCGGGACCTTGGCGATCCCGATGGCCTCGAAAAATTGGTAAGAGCCTTGGGAAAGGTCGAAGGCCTGCCCTGGTTTCGCATTCACTACAGCTACCCCAACCGCACCACGGAAGGACTGCTCCACGCCATCGCCGAAACGCCCAATTGTGCGAAATACCTGGATATGCCCTTGCAGCATGCCGATGCCCAGGTGCTGAAGACCATGGCGCGCGGGGGTGGGCGAGTTGGTTTCCTGAAGCTGTTGAAACAGGTTCGGCGCATTGTTCCGGGTATTTCCATTCGCTCCAATTTCATTGTGGGGTTCCCTGGCGAAACCCCGGAAGCCTTTCAGACCCTGTTCGATTTCGTGCAGGAGGCCCAATTCGAGCATGTGGGCGTCTTTACCTATTCGCTGGAAGACGGCACTCCGGCCTTTGGGCTGGGGGATCCAATACCCAAGCGCACCAAGGAAAGCCGCAAACGCAAGCTGCTCGAAGCCCAACAAAAGATCAGCCGAGCCAAGAATCAGGCCTGGATTGGGAAAGTGATGGATGTCCTGGTCGAAGGCGCCCATGAAGAGACCGATCTAGTCATCAAGGGCCGTCATCAAGGGCAGGCCCCCGAAGTGGATGGCAATGTGCTGATCGTGGGAGGCGAGCCTTGGGTGGGCGCCATTCAGCCCGTGAAGATAACCCAGGCCCACGCCTACGACCTGGTGGGCGAAGTCGTGGAGCATTCGTGAAAGCCAGTCGTTGGGCCTGGTGGGTTGCCACGGGATTCGGCAGCGGTTGGATCAAACCCGCTCCTGGCACCTGGGGCAGCTTGGCGGCCTTGGCGGTATGGCTGCTGTTCACAGCCTTGGTGCCCCTTCGATTCAGCGGGCGTTGGTGGTTGGAGATCGTGTTCCTGGCCCTACCTGCTTTCATGACCTGGATTGGGATTAAGGCCTCGGATCAAGTGGTTCGGGAAACGGGGCACAAGGATCCCAGCTATATCGTGGCCGATGAATGGGCGGGGCTTTGGATCGCCCTTTGGCCGGTGCGATGGCTGGTGGTGAGTAATCTACCCCGCATGTTCGGTGCGGACGGGTGGCGATGCCTGCCAATCGTGCTGGTGCCTTTCCTGCTATTTCGTTTTTTCGATATCTGGAAGCCTTGGCCCATCCGACAGATTCAGGTATTGCCGGATGGCCAAGGTGTGGTGGTGGATGACGTAGTCGCGGGGCTATACGCCTTGGTGGTGACGCAGGTGCTAATGCCGTTTTTTTAGGGTTTTCGGACCTTGATGACCTCGCCGTGCTCTTGGACGATTCGGCGATTCCACTCGGGTCGGTAGGGTGGATGGGTCACGCGCCCTTGGGCGTCGCGCACATTGCCATCTAGATACTTCCAGATCAGGGATTCGCCGAGTTTGCGCCAACGGGCCACGGTGTTTTCGGCGGTCTGGGTGATATAGCTCGTCAAGAATTCTTGAGCCGAGCGAGGATCCTGCCGGTAGAGTTCCTGGGCTTGGCGTTCAATTTCGGGCTGATCGGCGAAGTAGCGCCCTTCTAGCTCGCGCTGCACCGCTTGCACATCCTGGATCATGTCGGAATAGCGACTGTAGGTGTAGTTCGAGACAAAGTTGAACACCCAGAAGGCGCTATCCCAGCTGAAGGTATCCCAACGCCCATGGCCCTCTCGCCAACTGGGGGGCGGTTCCAGAAGTCCCGCATAGATCGGCACATAGCAGGTGCTGTAGGTGTCATCCATGCCGAACCAGAGAACGCCGCCAATGGCGTTGGGAAGACCGGAGCGCAATTCGGCGACAAAGGACCAAGCCGTTTGCTGGGTGGAGATGGCGCGTTCGTGGATGTAATCCTGGCTATCGACCTTGAAGCCCATGGGGCGCCAGCGATAAGGCAGTTGGTAAGGGCCCGCCCCCACATCCTGGGTCATATCGAATTCGGTACCTTCGAAGTGATCTCGCATCAATTCCATGAGATCGCGGGTTTCGAGTTTTTGATCCGGTTTGATCCAAATAGGCAGTGGCGTGGCTGTGGGATCACCTTTCACGAAGTCGATGGGCAGCTTGAGGCTCGGTGCTGCGCGGCGAAATACGCTCCATACCCGGGCTTCGCAGGCTCTCAGGCTCGAGAAATTCCAGGGTGCGTAGCTTTGGCAAAAACTGAAATCCTTATCCTCACCCTTGAACCAGCCTTTTTCGCGCGCGAAGGAAATTACATCTTTGCTGTACGTGCAGTTCTGGGGGTCCTTCAAGGGGAATTGTCGAATGCGGGCCTGGTTGGCATGGGCGCTCATCGTGCCATCCGGTAGTTTGAGCGCGACCCATACCGCGCCTTTATCCGCCTTGCCCTTGCCCACGATTTCCAGGATCCAGGCCTCGTTGGGATCGCAGATCGAGATACTTTCGCCACTGGAGCCATAGCCGAACTGGTCCACCAGGTTGGTGATCACCTGAATGGCTTCTCGAGCTGTCTTCGCGCGCTCCAGGGCGATGTAGATCAGGCTTCCGTAGTCCAACATGCCACTACCTTCCACCTCCTTGCGACCACCGAAGGTTGTCTCGCCGATGGCCACTTGGAATTCGTTCATGTTGCCCATGCGGCGGTAGGTTTCTGAAGGCTCGGGAATGCGCCCACGAAAGGCGCCGCTGCCCCAATCGATCACATCGCGCAGGGTGCCTGGCGTATGTTTCATGCGGGCCCGAAAGGCCAATTCGCCATAGCGTGAGTGGCTATCGTCGGTGTAGCTCAAAAGGGTAGCGCCGTGCTTAGTGGCGCCTTTCGATACCAGAACATTGGTGCAGGCGTCGAGAATTGGCGCACCAAGGGCGAGCAAAAGAAGCAGGGCGGGCAAGCGGACCATAAGAACCTCACCGTTAAAGCATAAGGGAGGTCCGAAGTCGCCTGGGCTTTCCTCGCAAGGAATGTTTAGCCTCAAGCTCGATGGGCCAAGGTGGCGAACTTTTTAGCCTCCGGTCTCTTCCAGTAATTGGGGCCAAACGATGGGCTCGCTAAGGAGGCCGCTTTCCTGGAAATACCGACTCTCGATGAGGTAGCGGTAGCCTTGTTCCGTCAGGAATAACTGACGATTGCGGGCGAATTCCTGTTCGGTGGTATCCCGGCTAATCAGGCTGTAGAAGTAGGAAATGTTGCGATCGCCCTTGGGCCGCAAGATCCGGCCCAGACGCTGGGCTTCTTCCTGCCGCGAACCGAAGGTACCGCTCACCTGGATGGCCACGCTGGCATCGGGCAGATCGATGGCGAAGTTGGCGACCTTGCTTACGATCAATACCTTGAGCTGACCGGTCTTAAATTCACCATAGAGGCGCTCGCGCTCTTTCTCGGGGGTTTGCCCGGTAAGAACGGGTGCATTCAGGCGTGCCCCCAAGACTCGCAACTGCTCCAGGTACTGACCGATTACCAGCACTGGATCATTGGGATGGCCCTTCAGGAGCTCGTCCACCACTATGAGCTTCATGCTGTTTTCGCTGGCGATGCGGAAGCGCTGGCGCTGATTGGCCACGGCGTATTCCATGCGCTCATCGGTGGGCAGCGGCACGCGAATCTCCAGGCAATGGGCCGTGGCGATGAAGCCATCCTTTTCCAGGACCTTCCAGGGCACATCCACTCGCTTGGGGCCGATGAGGGAAAATACATCTTCTTCCTTGCCGTCTTCGCGTACCAGGGTTGCCGTGAGGCCCAGGCGTCGCTTGGCCTGAAGCTCGGCCACGGCACGGAATACGGGCGCGGGGAGCATATGCACTTCGTCGTGAACGACCAGCCCCCAGTTGGCGGCTTCGAAGAGCTTGAAGTGCTCAAAAGGAGCTTCCTTGCTCCTTCGATACGTCAAAATTTGGTAGGTGGCGATGGTGACGGGCTTGATCTCCTTGGTGTCGCCCGTATAGAGGCCAATCTGGTCTTCGGTCAGGGTGGTCTTATCCAGCAGTTCCTGCTTCCACTGCTTAACGGCGGTAACGTTGGTGGTGAGCACCAGCGTGCGAGTTTGGAGTCGCTCCATGCAGCCAATTCCGATGATGGTTTTGCCTGCACCGCAGGGCAGCACTAGGACACCGGCCCCACCTTCGGGACCGCCTCCTGCATGGAAAACGTCGGCGGCGGCCTTTTGGTAGGTGCGCAGACGAAAGGGGCGGCCACTGCTGCCTAAGGTGTCGCGGAGTTGGAAGGCGAGTGGATCACCATCCTTATAGCCCGCCATGTCTTGGACGGGGTGTCCCAAACGGATGAGCTGGAGCTTCACTTCGCCGCGCTTGCCATCCAGAAGAAAAACACCGCGTTGATCGGGGTAGGGTTCGGCCAAAAGGCCCTGGAGGCTTTTCTGGTTTTCGATTTCCCAAAACAACCCGCGGTCATCCATTTCGAGCGCGAGCCGATCACCTTTACGAACAAGCTTTAGCCTGCCGTAGCGGGTGCCGTGATCCTGGATCTCCTGAATCAAATTCTGGGGCACGGAATACTTGGACCATTGATCCAGGGTGTCGAGAATATCCTGGCAACTAACGCCAGAGGCCGAGGCGTTCCAAAGGGAAAGCGGAGTCACGCGATAGGTGTGGATGTGTTCGGGGCTTTTTACCAACTCCGCGAAACGAGCCAATTCATCCCGCACCTGCTCAAAGGCGGGATGGGCCACTTCCAGTAGAAGGGTGCGATCGCTCTGAACGATTAACGGGTTGTCGGGGCGCATGGCGATCACGGGTTCACCTGAAAGCGTGGGACGGTAAACCTTCGAGCCTAGGGCCGGATTCCAGAAGGGTCAACGAAGGGTATTGGAGGAAACCCGTCAAAATCAGGAATGGTGTTCATGGGCTTAGTGTGAGACCCTGATCGATCCCCTGCGCGCAGGTGGAGTGCGAGGTTTCATGGCTCAGACCCACTACCGGTTGCTGTCCAACTGCACCGATGCGCAACTTCGAAAAATCTGTGAGCTCAGGAAGTTGCCCCTGCCTCAGCATTGGGATGAAAGTCCCGAAGGGCGGGTGCGGTTGCTGAAGACCATGGTCTTTCATCTGGAAGACAACAAACAGCTTACGAATACATTGGCCGATTTGGATGGCGCTCACCTGAAGGCGATTAAACGGTTGGCGGAGGATGCCACGCAACCCGAAGGGGCCTTTGTTCCCCTGCTTTCGGATCTGGGCTTGATTTTGCCGGACACGCATCAGTGGGGACTGGCGGAACGCGTGGCCGATGCCCTCGCGGATTTCGATGATGGCGCCCTCAGTTTTCAAGCTGAACCCAGCGTGGTTCTCGAGGAATGCCTGCCGTATGGGTTTGCCTTGGCGCTGACATCCGTTCTGCTTCGCTGCATGGGCGGTATCCGTGTTCTCAAGGGTGGCTTGCCCGCCAAAAAAGAATTGGGGCAGTTGCTCAATCGCAACGCACTTTTGAAGGAAGAGCGGGATGCTACCCTCACCTTCGCCCTACTGCACCGCCTGGGCTTTTTGTGGAGCCGTGAGGGCCGCGTAGATACACTGCTGGCGGCCGTATTGGCCCATCCATCGCGCTGGGTTGCAGAGCGCTCCTTTGCCAAGCTCCTGGAGGATGACCTCAAGCTTTGGAATATGCCCCCCGCAGAGGATCGTGCGTTCCTAATGCGCCATCTGCTCGAGCGTAAGGGGCAGTCCTTGGCGATACATCCCTTTCTAGCGTTTCTGAAAACCCTTCATCCCCTGGATGAAGAGCGTACGCGGGATGTCTTTTTGCCGTTTCTGCGCCGCATGGGCATGGTGACCATGGATGCGGAGCGCAACCATCTGATGCTGACACCCCACGGGGAGGCCTTAGCCAGTGAGTATCTGCTGCGGGATCACCGAGGGACCGAGGCTCACTGGGCGCCTTTCATGGTGGACCAGCCGCTGATCATTCAGCCCAACCTCGAACTCTTAACGCCCATGGGGCAGAATCCTCACCGCTTGCTTCAGCTGGCCCAGCTCGGAGAGGTGGAATCCTTGGACGCCATGATTAGTCTGCGGGTTGGCCACGACACCCTCATTCATGCTCTGGATACAGGGCTCAGCATCGAAGAAATCCGTCAGCATTTGAGTGGCGGTGCCATCAACCTGCCCCAGACACTGACGCAGCTTCTGGACGATCTCGCGGATCGATTGGGCGAAGTAGAAGTGGTGCAAGGCGTGCGATTGGTCAAGGCACGCACACCCCACCTGGCGGAAGAATTAATGGTGCGAACGGAATTGGCACCCTTGGCGTTGACGCAGATCAGCGACACGGTGCTGGAGGTCAATGGTCCGGCCAATGCCTTCGAGCTTCTGAAGCAGGCTGGATTCCTGCCTAAACCCGGGCGCTACTTGCCCTTGAGTCTGGATGGGGACGAATCCCTGTACCTTTGGGCCTTGGCGTGCCTCGCGTTCGTCAACGAAAAGGGCATGAATCACCACCTAGAGCCCGTGCGTCAAATGATTCAAGCGGCGTTGCATCGCATCCAAAATGAGGACCCTACGCTTTATAGCGAAGTTCTGCGCCGGGTGCCCATGCTCAATCTTGGCGGGGGCCCCCAGGCCCAAGAAGAAACCTCGCGAATTCTGGAATACGGTGCCCGCTACAACCTCGTAGCTGAACTCACCTACATGCCCCTGGCCGCCCATCGCAGTCAGCAGCGTCGTGTCACGCCCCAGGCCGTGGAAGGCGAGCACTTGCGGGCCTTTTGCCATCTGCACCAAGAGGAAATGACCTTTCGCCTAAGTCGCATCATCGGCGTTCGTTTGCTCAACGAAAAGGGCTGGACACCAGGGCTGCACTCTCAGGCAGGTTAAGGTGCTGTCACGGAGCAACTTCAGTGATTGCTGGTTGTCAAGAGTTATGCCCAGGCTTCCTTGAATGCCTTCCGGCAGGCGATGCGCGCCAGAATCCGCGGTAGCGA
>JAIFMW010000032.1 GCA_020048105.1 Deltaproteobacteria bacterium | reverse complement strand
CCTAGTTCCCAATCATGTGGATATCTTTCCCCTTTCGGTGTTGCCTGGCACACGCCTTCAGGAAACCGCCCCCGAATTAGGCCTTCAGCATTTGCAGGCAATTCCCTACACCGTGATCGCTTCGCCGGATTTCCGCGAGGCCGATATGAAAGCGGCGGCGCGGATCGCGCATGCCTGCGACGTGATGTATAACCAGGGAAGAGCCGTGCCGTGGTTTGGCATCTTGCTAAATGCCTTGAATGTTGAACCTTCCGAGTTGTTTCAGCGCTTTGCGGATTTCCTGGAGACCCACACCAACCCAGATATCACTGTTCTCCAGGCGACCTTCATCAGTTCCTGCATTGCAGAGCCAAGGGAAGCTGCCGTGGCAGCGGATATCGTCACCTATTTCGGCTATTCAGGAGCCTTGATTGAAGAAACGGCGCGCGATCCTCAGGCCGATTGTTCGTGTGTGGCCTCTTTCCATCATGATCCACAAACGCTAATGGAACATCTCCAGGACGGCATTTCAGAACTGAGCGACCTAGTTTGTCTACTGCCGAGTTTTCCCTGCCAGGCGAGGCTTTGGATCGAAGATGGCGAACCCATGATCGAAAAGGTGTCCGCCGCTCCACGGCCCGAGTGAACCACTCGGCCTCCGGGCACTGCCGCCGATCGAAATTAGCGGATGGGGTTGGGTAGGGTCGACGATCCTGACAACATTAAGTAACAATCCATCGCGTTTCTTTTCGGTGATTCCATGCAATTACGAACTACGTTTGTCAGTCTTTTGGCCCCAGCGATCGTCTTGGCGGTGCCGCCCGAAACCATGAACCCGATCCAGCGTCAGGCACATCTCGACTCTTTCGAGCAGGTCTGGTCAACAGTGGCCAAGCGCCATTACGATCCCAAGTTGGGGGGCCTGGATTGGCAAAAGGTTCACGACGAGCTGAGGCCCCGAGTCGAGAAGGCGGCCAATGCTGCGGAGGTTCAGGCCATTCTGGGTGAAATGCTCGCCCGCCTGAAGCAAACACACTTCGGCATTGTGCCCGCCGAAGTTTATTCCGATCTTCAATCGGGAAACAAGGGTGGTGGCACGGCCGGTGTTGAACTGCGCCTCCTCGATGGCAAGGCCATCGTCACGGGCTTGGAATCGGGTTCGCCGGGGGAGAAAGCTGGCGTCAAAGCGGGGTGGGAACTGCTTCGTGTCGAGGGTAAAGATGTCGCTCCCGTGCTTCAGAAAATCACCACGGCCTTCAAGACTTCCACCCAATTGGATCTGATGGCCTCCCGCCGGCTGCAGTCATTTCTGGATGGTGAAGTCGGCACGACCGTTGAGGCGGTTTTCGGGAATGGCGTAACGTCGACAACGCTGCGTCTCCAGCGCACTGCGCCTCGAGGCAAAATGGTCACCTTTGGGAATATGCCGTCAATGCCCTTTTGGGTGGAGCACCGCGCCCTGCCTGGGCAGATTCGCTACCTGAAATTCAATATCTGGTTCGAGCCCGCCGTCGTTGCAGAGGCCTTTCAAGCTTCTTTGAAGGATTCCGAAACCTGCAAGGGTTTCGTCATCGATCTGCGGGGCAACCCAGGTGGAATCGGCGGCATGGCTATGGGCGCCGCGGGCTGGTTTACAGACAAGGCAGACCTGAAACTCGGCACCATGATCATGCGAGGCACCACCCTGAATTTTGTGGTCTTCCCCAGACCTTCTGCCTTCACGGGCCCATTGGCCATTCTGGTAGACGGCTGTTCGGGTTCGACCTCCGAGATTTTTGCGGGTGGCATGCAGGATATTCACCGTGCCCGCATCTTTGGCAGTCGTTCGGCGGGCGCGGCCTTGCCTTCGGTGTTCGAACGCTTGCCCAACGGGGATGGCTTCCAGTACGCCATCGCCAATTACATTTCCGATGGCGGCCAACCCTTGGAAGGCCGTGGTGTTACGCCCGATGAAGAAGTGCGCCCCACGCAGCGCGAACTGCTATTGGGGAAAGACCCAACGCTCGACCGCGCCCTGGCTTGGATCCAGCGGCCTGCTAACTAGGAGACACCATGTATCGAACCCTACTTGCCACCGCTCTGATCCTGCCTTCGGCCCTGGTGGCCCAGGATCTTCCCAAGGGCGAAGCTGTGATGGAACGCTTCATCCAGGTCACAGGTGGAAAGGCCGCCTACGCCGGGAAACGCACCACGGTCATTAAGGGCACCATGGAAATGCCGGCCATGGGAATCAAGGGTGCCCTCACCCTATACAAAGCCGAGCCCAATCTCAGCTTCAGCGAAATCGATCTGCCGAATTTGGGCAAGATGCTCGAGGGCTTCGACGGCAAGATCGCCTGGTCGTTTAGTGCCATGCAAGGCCCTCAGATCAAGACCGGTGAAGAGAAGGACACGACGGAGCAGTCGGCCCGCTTCCACACCGAGAATTGGAAAGAAGAATTCAAAGAGGTGCAGACCCAAGGCACCGAAACGGCCGAAGGCGAACCCTGCTACAAAGTCTTGGCCACACCCCACAAGGGACAACCCAGCACCCAGTTCTACAGTGTAAAAACAGGGCTTCTCGTAAAGGTCCTTGCCAAACTGAAGACCGCCATGGGTGAAGTCGCCATGGAGAGCGTCACGAAGGATTACAAGAGCGTCGATGGCATCATGGTGCCGCACACCATGATTCAGTCTTTCGCCGGTCAGACGGTTTCGCTGACCTTCCAGAGCGTGGTTTGGAATGTGCCCGTGCCCAAGACTCAGTTCGATCCTCCTGCCGAGGTGAAGGCTCTTCTTAACGCCGCCAAGCCTGCGCCCGCCAAGAGCTAAGTCGGGCCTCAAAGGGAGGCAATCCTTCCCGAGTGGTGCGTGGCTTTCTGGATTTTTCGTTGAGCGCAAAGGACTTTCGGGATAGACTGGCTCTCTTATGCGTGAACAAGCCGCGGGCACAGAGGCCTCCGGTCGGTTCCAGGAGGAAACAATGCGAGAAAAAATCCATCCCGTGCTGCACACGGTCATCGCCCACTGCCAGTGCGGCAGCGAGTTCGAAACACGCTCAACCAAGAAAGAGATGCGCGTCGAAGTCTGCTCGGCTTGCCACAACTTCTACACCGGCAAGCAGCGCGACATGACCATCACCGGTCGCGTCGAGAAGTTCAACAAGAAGTACGCGAAGAAGGAAGTTGTCGCCGAAACTGCTGTCGAAGCCGTGGTCGAAGCCGCTCCCGCCGTCGAAGTTCAGTAGCTACTCTGTTTTCAAGAACGGGCCGATTTCTCGGCCCGTTCTTTTTTTATCTTTGGCAGAGGACCAACCCTGACGTCGGCATTCGCGAATCCCTATCGGTGTCCATCGGTATTTATCGGTGGCAATAAATGCTTTCCTCGCATGCTGCCGCCAATGAAAAGAAAAAATAGCCACCGATGGACACTGATGAACACCGGTAAAAGCAACTGAAAGAAGTCTGCAATCCCAAGGCTTGTCCTTTTCGTTCACTGCGATCGTTGTTGTTTTGAGTTCCTTTGCTTTTCTGTTACCCCGTGGCGGATCGTTTGTTGATCCTTGACTCCAGGAAACCCCATGTTTGATCAGCTCGAAGCCCTCGATGCCAAATTTCAGCAGGTGGAGGCGCAGCTTCAGGATCCCAGTGTTGTCTGCGATTCCAAGAAACTGCGTGAACTGACCAAGCTGCGGGCAGAACTGGAGCCGGTGGTGCTGGCCTGGCAGGCGCAGCGCACGCGGATGCAGCAATTGCAGGAAGCCGAGGAGATCTTGGGTGACAAGACTCAGGATGCCGATCTTCGCGAGATGGCGGAAATGGAAATTCCGGATCTAAAAACGGCCATCGATGCCGGTGCCATTGAGCTCACTAAGTTGCTGGTTCCCAAGGATCCCAAGGATGCCCGCAACGTCATTCTGGAAGTGCGGGCGGGCACCGGTGGTGAAGAAGCCGCCCTCTTCGCCGGGGAATTGTTTCGCATGTATGTGCGCTTTGCCGAACGCAAGGGCTTCAAGGTCTCGGTGCTCGACGAAAGTGAGGCCGATATGGGTGGGCTGAAGGAAGCCGTGGCTGAGATCGAGGGCGAAGGTGCCTACTCGGTGTTTCGCTTTGAATCGGGTGTCCATCGCGTGCAGCGAGTGCCAAAGACCGAGACCCAGGGCCGCATCCATACTTCTGCCGCCACGGTGGCCGTGATGCCGGAAGCCGACGAAGTGGATATTGAAATCCACCCCAAAGATTTGCGCATCGATACTTTCTGCTCGGGCGGCAAGGGTGGCCAGAGCGTGAACACGACCTATTCCGCCGTGCGCCTTACGCACTTGCCTACCAATACCGTGGTGCAGTGCCAGGACGAACGCAGTCAGCTCAAGAACATGGCCAAGGCCATGACCGTGCTGCGCAGCCGCCTGCTGGATAAAGCCCAAGCGGAGGTAGATGCTGAATCCAGCGCCCTGCGTAAGTCTCAGGTGGGTTCCGGGGATCGCAGCGAGAAGATTCGTACCTACAACTTTCCCCAAAGCCGCGTGACGGATCACCGTGTGAACGTCACCGTCCACTCGCTGGAAACCTTCATGCAGGGGCAGATTGAAGTCATTCTCGAACCCCTGCGTGCCGCGCACGAAGCTGAACGACTCAAGCAGCTGAGCTGATCGGATCAATCATCTGCGCTGAGCGCTTAGGCCTCGCTGAATTTGCTTGCCAGCCCCAGCGCGGCTTTCAGTTTGGGTACGGAGCCTCGGCTGACCTCGAGCGTTTTGCCTCCAGTTACCCGAACTTCACCGCGCCCACCCATGAGCGGCCGAAAACCCAAAACCATGGATGGGCGGAGCAATAGATGTCGATGGATGCGGAGCAACTCTTCCTCGGGAAAGGCCTGTTCCACGTCCCCGAGCGTACTCCAGGAGGTTTTGTACCGTTCGCCAGCCCAGGCGGAAACGATTTCATCCTCCACCTCGAAATGCGTCACTTTTTTCATCTCCAGAAAGACGAAGCCTTCCCCGGCTCGGGCAGGGAAGCGGGCGCTTTGCCCTGGCAGCAGCGCGGCGATTTCGGGGCCTTTGCGGCGAGGAATCTGATGCTGACGCAGGCGGTCCAGGGTTCGGGTCAACCGATCCTCGGTGACGGGCTTCAAAAGGTAATCGACTGCAGCAGCCTCGAAGGCCTGAACGGCGTATTGCACATGAGCCGTTACGAAGACTACGGGCGGTGGTGTGGCCAATTCTGCTAACACCTCCAAGCCCGTGAGTCCTGGCATTTGAATATCCAGAAAAAGGACATCTGCCTCTGCGCCGGATTCGAACCAAGCAAGCACTTCCGCACTGCCGGGAAATTCCGCCAATACCTCACAATCGGCTTCGCGGAGCAGGCGAGCCAAACGCCGTCGCGCTAAGGGTTCGTCGTCTGCCAACACCGCTCGTAAGGTCATCATGCCTCCCAAGGTATTTGAAGCTCGGCCCGGGTCCAGGGCGATTCTCGCACCAAATGGAACTGGGCCTTCCCGCCGTAGGCTAATTCCAGACGGGATTTCAAGTTGGCCAGGCCCACGCCAGTGCTTCGCTTACGGGAAGAATTACTTTGCCCGGTGTTGGCCACCGTCAGCAATAGTCGTGCACCTTCGATGCGCCCCTGAATGCGCACGGTGCCGCCTTGGGGATCCGCGGCTATGCCGTGTTTGATGGCATTTTCCACCAGGGGTTGCACCAGCAAGGGGATGGTTGCAATGCCATCGAGTTGCGGATCCCAGTCCCACTCGACGTGAAGCTGTTCACCCAGGCGCAATTTTTCCACGGCCAAGTAGCTTTCCAGCAGGCGGCGTTCTTTCTCGAGGGGCACCTTGGGGGCATCGCCAAAGCTAAGCAGTTGCCGGTAAATTTCAGCCAGGTCGCGCATGCCTTTGATAGCGGCGGCTTCATCTTCGCGCACCAATTCCGCCAATCCGTTGAGGCTGTTGAGCAATACATGCGGAGACATCTGGGCTTTTAAGAGTGTCCAGCGTGCCTCCTCGGTTTGGCGCAGGGCTTCGGCTTTCTCTTGGCGGCGCGTCTCCCACAGGGCCAAGGCGTACCCGATCACGCCATTGAAGATGACGGACATAAGGGTCGTCATGACGATGAATATCGGCACACTGAAGCCAGGCAGCTTGATGAGCAGGGGAGCCATCGTGCGTTGAATATCACCCCAGTTGATCAACGTTGTGCCGAGGGCATACAGCAGGCCAAAGATCAAAGCCTGAAGCGCGCCTCGCAGCACGGAAGCCATGGGGCGATCATCCCGAGTCCATTGCCAGGGAAAGGGTGTGAGACCGAACAAGTAGATGATTCCGAAACCGTAAAGCAGGATCGCTTTAAGGGGTGCGGGCTGGAAAGGTAAAGCACCATCAGAAGGGTTAACGGGGATGAAGCGAGTAGCAAAGAGCAGGCCTGTCTGTAAGATGAAAATTCCGATGGTCAGGCTCAAAATCAACGGGCTTCGAAGGCGGCGCGGAATGGCCCACAGGGCATCCTTCATCAGCATGGCAAGATCTCCAACGAGCCTTTAGGAATGCTCAAGGTGAGTTTCCAGCCGGTCGCAAAAAGGTTGATGGCCGTTATGGCTTCGCGGTTGAGTGTTGCAAGAATTCGTCGGCGAAACTGCAGCAGTAATTCGGGGGAGGGAGGTGCGATGGAACCTAGAAGCTCCAATTCGATCTCCAACATGGAAGCGGTTCCTGACACTCGGAGGCTGAGCTCAGTATCGTGTTCTTTGGGAGATCCCGTCAGTGTTTGCTCTAAGAACGAAAGCAGGAGCAGGGGCGGCACCGCCTGCGAATCCTGCTCCAAATCAAATTGAGTGCGAACCCGGAGACGACCCTTCCAGCGTTTTTGTTCCAGGGCCAAATACTCTTCCGCCATGCCCAGCTCTGTGCTCAGGGGGATCACCGGTTTTTCGGCTTCTACCAGCCAATGGCGATAGAGCGCGGCCAAATCCACCAGCCCCTGCTCCGTGCCTCTGGGATCGAACTGAGCCAGATCGGCCAGATGATCCAAGTTTCCGAATAGGAGACGTGGGCTGAAGGCACCACGATGGCTCATCCACTGCGCTTGCCGGGCCTGCGTCTTAGCCTCGCGAGTTTCTTGGGCCAAGCGCTCCCCGCGGGCGATCATGATGCCTAAAGGAGCAAGAGCCATGAGCACGACCATGGCGATTCCCGTGACTAGACCCAGGATAAACGGCCCTTCGCCTTGCCCTCGAAAGATAAGAATGGCTAGGGCATGAAGCAGAACTAGGAGCAGACCAAAGCCGAAGACTTGGAGCAATCCTCTTCCCCAGGGCGCCAAAGGACGATCATCTTGGGTCCATTGCCAGGGAACAGGGCTCAGGAATATGGCGGGTAACCAGAGGAGCGCGAAGGCCTGAAGCCCCAAAAAATTTCCCAGTTTGGCTTTGGGGACGACCATGAGCATAAACGTGAAGGACAATGCCCAGAGACTCAGAAGCACCACCCAGTAGGCCGGGTTGCGGACTCTATCCCAAAGGGACTGCTTGATCTCCTGAAAACGCATCGGGAACTTTCTTAGAAGTGGAGCCTTACGCCCAGGCCGAACGCAGCGAGCTGAAGGTTCTGATCCACGGTAGCGGATTTCCGGTGGGCCTCCACGCTGAACCCGCGTGCCACTGGGTTGAATTGGATGAACCCTGGCTGAGTGATTTGGGCTTCCTAAGCCGCGAGTGGAAGGGCCAGGATGGCCAGGGCAGGGAGGATGTTTTTCATGAGTTCTCCTTCAGGGCACAGAGGCAGTGTTTCGCCCAGAGCAACGGCCCTCAAGGCGTTCCGTTGAATCGATCCGTCCACCCGCTTGGTGGTGCACCCCTCTCGGCGAGTGGATTCCTGTGGTTGGTTCGTTAAACTCATCGCATGACCTCGAAAAACTTGGATCCATCCCTGCGCCCGGGCGCCTTGGCCCGCATCGACCTGGAGCCATCCACCAGAGACCGCGCGAGGGAATTGCTGATGGAAGGCCCGGATTTACAAAGCTGGACCCGCATATTGCACCGCATCCTGCTGTTCGCCGGTGCCGCGCTCTCGCTTTCTGGAATCCTTTGTTTCTTCGCCTTCAACTGGCAGAAGATTCCGCGATTCGGAAAATTCGGCATGGTGATCGCGGGGCTCATCGCGGTATTGGCAATAGCCTGGAAGATCGGAGTGGAGCGGCTTTCGGGCAAGGTTGCGCTATCCGCAGCATGTTTCCTGGTGGGTGTTTGGCTGGCGGTCTTTGGCCAGATCTACCAAACGGGGGCAGACCCATTCGAGCTGTTTCGGGCCTGGGCCTTTCTGATACTGCCTTGGGTGCTGTTGGGCCGCTTCCAGGCGCTTTGGGGTTTTTGGTTCCTGCTCTTGAACCTTTGGACCGGTTTGGCGTGGGAGCAGGCCGGTAGTGAGAACATTCCGGAACTTTTTTGGAAGTTTTTCGCCTTGAATGGTGTCGCCTGGCTGCTCTGGGAAGTGGCACCGCGCTTCTTTCCGTGGGCTGCAGGGCGGGCCATGCCGCGCAGCCTCAGCCTTCCTGCCCTTGGCGGAATTCTTCAGTGCGCCTTGTTGGCCATCGTGGCCCCTAAAAACACCAATGCCGAATGGCTTGCCATTCCGGCGCTGATCCTCGTAATGGGCCTGGTGCTTTGGGTCTATCTGAAAATACGCAGGGATCTTTTCATGGTCACTGTGGCCTTGGCGTGCATCATTACTGCGCTGACAACGGCGCTCGCCAAGGCCTTGTTCGAAGGGCACTCCGGCTGCTCCGGTGCCCTTTTTCTGGGACTTTGTTTGGTGGCCCAACTCGGCGGTGCAGCTGCCTGGCTGCGGGTGCTACACCGGGAGGCCCGATGAAACCCTGGACCATTCTCGAATTTACACAGCGCCTAGAGGCCGAAGGATTTGCCTTGCCGCCCCACGAGGCTTGGGTCGAGGCCGCTCATCAAGAATCCGAAATGCCATGGTTTGTGCGGGCCCTTATTGGTGCTGGGGCGTGGTTCGCGGGCTTGTTTTTGGCGGTGGGTTTGGGGGCCATCCTCGCGCTGGGGAATCAGACGGAAGCGATGCTGGCACTGGGCCTGATGCTTTGCGGTGGCGCCTGTCTGTTGCGGGCCTTTACGAAGGCCGATTTTTCGGTGCAGATGGCCTTGGCATTGAGTATTGCGGGGCAGGGTTTCGTTGGATTCGGTATGGAAAAACATATGGGTGCTCATGCCGAAGCCTCCTTGTGGGCGACGATGGTAGTTCTTGAGTTGGCCCTTATCCTGGCCTTTCGCGATGCGCTTCATCGTTTTCTCTCCACAGCGGCAGCGGCTGTGTTCTTTGCGTTGATCTTCATGCGTTCGGGTTCGGGGAACTGGGCGATTCCGCTGGTGGGGCTCGCCCTGGGCGTAGGGTGGTGCTTGCCGAACCGGTTCTGGCAAAACCCGGCGGAGGCCTTTCGGCGTCCGGTGCTGTATGGTCTTTCGGTAGCATTCCTGGGGCTGTTGGCGTGGCGCTTGGCCTTTGATTTGATCGAGAATCACATCGGTTTCTCTTCGCATGACAGAACCCAGTTGAACCTGCTGGCCCCGGTCGTCTACGGAATCCTATTGGCCTTTGGAACGTGGCGAGTGTTGCACCGTTTGGAGCTGATTCAGCCGGGAAACCTGGCTGTGGCAATTCCGGTGGTGGTGGCCTTGGGCGTAGTTGGATATTGGGCCCCAGGAATTCCCGCAGGTCTTTTTGTCATGGTGGTGGCCATTGAAACGCGCGAACCCCTCCTCTTTGCCTTCGCAGCCGTTGCGGGCATGGCCTTTTTGGGGCAGTTCTACTACGCGCTGCAAACGAGCCTGATGGCCAAGGCTGGCGTGCTGCTTCTCACGGGTTCCCTACTTCTGGGGCTTCGTGGCTGGTTTGGATGGAGGACCCGATCATGCTGAATCGTATGCTTGGGATCGCTGGTGCCATCCTGGTTTTTGGTAGTCTCGGTTTTGCCATTACTCAAAAGGAAACCATTCTGCGGCATGGGCAAACGGCGTATCTGGACTTGGCGCCCCGTGATCCACGTTCCTTGATGCAGGGTGATTACATGGCCTTGCGTTATCGGATTGCCAGTTGGGTTTCATCCACCGCTTCCCCCGATGGCTGCGTGGTGCTCGTCAATGATGCTCGAGGAGTGTCTCAGTACCTGCGAATTCAAGACGCAGAGCCCCTGGCCCCAGGCGAATTTCTCCTTCGCTATCGCCGACGGCACGGGAACGTTCGGCTAGGCAGCGACGCCTTCTTCTTTCAAGAAGGTACAGGCCCTCTCTACACCCAAGCGCGTTTTGGAGAATTCCGCATTTCTCCGAAGGGAGAGGCTCTTCTGGTGGGACTGCGGGATGCAGAACTCAAGCCCTTGGGGGCGCCGGCTCGTTAGGCATTCCATCCCAGCGGTAGCTGGGCAGATCCAGGTTGCCGAGATCATCCACGGGAATCCCCTCTTCCCGCAATCGGGCAATCTGCACCTGGGCGCCCCACCATCGGCCCTTGCTCGGCACGTAGCCGTTCACATTGACCACCCGGTGCCAGGGTAGTTTCGTGGATTCGGGCAAGCCTTTGAGCACCATGCCCACCTGGCGAGGGCGTCTCGGGAAGCCTGCCATCAAAGCGATTTGGCCATAGGTGGCTAGGTGGCCATAGGGGATCCGAGCCACCCAGGCCATAACGGCTTCGCGGAACGGTGAGGGGCTCTCGAGTTTCATCCCTGGGCGTTGGGCCGGTGTTCAACCGTGACCCGTTCGCCGTAGCCACCGTCATAGCTGTGCCAATGTTTCAGGTCTTCTTCAGGGTAGGACCAGCACCAATACCCATCTCCGGAATCAAAATCCACGAGCCAGAGTCCCTTAACCTCAGGACCAAGATCACGAATGGTATCGGCCCAGGTGGTCACTAGGTCACGGCTCAGGCTGGTGGCCAATTCGAACACAGGTTTGGTGATGGCCTGGACTCGGGGCATCACTTCCTTTGCTTCCTCAAGGGTGAAAACATGGGTCATGCGGCCCTCCGGCGCTCCATCATAATCATTTGGATGCGCTTCGTACCTCTTTTGTCCTCTACCTCCGATCCAGATGCGTGGATTTCTTTTCCGGCCGTGGAATTGGCATGGTTAGGCGAGGTGCATCCTGGCTGGGCTCGAAGCCGCATTGCCATTCATGCGTTGCACCTGCCGGCCATGCCCTGGGGTGAAGAACGGGTTCTTACCGCCATCGAAGCCCTTCGTCCGGGGCTGGGGCCCGATTTTCTGGTGATTCCCACGGAAGCGCCGGAGGGCCGGATGGAGACCTCCAGCTTTCTCCGTTCTCTGGAAGCATTGTTGGAAGCCTTGGCTGGGCGTGGTGTCAAAGTCGCACTGCAACCAACTGCTGGAGCAGCAGTGGGACTGGTTTCTTTGCTGAAAGAGGTCCGCTGTGATGCCGTGGGTTATTGCTGGGATGAGACCTTAGGGGAGGCACTCGAAGTTATTTCGGATCGGTTGTTTTGCGCGGTGGGAGCCCCAGGAGCCGACTATCCGTCGCTTCAGCGCCTAGGTTACCGTTGGAACGTGGCGATACCTGCCACGGACCCAATGCCGACTACCCAAATGCTCGCTCGCCTCGAAGAATCCCATCCGATGATTTATTTCCCCCAGGTGATGTCGTGAAGACCCTTCTAGTGATAGCGGGCGAGGCCAGTGGTGATCTGCATGGCACCGAGCTGTTGCGGGAACTGAAGGCCCGCCGACCGGACTTGCGCATCATCGGCATTGGCGGCGCGGGCATGACGCCCTACCTGGACCGAAAGCTGGCGGATGTTAGCGAGCTCAGTGTGATGGGCTTTGTGGAAGTGCTTTGGCACATTCCCCGACTGCTGCGTATGAAAAAGGAAATTCTGCGGGTCGCCCGGGAAGAAAACATCGACGCGGCACTGCTCATCGATTATCAGAGCTTCAATCTGAGCCTGGCGAAATCGCTGCGGCAAGCCATGCCCAAGGTGCGCCTAAATCAGTACGTTTGTCCCCAGGTTTGGGCCTGGAAGGCCGGGCGGATTCCCATTCTTGGGAACACCCTGGACACCCTGTATTGCTTGTTTGATTTCGAACCGAGACTCTTCGAGGGCCTGCCCGTTGAAGCGGTGTGGATGGGCCACCCCTTGGTGGAAGTGGTTAAGGCTGAAGTGGACCGCGACACCTTTTTTCGTGAAACAGGGCTGGATCCTACGCGCCCATTGGTGGCGCTCCTTCCCGGTAGCCGCCGAAGCGAAATACAACGACTTGTGCCAACCTTGGCCCGACTGGTCAAGGCATGGCGTGCCGATCCCGCCCACCAGGATGTTCAATGGGTATTGCCCGTGGCACCCTCCTTGGATTCCAGCTTTGTCGCTCGCGTGTTGGATGGCGCACCCGTCACCTTAATTGAAGATCGCAGCTACGCACCTCGGGCCTATGCTGACGCAGCCTTGGTTTGTTCGGGCACGGCAACACTGGAAACCGCACTCTTGGGCACTCCATTTGCCATCATTTACAAGATGAACGCCCTTAGCTTCCGCATCGCCAAGCGCTTCGTCAAGGTGGCTCATTTCGGTTTGGCGAACGTCGTGGCAGGGCGCGAGGTTGCGCCCGAATTACTACAGAATGAAGTCAATCCCATGCGTCTAGCAGAGGAACTCGACAAATTGCTGGATCCAACCTGCGCAGCGGATGTGCGAAGGGATCTCGCAGAAGTCCGCACCCATTTGGGTGAACCTGGGGCCGCGGGGCGAGTGGCGGAACATTTGCTGAGGTAGATGTCTTCAGAATCGGTAGTTCACACAACCCATGATCACCAGGGCCGAAAGGCCTGGATCAACGGCACCCATCAAGGCCTTGATCTCAGCATCCAGATGTTTGTTGAGTCGCCAACCCACGCCCAAGGTTCCAGCCATATGGATCGCTCGGCGCGTGGTGGCCAGGCCCGTGATGTCTTTGCCAAGAGACCAAGCGTAGCCACCGAGTCCACCCAGCACATAGGGGCCTTTGGCGCGTAAGGCGCCTTCATCCTGAAGGAAATACAGGCCCTCAACGCTGAGGTGAAAGGCATTGATTTCACGATTCTCATCGACCAGATTGCCCCTGCCTTGGGGCCAGCGATCCAGGCCGAGAGCCGCGCGGGTGTGGAAGCTGTCGCCCAGATCAAATTCGGCTAAAAGGCTCGCGCCGTAGCCTGGAACTCGCAATCCACCCAACGCATCGCGAAAGTTCCCTTCAGGAATGCTGATGCGGATCTGAACACCAAGTTGGCTGGGTTCCATGACCTGCGCAACCGCCGGAACGGCCAAGAGCAAGGAAAGCAGGAGGTTTTGAATTCGCATGGGTTCAGCCTCGGTAGGTTGCCAGCACACCATCCCAAAGGCCCTGCGCCTTGAGGATCAATTCTGCCAAGGGCCTTAGTACGCCTTCGCCGCCCTTGAGTTCCACCATGAAATGGCAAGCTTCCTTCACCTCGTCTACGGCGTCTTGGGGGCAACAGGCCAGGCCGACGCGGTGCAAAAGGGGCAAATCGGGCAGATCATCTCCCACATGCGCCACTTGATCGAGACGCAGACCATGCTTGGCGCAGAGTTGTTCGAGAATGGGCCCCTTGGCAAGATTGCCCGCGAAGCAATCTTCCACCCCTAGGTGCTTGGCGCGAGCCCAGGTAGAGGGACTATCTAGGCCAGAAATGAAAGCGACTTTGATCCCGCATCGCTGCAAATAGACCGTGGCTGCGCCATCGCGCACATGAAAGGACTTGGTGTGGGTGCCATCGCCACCAAACTGGAGTTGGCCATTCGTAAGCACGCCATCCACATCGGTGCAAACGAGGCGAATGGCGTGGGCGCGTTCCTGAAGCGTAGGCATAGGATTAGTCTAGCTGACTGGAATCTGGAGCCGCACCAGGATCCTGTTGACCTCGCGGGAGTTCGGACATTGACAATCGCCGGGCGGAATATTACTGTTTGGTTGTGGAGTAGGTATGAAATCCGCCCTTGCAAATGACACGATGATCGACGAAGTGAGCTGCCTCTTCGGGGCCTTAGGCGATGCTTCCCGCCTAAAGATTCTGAGGGCGCTGCTGGACGCGAAGGAGCCCCTCAGCCAAGGGGGTGTCGCGGAGGTCGCTGGTTTGTCCCAAGCCAATGCCAGCAAACATCTGGCATGTCTGGTTCGTGTGGGGCTTGTCACCCGCAATCCCGAGGGCAACACCGTGTATTTCTCACCCATCCTGCCTCTGGTTTCGGAGTTATGTGATCTGGTCTGCGGCCATGTCAGTGATCGGGCCAAGGCTTCTTATCGTGCACTTCGATAAGGGAATAACCATCCCCAGAAGCCTTCCTGACTTGTTGAAGATTTGATTCGAGCCCGCTGATGAACCTTGCCCGCCTCCTGACCTACGTTGCCATGGCCTTTTTGGCACTCTTCGTCCTGCGCCGCATCCTAATGATGGTGCGAGGAGGCATCAACGTGAACGATCTAACGGAACTCAAGACCAAGGGTGCGCAAGTCATCGATGTGCGCACCACCATCGAATTTTCCGGCGGGGCCGCACCCGGCAGTCGCAATATTCCCCTGGATCAGCTTTCGCAGCGGATGAATGAGTTGGATCGTTCCAAGCCCATCATTCTCTGTTGTGCTTCCGGTGCTCGGAGCGCCAGCGCGCAGCGCTTTCTGCAACAGGCGGGTTTCACCGAGGTATTCAATGCGGGGCCATGGCAACGGGTGGTTTAGGCGTTTCGGTTTCGGATTTAGCCTGGCTGCCGTTCTGGTGGCAGAAGATCCGACAGAATTGGGTCCATTTCCAACTCGGGAAATGTTTCCACTTGCCCAGGCCTCGGCTGTCTACCAGCCCATCGATCCAACACCGCTTGGCGCGGGTCGCTGGCGAGCAACCTTCAATCACGTGCGTGGCAATACGTTTGAATTTTCCGACATTCTGAAATCCCAGGCGCCTCGGGATGTTTCGGGGCGCGTGTTTCTTACCCGTGAGTTTGTGTTGGCCCATGCGGGGGAATACGCCTCGATTCCACTGATCTTCTATTTCGATGAAGAAGTCGTCCGCAGCACCGTTCGTGTGCGTCGAGGTATCACGGAACGTACGGATCTTTGGGCTGAAATTCCCTTTCAAACACATAGCGGCGGCAAGTTAGATGGTGTGATCGAAGGCTTCCATTCCCTGGGCTTCGAGCAGTACGGCCGGGATAGGGTGGGCAAATACCAGTTGGTTATGGTTGTCATGGCCTATGGCAAATTGCTCTTCTACAACGACGAATCCATCCGTGGCAAAACGCAGGATCCAACCTTAGGCATCACCCACCAATTTGCCAAGGGTGAAGCCTGGAATCTTTCCGCCTATGCCTCGGTGAAACCGCCACTGACCTCGACCTATGCGGTTTATCGTTCGGGCTGGGATCAAACCTATGGGGTTACGGGCCGCTGGCAACCGCTTGCGCGCCATGTGTTCTATTTCGGTGGGGCCTTTGTGCGCCGACCCAATGGCAATGTGGCATATACCAGCATGACCTTGGGCGGACCGCGCGATGGCCTGGGTGCCCATGCTGCCTGGGAATACCGGCGCAGTGCGCGTTGGCGGCCCTTTTTTCAGCTCTACTACCAGACAGGTCTGTTGAAGCCACAGATCTATCAGAAGCTGGACCGACCCAGCCTGCAACATGATCTCGGCCTGCATTGGACAGTGCGCCGTAATGCGACTTTCTCTTTTCACTACATGAACAACATTACCCATAACGAGAACACCGCGGACATGTCCCTGGGGCTCAGCTTGGATATGCGTTTCTGACCCTGGAGCCTCCATGCCTAATTCTTCAAAACGGATTCTTATTATCGGCGGCGTGGCCGGTGGCGCCAGTGCGGCGGCAAGGGCACGTCGGCTCTCGGAAACAGCCACCATCATCATGTTCGAACGTGGCCCCTATGTATCCTTTGCCAATTGTGGCCTGCCCTACCACATCGGAGGCGTGATCGAAGATCGCAAACGCCTTCTCGTTCAGACACCCGAGAGCCTGAATGCGCGCTTCGACCTGGATGTGCGCATTCACAGCGAAGTAATCGCCATCGATCGCCAAGCGAAGACCGTTCGGGTGCGAAATTCAAAAACGGGCCGCGAATATGAGGAAGCCTACGACGCGCTGGTGCTGAGTCCTGGCGCAGAACCGATCCGACCGCCTGTTCCTGGCATCAATGATCCGCGCGTTCACACGCTGCGCAATATGGGCGATATGGATGGTATTCTCGCGGGCCTAAGCGCGGGACCCATGGGTCGAGTGCTCGTGGTTGGGGCGGGTTACATCGGCGTGGAGTTGGCGGAATCGCTTCGGCATCGCGGGCTTGCGGTGGTGTTGGTGGAGCGGTTGCCGCAGGTGATGGCCGTGGCGGATCCTGAAATGGTGGAACCGTTACACCAAGAGTTGCAGCGCCATGGGGTTGAACTCCGCCTTGGTGCGACCGTGACGGCCTTCGATGGCACGGGTGAAAATCTCGTGGCGATATTGGGGGATGGTAGTCGTATTGCTTGTGATCTGGCAGTCATGTGTGTGGGTGTGCGTCCCGAAACCGCGCTGGCCGAGGCTGCGGGCTTGGAACTCGGCGCCACCGGCGGCATTCGGGTGGATGATCAAATGCGCACCAGCGATCCTTCGATTTTTGCCGTGGGCGATGCGGTGGAGGTGAAGGAATTCGTCTCCGGCGATCCCGCCTTGATCCCGCTCGCGGGCCCCGCTAATCGCCAAGGCCGCATCGCTGCGGAGGTGATCCTGGGCCGTGAGAGTCGGTATGCTGCCACCCAAGGCACGGCCGTCTGCAAGATTTTTGAACAGACCTTCGCCATGACGGGCCTTTCGGAGCGCAGCCTCAAGCAAAAGGGCCTGCCCTACCAGCGGATCTACGTGCATCCTGCCGATCATGCCACCTACTATCCGGGTGCCCACGCCATCTCCCTCAAACTGCTTTTCGCGCCGGATACCGGGCGGATCCTGGGCGCCCAGGCCGTGGGGCAATCTGGCGTGGATAAGCGCATGGATGTACTCGCCGTGGCCATGCGCGCGGGATTGACGGTCTTCGATCTGGAGGAACTGGAACTCTGCTACGCGCCACCCTTTGGCAGCGCCAAGGACGCCGTGAATATGGCGGGCTTCGTAGCCAGTAATGTCGTGCGCGGCGATATTGCACTTTGGGAACCCGAAGAGCTGGCGACACTCCGCCCCGATCAACTCTTGGTGGATGTGCGCACCCAGGCCGAATTCAACCAAGGCACGATTCCCGGTGCGGAATGGGCGCCCGTGGATGAATTGCGAGAGCGTCTTGAAGATTTGCCTCGCGACAAGGAACTACTGCTTTTCTGTCAGGTGGGCCTGCGCGGTTATGTGGCAGGGAGACTGCTTTCTCAACATGGTTTCCGCGTGCGGAATTTGTCGGGTGGCTACAAGCGGTACCAGATGTGGGCGGGACAGCTGACTGAGCCAATCCTCTGCGACGAAAAATAATCACCACGGAGACACGGAGAAAAGAGAAAGAGCAAAATCAAAAGCCCACAATTTTTCTCTTCCTTTGTCTTCCTCCGTGTTCCGTGTCTCCGTGGTGATTATTCCCTCGTTCATTTCTGATCGAGCAGATCCAAAAGCTTTCGAGCCCCTGGATGTTTGGAATCAAACTTCAGAGCGGCTTGAGCCGCCGAACGGGCTTCGTTCTTTCGGCCAAGATCGTTGAGGATCTGGCCGCGTCGCCAATGGGCGGAAGCGTAGCCACCGGAACCACCCTCGAGGGGTTCGCGGACAACTTGATCGAGCAGAACCAGGCCTTCGTCCCGATGCAGCCCACTGCGAGCGGCGAGTTTGCCGAGTTGAAGGCGCACGAGACTCGGGGCATCGACCAGCGAGAGTGCTTCTTTCGCGATGCGCCACGCCTCCATGGGCTGACCTGCATCTAGCAGGGCATCCGTAATGGCCTCCAAGGCACGAGCGCGGTTCTTGACGGGCGGCAGGAGACGAGTGGCGTCTTGGGCTAGGCGGCGTGTTTGTTCGGGAACCCCGAGTTTCTTGCGTGTTTCTCGGCTGCCAAGGGAATCTAGATAGCCGTACACCGCTTCAGGATCCGTCGGCGCCAGGGTCAGTGCGCGTTGGAAGCAGCGCTCGGCCTCATGCCAGCGCCCATCCATGGACAGCACCATGCCTTGCAGCAGTTCCCCCCGGGCAGGATTCACAGCCTTGAGTTTGGCGGCGCAGGCCAGCGCCTTGCGCGTGGAGCCACCCAACAGGCCGGGCAGTTGCTGATAGGCCAGGGTCAGACTCATCCAGGCGGTTAATAACCGGGGGTCAGCTTGGGTTGCGCTTTCCAGGTCGTCCAGGGCGCCGGAAGCATGACGGAGGCTGGAAAAATTTCGCTGTTGAACGGCGGTTCCCGCCCGGGCCAGCCCCCGGGCCAGGATGGCATCGGGTAAGCGGGGTTGCAGGGATAGGGCGGATTCGGCGAAGGCCAAGGCTTCCCCGAAGCGTTGCTGCGAGGTTAGGGCCTGAGACTTGGCTGCCAGAGCCAATGCATTTCGAGGATCGGCCTTGAGTTGCGCCTCGGCGTCCGCAAACACCTTGAGGTAGCGGCCTGCCTCCAGATCCGGTCGAGGGTCGTAGGTTCCAGCCACCAGAAGGGGAGCTGCGAGAAGAAAGGAAAGGATTCGGGAATACATAGGTTGGTTCCGGCTTCCAAGGAGAGTATCGTCCCGATCTTGGCTTATTTCTTAAAATTGTCTTCGGGATGCAGCTTGGGAGGTGTTCATGCTCATGAAGGGCAAACGAGGTCTCGTCGTGGGCGTGGCCAACAAGTGGTCCATCGCCTGGGCGATCACCCAGAAGCTGGCGGCCGAAGGTGCCGAATTGGCGCTCACCTATCAAAACGAGCGCCTGGGCAAGAATCTCCGGGAACTCGGTGCAGAGATCGGCGATCCCATGCTGATCCCTTTGGATGTCACCTCGGACAAGCAGATCGTGATGTGCTTCGAACTTCTGAAGCGGGTGTGGGGCAATTTGGATTTCCTGGTTCATGCGGTGGCCTTTGCGCCACGGGAAGCTCTGGATGGTGAATATGTCACCACCACCCGCGAGGATTTCCGCATCGCTCACGACATTAGTTCGTACAGCCTTACTGCGCTGACCCATTCGGCCCTGCCGCTCATGAGCGAAGGTGGTTCCATCATCACGCTTAGTTACCTGGGCGCCGAGCGCGCCATTCCCAACTACAACGTGATGGGTGTCGCCAAGGCTTCCCTGGAGGCCAGTGTGCGTTACTTGGCCGCCGACCTGGGCCCCAAGGCCATTCGCGTGAATGCCGTTTCCGCCGGTCCCATCAAGACCCTGGCTGCCAGCGGGATTGCGGGCTTCGGCACCAAACAGCGCCATCACCGCAATCGCGCCCCGCTGCGCCGAGACACGGATGCGGAGGAGGTGGCCGATGCCTCCGTGTTCCTGCTTAGTTCCATGGGGCGCGGCATCACCGGCCAGGTGCTCTATGTGGATGGCGGCTACTGCATCATGGGTGATTGAAGTGCGTAGAGGGGATCAACCCTGAAGTTTTTTCAGGGTTGTGAGAACCTCCTCCACATGTCCCTTCACGCTGACCTTGGGCCAGACGTGGCGGATGATTCCCTTGGGATCGATAAGGAAGGTGCTGCGGATGATGCCTTCCATTTC
>JAIFMW010000083.1 GCA_020048105.1 Deltaproteobacteria bacterium | reverse complement strand
TCACTGGTTTCTGGAGGCAGGGGATGGTTCATGGCTCGCTCTCGATGGGGACGAGTTTACCGGAAGACAGCGCTGCCCCGCACAAGACGGGGCAGTCATTTGCTGTTACGGGCAAATCTAGGTGTAAATCAGAGGGCTTTATGGGCGCCATCACAGAAAGGCTGCCCGGCGGTCTGCTTGCAGGCACACAAGGCAACTTTTTTGGCCTCGGTCACCTCGAACTTCAGGGATTTAAAGCCAGAAGCCTTGTGGGCTCCATCGCAAAAGGGGTGCTTGGCGGAGAGTCCACAGGCACACCAGTAATAGGTGCCTGGCTCCAGATCGAGCACGACGGGTTTTGTATCAACGCATTTGGCTTCGCTCATAGGTTTCTCCGGGTGAATGAGGTGAGGCTACACCGGTTTCTATTTGCCTGCTTCGATATCCAAGGTGATTTCAACGTCATCGCCCAGAACGCCAGGATAGGTCTTGATGCCAAAGTCGTTGCGATTGAGCTTGAGGGCGCCATCGATGAAGCCAGCTACCACAGAGCCAGGCTTCATGCCGGGTCGGGTGCCCGCGTTGGTAATGGGGAATGTGATGGATTTACTGACACCGTGCATGGTCAGCACACCGGTGATCTGCAGCTTCCCCTTTTCAGATTCTTTTACCTCGCTGCTCTTGAAGGTGATGGTGGGGAATTTCTCGATGTCGAAGAAATCGGCCCCCCGAAGGTGTTTGTCGCGACCCTCGCTATCGGTGTTGATGCTGGCGGCATCGATGACGATATCGACGCTGGACTTGGTGATGTCCTTGGTATCGACCTTGATGGTGCCGGTAAATTTGGTGAATCGGCCCGAGGTCTTGGCCACCAAATGGCGAATTCGGAAACCCACCTGGCTATGAACCGCGTCAACGGCGTAGACATCCTGGGCGAAGCCGAAGGCGGATAGGCCAAGCCCCAGGGTGATGCTTAGGGTGCGAAAGAAACGAAACGACACGGGAGCCTCCTTTGGCGGATGAAAGGTCCCCGTTGGGATGTTCCCATTCGGAATGATGTGACAACATATTTTATAGTGCAGACTGTCCTCTGAATCGTTTTTCCACGAAGGAACCAAGGCCAATGCGCGTGACTGAAGAACTTCACATTGGCAAACCCCTGGGCGCCGGTCATGAATTGGCACTTTCAATTCTCCTGACCCGAGAACAGCTGAGCCGGGTCATGGATGAACGGGTTTTCAAGCCCGCTGGAATCACGGATCAGCAATTCAATGTGTTGCGAATCCTCAAGGGTGGCCCTGCGGAGGGCTACACCATCGGAGAGGTTCGCCGCCGGGTCATTACGCGCAATGCCGATGTGCCACGCTTGGTGGATCGGCTTGTGAAACTCGGTTTGGTTCGGCGCCTCCAAAACACCAAGGATCGAAGAAGTTGCCACGTTTTGTTGACCACCGAAGGGGACCTCTGCCAAGCCAAGGTTTCCCTCATCCATGGGGCACTGTTGGATGAGATCGAGCAAATGGTGCCCTCGCCCAGTCGAGCCCAGCTGGTGAACCTCCTGGAAATCCTTCGGGATGGTCTCCGCAACCTGGGGTCACCCCAAGAAGGAAGCTGACGTGGAAGCCAAGAGCTCCTCCTTTCGGGCGTTAAGGCATCGCAACTATCGCTTGCTCTTTACAGGCCAACTCGTGTCCATGATCGGCACCTGGATGCAAACGGTGGCCCAGGGTTGGTTGGTGTATCGCTTGAGTCATCGTCCGGCCCTGTTGGGCCTAGTGGCATTTGCGGGACTGGCACCGGCCTTTCTTTTGGGCACCCTGGGCGGGGCCGTCGCCGATCGGATGGATGCCCGCAAATTGGCCATCATCACGCAATCCGTGCTGTTGCTTCAGGCGGGCGTCCTAGGTGTTTTGACCCTTACTGGGCAGATCGGCATTCCCCATGTGATGATCCTGGCCGTGGTGATGGGAGTGGCCAATGCCTTCGATCTGCCCGCAGGTCAGGTGCTGGTGGGCCGGGCGGTACCTCGCGAGGATCTACCTAATGCCATTGCGCTGAATTCCAGCCTATTTCACGGCAGCCGTATCCTGGGACCTTCCCTGGCGGGTCTGGTGGTGGCCGGTTTCGGCGAGGGCTGGTGTTTCATTCTTAACGCCGCCAGCTATCTGGCTGCCTTGAGCGCCTTGTGGCTGCTGGGGTTGCCGAAGCGCGATCAAGAAATGCCCGAGCTGAGGTGGCTATTCGTGCTGTTGGCGCTGTCGACGTTCTTGGCCATGCCCTACACCGTTCTGCTGCCAGCGGTGGTTAAGGATGTGCTCAGGGCTGGCCCTCGGGAATTGGGCTGGATCATGGCGGCAGGGGGCGTGGGCGCAACGTTGGGTGCCTTGCGGTTGGCTTCCTTGCGGGAGCACCGAGGGCTAATTCGTAATTTGCTGCTGGCGTTGGGAGGATTGGCTTTGGTGCTGCCGCTCTTTGCGGCCTCGCGGAATGCGTGGTTATCCATGGGCCTTATCCTGCCCCTGGGATTCTGCATGGTCTCGGTGAATACCTCCAATAACACCTTGGTGCAGATGGAGGTTCCCGATCGTTTGCGCGGACGCGTCATGTCGCTTCACGCCACGGTGTTCATGGGCGCCATGCCCATGGGTAGCCTAGTCGCTGGAGTGTTGGCGCAGCATATCGGCGTATCGTGGGCCTTGGCGTTGGGGGGCCTGGGCTGCGGAGTCGTCGCTCTCGTCGTCTGGCCCAGGCTTTGGAACCGTTGATTCGAAAACCTACTCCTCCCAATCCAAAGGCAGTCGTCCTCCGGTCCACATTCGGCCAAGGGCAGATAGGTCTGGTTTTGGTTTGACGGTGCGTTTTGGCAGGGGGACGGGTTCCACCGGCGGTGGCAAAGGTTCTTTTTGGGGCGGGATGACCCTGGGCGGATGGCTCGGTTGAGGCGGCGGAAGTTTTTTCCCTTCACCGGGTGCCTGCCCAAGTCGATGGTGGAGTGCGCGCAAGGCTGACAGGACTCCGGCCAAATCATGCGAACTCCTGATTGGATTCTGGTCGGCGCCTGCCACGGGATCCGCAGCCACCTGCCCACCTTGCAGCAGGGTTCGGCAATCCGCGACCGTAAAGCCTTCCGTGAGCCATTGGCGGATGCGTTGAAGCTTGGCTAATTCATCCAGATGGTAATAGCGCAAATTGCCCTTGGAACGACGAGGTTTCAGCTCTGGAATCACGCGTTCCCAGTAGCGCAGTTCCTTGGGCGTCGCGCCGACGAGGGCTGCCGTTTCGCCAATCTTGAACCAGATTTTGTCCGTCATGGCTCACGCGCCTCGACACCCAAGGCCTTGAGTCGCTTGTAGAGATTGGAGCGATCCAGGCCGAGCCGGTCGGCCACGCGGGTCATGTTGCCATTCTGGAGCTTGAGTTCGCGCTGAATATAGACCGACTCGAACCAATCCCGGGCTTCCCGAATGTTGGGGAATTCCGGGAAGGAAAATGGATCCGGTTCGGCCAAATGGCGCACCGCGAGAGGACCGAGATCCTTGGTTCCGAGTTCGATGCCACGGCCCAGAATCAGGGCTCGCTCCATGAGATTTTTCAGTTCCCGAACGTTCCCTGGCCAATCGTGCTTCAGCAGGGCTTCCCGGGCATCGGAGGTAAGGCGTTTAGGTGAACGTCCGTAGCTCTTGGCAAACCGTGCCAAAAAGGCTTCTGCCATTTGGATGAGCTCTTCGGGGCGCTCGCGAAGGGGTGGCACCCGCAGGGGAACTACGGCCAATCGGAAGTACAAATCCTCTCGAAAACGGCCTGCCCTGATTTCCTCGGTGAGATCTTTGTTGGTGGCCGTGATGACGCGCACATCAACGCTCACCGTGCCGCCCCCGCCAACCGGCTCGATGCGCCCTTCTTGCAGGGCCCGAAGGACCTTGGCCTGGGTCTTGATGGACATATCACCGACTTCATCGAGGAAAAGGGTGCCCCCGTGGGCTTCGCGGAATTTCCCCTTTTGGTCGCGCGTGGCGCCGGTAAAGGCACCCTTCAAGTGGCCGAAGAGTTCCGATTCAATGAGTTCCTCGGGAATGGCCGCACAATTGACTTCGACAAAGGGTGCTTTGGCGCGGACGCTCTGTTGGTGGAGCAGGCGGGCCACTTCTTCCTTGCCGCTGCCGTTCTCCCCCGTCAGGAGCACCCGGCCTTCCGTGGGCGCGACCAGTTTCACGTCTGCCAAAAGCCGCTTCATGGCGGGGCTCTCGGCCATGAAAAAGCGGTCCTGATCGACCTCGTTTTGCAGGCGCAGGTTTTCCCGTTCGAGGTGCTGCTGTTTGAGTGCGTTGCTCACCACCAGCAACAAACGATCCAAATCCACTGGTTTTTCCAGGAAATCGAAGGCGCCCAACCGGGTGGACTGCATGGCCGTATCGATATTTCCGTGTCCGCTTATCATCACTACGGGCAGTTCGGGGCGAAGAATTTTGGCGCGTTGCAGGGTTTCCAAACCATCGATACCCGGCAGCCAGACATCCAGCAGCATGAGGTGAATGGCTTCGGGATCGGAATTTTCAAGCAGTTCCAAGGCCTGTTCGCCGCGTTCGGCTTTAAGAACCGCGTAGCCTTCCTCGGTTAACGACTCACCCAGCGAACGCCGGATGCCGGGTTCGTCGTCCACGATCAGGATGGTCAGGAGCGATCTCATATCTAAGAGAGTACGCCTTCAATGGCTTCGCGTCAGCCTACTGGCATCTCTTTGTTTGGCTTGACCGTGGGAATGCCCTCGCCGTGCCACCATAAGAAAGGAGTTGAACATGCTTGTGGATGTCCATTGCCATCTTCTCGGCAAGCACCCGGAAGAACCAACGCTTCAGGCCATTTTGGATCGCGCCCGCAAAGATTCCCGCAATGTTCTGGAACTGGCCCATCGGGAGACCGATATCCAAGCCTGCCTGGGCGTTCATCCCCATGATGCCAAATCCTGGAACACCGAAACAGCCACCGCTCTTGAGGGCATGGTGCAAGATCCAGCGGTGCGTTTCGTGGGTGAAACCGGGCTCGATTGGCATTACAACTTCAGCACCCGAGAGCAGCAAGAACAGGCCTTCCGTGAACACATCCGCCTGGCAAAAAGGACTCGAAAGCCCCTGATGATCCATACCCGGGAAGCAGCCGAGGATACCCTTCGCATCCTGGAAGAAGAGAACGCCCAGGATGTGCGAGGCATCATTCATTGCTTTTCGGAAGATTTGGCCTTTGCCCGGCGGGCATTGGACCTGGACTTTTATCTAAGTTTTTCCGG
>JAIFMW010000064.1 GCA_020048105.1 Deltaproteobacteria bacterium | reverse complement strand
CAGCCCACCCTCCTTCATCCGAGGGAAATCCTGACACCCGCTGCCGACCGCCCCAGTGTCGTGGCGTTCACCTATCTTGTATCCCCGTCCCAGGGCCATGGGCGTATCGCAATGCGTATCGATGGTGAAGATGGCATGGTGCAACTTGAGAGCCTTGGTGGTCGCCGCATCGGTGCCCTTGGGTGCCTGGGCCGAGGCCATAGAGGCGAGCAGGCAAAGGACAAGGGGGAACCTAGCCATAGGGAACCTCGTTTGGTTTTTCATGTCAGCTGTGCGCCGCTGCGGTCTACAGGTTCTTCTGGAGGAAGTCCCAAACCTGTTTGAAGCGGTAGTAGCCCTGCCAGGGGCCGCGGGGGCCGTGGCCGGCGCCGGGGAAGGCGACGAACTGGAAGTCCTTGCCCGCGTCCATGAGTGCGTTCATCAGCATCACGCTGTTCTGGGGATGCACGTTCTCATCCATCATGCCGTGCAGGATCAGCAGCTTGGACTGAGTGTCCTTGGCCTTTTTGATCGTGCTGGTGGCTTCGTAGCCCTTGGGGTTGTCCTTGGGTAGGGCCATGTAGCGCTCGGTGTAGATGCTGTCGTAAAGGAGGTAGTCCGTGACCGGTGCGCCCACGATGGCGACCTTCCACTTGGTGGAATTGGTGGCGCAGTAAGCGGCCATGAACCCGCCGTAGCTCCAGCCGTCGATGGCGACGCGGCTCATATCGGCGTAGCCCTGCTTTTCGAGCCAGGCTAGGCCGTCTTCGTAGTCTTTGAGTTCCTGGGCGCCAAGATTGCGATAGCAAGTCTGGCTGAAGATCATGCCTTTATCTGAGGCGGAGCGGGGATCGCACTTCCAGACGATATAGCCCTTCTGGGCCAGAAAGTGATCCCAGGTGCTCCCGTTCCAGCCATCCCGTACCGAGGGGCTAGCGGGTCCGGCGTAGCCAGTCTGGAAGACGGGGTATTTCTTGGCGGGATCGAAATTAGGTGGCAGCACCAACTGGCCGTCCATCATGTAGCCGTCCCGGGTGGGTACCTGCACAAGCTTGACGGCGCCCCGCGTAAAGGTGGCCGCTCGCTGGGAGCGATCCTCGATCACCTTTAGGGTCTTGCCCTTGAGATCCTTCAAGACCGTCTGGCCTTGGCTCTGCACGCTGTTCCAGCTATCGACGAGGTAGGTGAAGGTGGGATCGATCTGTACCCGGTGGGAACCTGCGCCCTCCGTCAAACGCGCCAGGGGCGCCTTGCCCTTCAGGTCCGCCACGTAGGCATCGAGGCCGATGGCGTTATCCCGGTTGGCTTCCAGGAAGATGCGGCCGCTCTTCTCATCTACCTCCAGCAGTCGCCGCACCTGAAAGCTGCCCTGGGTGATGGCGCGCAACTCCTTGCCGTCCGGCGCGTGCAGGTAGATATGTTCGTGACCGCTGCGTTCGCTCTGCAATAGGAAACTGCCGTCGGCCAAGAAGCGTGGGGGCTTGGGGCGCTCTACCCAGCCCTTGGGATTCTGCTCCCTCACCATCAGGGTGGCGCGGTCCCCGGTGTAGCGATGCAGTTCCATCCAGTTCTGGATGCGGTTCTGCCAGGTGGCCAGCAACTGCCCCTTGGGGTCGAAGGCGACGTTAACGATCAAGGTCTCTTCTTCGGGATGGGGGTTCTGCAGCCAGCTGACGGCGCCTTGGAGATCGACCATGCCCAGGCGCGTAACGGGATTGGGTTCGCCGGGCTTGGGGTAGCTCAGATCCTCGTTGCGCTGGGGGTGAAAGCGGTCATCGGTCATGCGGAAAGTGGGAGTCTTGGAGACATCGAGGCTCAGGAAGGCGAGGCGATTGCTATCCGGCGCCCACCAGAAGGCGCGCCAAGTGCCGCGGCCATAGACCTCCTCCTGGGTCACCCAATCCAGGCGCCCGTTGTAGAGCTTGTCGCTGCCGCCGGTGGTGAGCGCCTTGGTCTGCAGCGTGGCGAGGTCCAGCAGATGGATATCGTGGTTCTTCAAAAAGGCCACCTGGCGTCCATCCGGGCTGAGCAGGGCCTGGTCCAGAGTCTTGGTTTCGCCCAGCTTTTTGGCGGTCGTGGCGGCGGTGTCTAGGAGCAGCAGCGTCTTGTCGACCGTGAGAAGGAGGGGACCGGGTTTCTTCGGCAAAACTGCCCGCTTCAGGGCTTCCTGGGAGGCTTTCTCCTCCAGTCCCGCCGCCTTGAGCAGGGGCAGGAAATGCGCTTTGGTCTTGTCTGCTTCCAGTGCATCGTAGGGCAGAGCGACAAGTTTCTTGGGGTCGCGGCGCAGGAAGGTGCTCTTGCCACCCTCCAGGGTGGTTTCCAGTAAAGTGCCGTCGGGTAGCCAGGATGCCTGGATGCTGGCCGGTGGGGGGGTAAGGCGCTTAGTGGGATGAGCGACCAAATCGAGCGTCAGTTCACCCGGCGCTTGCGCCACCAGGAGCGTGGCCTGGGCAGTGAGTAATGCAAGGAAGGCGGAGCGGAACATGGACACCTCGGTGGACGGCTGCAGTCAGTGATACATCATATAGTGATGGACGCGGGGGTCCATACCCTCCTGGCACCCATCTGCGGGGTATGCTGGAAGAATAAAGCATCGTATCCTGATGCCTCTTTTGGAGCCCGCCGCCATGTCCTTTTCCCGTGCCGCCAGCGTTTTGACTGCCCTGCTTGCTCTTTCGGGCCTCCATGCCGACGAAGGCATGTGGACCTTCGATAATCTGCCCTTGGCCAAGATCCAGGCGAAGTACGGCTTTGCCCCAGACGCTAAATGGCTAGAGCATGTGCGCCTTGCCTCGCTCAACTTCGGCGGCGCCAGTGGCTCGTTCATCAGCAAGGATGGCTTGGTGGTGACCAACCATCATGTGGGCCGCGGCTGGGTGCAGTCGGTTTCGGGCCCCGGCGCCAAGGACTACATCAAGCTCGGCTTCTTGGCCAAGACCCGCGCCGAAGAGATCAAGATCCCGGGCTTAGTCATTCGCACCCTCATGGCCATGGAGAACGTTTCCGACAAGGTGCAGGCCGCCGTGAAACCCGGCATGGACGCCAAGGCCGCCACCGAGGCGCGTCAGCTGGCCTTTGAGGCCCTGCGCACCGATCTCGAGAAGCGCAGCACGGGGCTGGAAGTGCGTGCCGTCACCCTTTACCAGGGCGGCGAATATTGGCTCTACACCTCCAAAGCCCACAAGGATGTGCGCTTGGTCATGGCGCCGGAAATGCAGGCCGCCATGTTCGGCGGTGACTTCGATAACTTCACCTACCCGCGCCATAGCCTGGATATGACCTTCTTCCGGGTCTATGAAAACGACAAGCCCTACCAGCCATTGCACCACCTCGCCTGGGCTTCCTCGCCCCTCAACGCGGGCGATCTCACCTTCGTGGTGGGGCATCCCGGCCGCACGCAGCGCCAGGAGACCTTCGCCCAGATGAAGTATCAGCGGGATGTGGGCTTCCCGGTGCGCATCGCCACCAGCGAGGCTCGCAAGAAGGCACTCTACGAATACGGGAAGCAGTCCGCCGAACACGAGCGCCAAGTCAGGACCGCCATCACCAACGTGGAGAACGGCCTGAAGGCCACCTACGGCTATTGGGCGGGACTGAAGGACGCCGAAGCCTTCGCCGAACTGGAGCGCAAGGAGCAGGAACTCCGCGCCAAGGTGGCCAAGGATTCCAAGCTACAAGCCGAAGCTGGCCAGAGTTGGGCCAAGATCGAAGAAGCCCTCAAGCAGCAGAAGCCCCTGGCCAAGGATGCGAGCCTGCTCAACACCCGGGGGTCGGTGCAGCTCATGCGCGCCTTGAGTCTCGTGCGCCTGATCGAGGAAAGCGCCAAACCCGCCGCGCAGCGCATGAAGGGCTACCAGAAGGATGAGGATCTGGCCAAGGCCAAGGCCAGTCTGGAGCGCCCGGTTCGCGTTAGCGAGAATCCTGCCATGGATACCTTCCTCCTCGTGAGGAACCTGGAAGAACTAAAGGCCGAACTGGCCCCAGAACATCCCTTCCGCAAGGCGCTTCTGGACGGCAAGGAGCCCGCCGAGGTGGCCAAGAGCCTGCTTGAAGGCACAAAGATGGCGGACCCCGCCTTGGTAAAGCAGTTGATCGAGGGTGGCGTTTCGGCTCTGGCCGCCTGCAGCGATCCTGCCGTGGTCGCCGCTCGCAAGATCAGCCCCCTATTGGTTGCCCTGAACGCCAAGCTGGAGGCCATCCAGGTCGTGATCAGCGAACATGCGGGGCGCATCGCCAAGGCCCGCTTCGCGGTCTACGGCAAGAGTCTCTATCCCGATGCCACGGGCACCCTGCGCCTGAGTTTCGGCCCTGTGGCTGGAGTTCCCGGCCTGGGCACCCAGATTCAGCCCTTCACCACCTTCCACGGCCTCTTTGATCGCGCCCTGGGTTGGGGGCCCACCGTGGAAAATGGTGCCTGGGCCATGGGGCCCCGCTGGAACGAACGCAAGGCCACGCTCAACCTGGAGACGCCCTTCAATTTCAGCCACAAGGTGGACATCATCGGCGGCAACTCCGGATCGCCCGTGGTCAACACCAAGGCCGAGTTCGTGGGCGTGATCTTCGACGGCAATATCACCATGCTGCCCGGCAACTTCTATTACGACGAAAAGGTCAACCGCGGCGGACGCTCAATTCCTCGTCGACGAAATCCTCGCCAAGTAAAGGACCTGCCATGAAGCTACGCGCCCTCACCCTCTCCGCCCTTGCCTGCCTCCTCGCCGCCCGCGCCGATGAAGGCATGTGGACGCTCGACAACCTGCCAACCAAGCAGTTGCAGGAGAAGTTCGGCTTCACTCCCACCCAGGAGTGGGTGGATCACCTTCGCCTTTCCAGCCTGCACTGGGGCGGCGCCAGCGGTTCTTTCATCAGTGCCGATGGCCTTGTGCTCACCAACCACCATGTGGGCCGTGGCTCCGTTGCTCGCGTGAGCACCAAGGAGAACGATTACCTGACTAAGGGCTTCATGGCCAAGACCCGCGCCGAGGAACTCAAGATCCCTGGCCTCACGGTCCGCACGCTGATTCACATGGAAAACGTTACCGATAAGGTCGCCGCCGCCGTGAAAGCGGGCCTCTCCGAGAAGGATGCCCAGAAGGCCCGCGAAAAGGTGATCGAGGAACTGACCGCCGACGCGAAGAAGCGGACCAATCTCCAGTGCCAGCCCGTGAGTTTTTACGAAGGCGGCGAGACCTGGATCTACGGCTATCAGGTGCACGATGATCTCCGCTTGGTCGCGGCGCCCGAGTTGGAAATGGCGATGTTCGGCCAGAACTTCGACAACTTTACCTACCTGCGCCACTCCCTGGATTTCTGCATCTTCCGCGTCTATGGCAAGGATGGTCAGCCCTACAAGCCGAAGCACTTCCTGAGTTGGGCCAGCGAGCCCCTCAAGGCTGGCGATCTCACCTTCGTCAGTGGTCACCCCGGCCGCACCAGCCGCGCCAATACCTACGCTCAGATGATGTTTGAACGCGACTTCGGCGCGCCCCTCACACTCAAGGCCCAGGAGCGTCAGATCGCAACGCTGAAGGCGTACGGCGCCGGAAGCCTGGAGAAAGCCCGCGAGGTCACCACCCAACGCCTAGGCATCGAGAACGGCTGGAAGGCTGGCTTTGGCTACCACCTGGGCCTGAAGAATCCCGCCTACATGGCCGAAGTGAAAAAGCGTGAAGAAGCCCTGAAGGCCGCCGTGGCCATGGACCCGGCCCTGAAGGCCAGCGCCGGTCAGGCCTGGAGCAAGATCGAAGCGGCCCAGAAGGCTCGCCTTACCTGGTACAAGGACGCGATGTTCCTCGGCAGCGCCGGGGGCGGCGTGGTCGGCCAGGGCCTCGCACTGCTGCGCTTTGTCGAGGAAAGTGCCAAGCCCGCCGCCAAGCGTAGCTCCGGCTATGAAACCGACGAGAAACTAAAGGCCATCCGAACCCGCCTGGAAGGTGGCCCGGCCGCCGCCCCGGTGAAGGAGATGAATATCCTTCTCTACGCCACCACCCTGAAAGTGGCCCAGGAGGAACTGCCTGCCCAGCACCTGATCCTGCAGACGCTGCTTGCGGGCAAAACGCCTGAAGCTGCGGCCAAGGCCATGCTGGAAGGCTCCAAGCTGGCCGATCCGGCGGTTCGCAAGGCCTTGCTGGAAGGTGGCGCCAAGGCGCTGGCCGAGAGCACCGACCCCGCCATGATCGCCGCCCGCAAACTGGCGCCCCTGGCCGCCAAGGTCCGTGCCGCTCAGGAAACCTACACCGCCACCCTGAGCGAACAGGCCAGCCGCATTGCCAAGGCCCGCTTCAAGGTCTACGGCAAGAACACCTTCCCTGATGCCAACAGCACCCTGCGTCTGGGCTTCGGCACGGTTTCGGGCTACGAGTCTGGTGGCACGCTGTTGCAGCCCTTCACGACCTTCGCCGGTCTCTATGATCGTCATTGGGGCTGGGGCGGTAATGCCGCCAAGGCCGAGGATGGCTCCTGGACGCTGCCCCAGCGCTGGATCGATGGCCGGTCAAAGGTGGAGCTTTCGAGGCCCCTCAATTTCGTCCATTCCGTGGACACCATCGGTGGCAATTCCGGTAGCCCCATCGTGAACCGCAAAGGCGAACTCGTGGGCCTGCTCTTCGACGGCAACTACGAAGGCCTGCCCAGCCGCTACTACTACGACGTCAAGCTGAACCGCTCCGTGAGCGTGGATGCCCGGGGCATTGTGGAAGCCCTGAGCACCGTGATGGATGGTGGCCACATCGCCAAGGAAATTCTCGGTCAGTGATTCCTACCAATTCCGTGGCTCGCCCTGGCGCGCCCCGACTCTGTGAGGGGCGTTCCATGCCCAGGCTCTCCATTGTTTCTCTGGTCCTGGCTGCGGGTCTGTGGCTGCCCGTGTGTTCTCAGGATGCGCCCAAGGCGCGCCCCAACTACGAACTCGCCTCTCGCTGGACTTCCGCCAAAGTGAGCAAGCTCGTTTTTGATACCACGGTCAATCCCGTTTGGTTCGAAGATACCGACCGCTTTTGGTACACCTTTGAAACCTCCAAGGGCCGACGTTGGATGACGGTGGATACGGTCAAGAAGACCAAGGCCCCACTCTTTGATCCGGCGCATGTGGCTGCCCAGCTCACCAATCTGGTGCGAATTCCTTATGACAGCGCCCATTTGCCCTTGGTGAATTTGAAGGCCATCAAGAAGGACACTGCGCTTCAGTTCGAAGTGTTCGTCCCCAAAGACACCAAGATTCCGGGTGTGGAAGAAAAGGTCGAAGCGGCTGTTCCCGTCAAGGACACCCGCACAACGGTTCAGGAACAGGGCACGGAAGAGATGCGCATGCGCAATAATGCGCCGGTGGTGCCCCAGAAGGCACCTGCCACCATGAAGACCCTGCGCTTTCACTATGATCTGGCCAGCACCAAACTCACGCTTCTGCATCCTGATGTGGTGAAGGTCGAGGTGGATAAGGAAAAAGAGACGACCTATCCCACCTGGGCCAGCGTGGGTCCCGATGGAAAACTCGCGCTGTTTGCGCGCGGCTTCGATCTCTACACCATGGATATGGACAACCTGAAGAAGGCCATCAAGGATCCCCGCGATCCCTCCATCATTGAGACGCGCCTTACCACCGATGGTGAAGTCCACTACGCCTACAGCCGCCATATCAATGACGAAGAGAAGGATCGGCTGCGCAAGGAACAAAAAAAAGAAGAAAAGAAGGATGAGAAGAAAAGTGACGTAAAAAAGGAAGGTGCCGAGGCCACCAAGCCGACTCCCAAGGAAGAAGAAAAGGACACCTTCGAGCCTCGCGTCTACCCCACAGGTCTGGTCTGGAGTCAGGATTCCACCAAGTTCACGGTGGAGCGTAGGGATGACCGCAAGGTGGCCGATCTCTGGGTGATCAATTCCCTTTCAGCACCGCGCCCCAAGCTGGAAACCTACCGCTACGCCATGCCCGGCGAGGCCCAGGTACCCCAGGAAGAACTCTGGGTCTTCGATGTGGCCAGTCGTCAACGCGTGAAGATCAAGACGGATGCCTTCAAGGACCAAACCTTGAACACGCCCCAGCGTCGCTTAAGCGACAAAGAACGCCGCTCCGAAGTGCCCATCGCGCCCCAGTGGGCCACCAAGGGTTCGATTAGTGTGGTTTTCCTTCGCCAGAGTCGCGACCAGCAGCGCATCGACGTTTGCAGCGCCAATACGACCACTGGTGAGATTAAGGTACTGGTGGAAGAACGCCTGAATACCTACGTTGAAACGCGGCCCATCCGCTTCATCGAAGGTACCCAAGAGTTCGTCTGGTGGTCCGAGCGGGATGGCTGGGGCCACTGGTATCTCTACGGCATGGATGGCACCGCCAAAGGGCAGATCACCCGAGGTGAGTTCGTGTGCGGCGCCATCCAGGGTCTGGATGAAAAAACGCGCACGCTGTATTTCACCGCGAACGGTCGCGAGGCCAATGAGGATCCCTACTACAGCCACCTCTATCGGGTAGGGTTGGACGGTTCTAACCTCCGGTTGCTCAACGCGGGCAATGCGGATCACACCCAGGCCATGCCCGAGACCGCGCGCTTCTTCGTGGACACCACCAGCCGTGTGGATCAGGCGCCCAAATCGGTGCTGCGCGATCCGGCGGGTAATGCGCTTCTCGACCTGGAAGCCACGGATACCAGCCTGCTCCTAGCGTCGGGCTATCAGTTCCCCGAGCCCTTCCTGGTGAAGGCCGACGACGGCGTGACCGACTTGGCGGGCGTGATGTACAAGCCCTACGACTTCGACGCCAAGAAAAAATACCCCGTGATCACCTACGTGTATCCCGGCCCCCAGACCGAAGCCGTGAGCAAGACCTTTAGCGCACGCAACGCCGCCCACTGGCTGGCCCAGTTCGGCTTCGTGGTGGTAGAAGTGGGCAACCGCGGCGGCACACCCCAGCGGAGCAAGTGGTACCACAACTACGGCTACGGCAATCTCCGCGATTACGGATTGGCGGATAAGAAAGCCGCACTGGAACAATTGGCCCGCAAGAACGCCTACCTCGATATCAGCCGTGTGGGCATCTACGGTCACTCCGGTGGCGGCTTCATGTCGACTGCGGCGCTGTTGGTCTATCCCGACTTCTTCAAGGTGGCCGTATCGAGCGCGGGCAACCACGAAAACAACATTTACAACAACGGTTGGAGCGAAAAGCACCACGGCATCAAGGAAGTCAAAGACAAGGATGGCAAGGTCAAGTTCGAGTACACCATCGATCGCAACTCGGATGTGGCCAAGAACCTGAAAGGCAAACTTCTGCTAGTGCACGGCGATATCGATAACAACGTGCACCCCGCCAATACCCTTCGGCTGGTGGATGCGCTCATCAAGGCCAACAAGCGTTTTGATATGCTCATCATCCCCGGTGCCCGCCACGGTTTCGGTGCCGCCAACGATTACTTCAACTGGGTGCGCGCCGACTATTTCTGCAAGCACCTCCTTGGCGAATCCAATAGTTCCGTGGACCTCATGGAACTGGCCCGAGAACAGGCCCAGCGTGGCGAGCGGCGCGCCCAGCCCGAAGAGGGCGAACAGGATTAGGGGCAAATCCTTCGAATAACGGGCAAGGCTTCAACCTTGCCCTGCACGTCAAACCGCCCCCGTTGCGCTTCTGCGCGCCAGGGGCGGTTTGGTCTTGGGCGCTGACTCTGAGCTACTTTTTGGGTGCCTCATTGCTGGGGCTATCGATCTTGATCGCCTTGGCGGCCTCGCCCACGCGGAGGATGCGGACGCTGCGGATTTCATCGCCCTTCTTGAGCTTGGCCAAGGTCTCGGCACCGGCGATCACTTTGCCGATGGGGGTGGTTTTTCCGGGCAGGTTCTTTCCTGGAAGACTCAGGAAGAAGTGATTGCCGGTCCCCAACCCCAGGGTGCCCTTGGTTCCCTTTTCCCTGGCGGTGGTCACCGGCGGTAGGATTACGCCTGCCAAGGGCAGGGCCGCCTCGGAGTCCAGGATGGCTTCGGCACCACGACGCCCCGTGTCCGTGACCTTCCCAACGGGCTTCGGCGTGGGGCGAGGACCTCCGGGCGTAAACGCCACCTGGGCTTGGATGCCGGGGAGTTTTGCTTCTGCCAGGGCCACAAAATGGCGGGTGTGGGCAGGCAGGTTAACGGCATCCAGCGTCGTCATCACGCGGCCCTGAGTGGTCTGGAAATCGGCGTAGAGGCCATCGGGTAGGAAGAGGCCATCCCGGCTGAGCAGGCGGTCCAGGTTGGCCACCCCGTAGGCCATGACCGCCTGGCAGACCGCGGTGTGCTGCTGGTGCTCGGTGAAGGGCACAACCTCGCTGTAGGTATCCAGGAGCGTGTGCCAGTCACGGCCGTAATCGTGGTTGTTCAGGGGATTGCTTCCCGCGCTGCCGAGGGTGGGAATACCGTGGACCGAGAAGACCGTGATATCCGTGCCGCCGCCCTTTTCGGGGCGCACGCTGGGGAATTCATTCTTCTTGAGTTCGAAGGGGAACTTGGCGTTGTAGGTCTTTAGCGGGGCCGTGATCTTTTCGAAATCGGCATACCAGCTGGGCGCTACCGAGAAGCCGGTGATCGCACTGGGGCTACCATCCCGGGCCGTGGCCACGGAAATCTTGTTGTACCACTCAGGATGAGCCTTGAGCAGGGCGGTGGAGCCCACGAGGCCCATTTCTTCAGCAGCGAAAAGGGTGAGCATCACCGATCGTTTAGGCTTAGCACCCGAGGTGGCCAGCAGGCGAAGGGCCTCCATGGCGGTGCTGAAGCCGTTGCCGTCATCCACACCGCCGGTGCCGCCATCGAAGCTATCGAAGTGGCCGCCCACCACCACGTATTCGTCAGGCTTTTCGCTGCCTTCCAGCACTGCGATGACGTTGTGGTACTTTACCGGACCCATCTTGAACCAGTTGCGGATCTCGAATTCGAGTTCGACCTTCTCGCCTTTGGAAGCAAGTGCTTTGATCTCCAGAAACTGTTTTTCCGTCAGCTTGATATCGGGCAGCACCGGTAGGTCTTCCCAGCTCTTGACGCTGCCATCCATGATCTTGAGGGGTTCCTTACTGCTCTGGATGGTGCCGAGGGCCCCCCATTCTGCCAGGGCGCTCACCACCTTGGACATCTTCGTGTCCTTGCGGCCGTCCCGGGCAAAGCCTTCGTTCTGACCCGGCCAGAGCACCCAGGCGCCTTGGATAAGCGTTTTCAGGGGTTGAATGGCGGCCAGGGCGGTGGCTTCGAGCGCCGCCACCCGGGCGGGGTCAGGCTTCTTGGCACCGGAGGCCGTGGTCGTCAGCGCCACAAAGGCAGTAACAGCTTCTGGCAGCACTACAACGGGGCCGCGCTGCACGCCCTTGGTGCCGGCGGTGCAAGAGGGCGTGCCGAAATAAAGGGCCTTCTCCGAGGGGGTGATCATCTTGCCGAACCAGGGGCCGCGATTGAAGCCCACGGCGACCTCTCCCACTTCTTCCTTCCAGGCCTTGAGGCCCCATTGCTTGAGCTGCCACACCGCCCAATCCGTGGCGTTGTTGTAAGCATCCGAACCGGTGTAGCGGCCACCGAAACGGTTGGCGGCAATATCATTCCAGCGCATCACTTGGTTATCGCGCCGGCCCAACTCCAGCACCTTTTGGAGCACGGCGTCTTCTGAAGTCTGGGAGAAGCAAGGCCCGACCACCAACACCGCGGTCAGGAAAGTAAGGAGTGGAGAAATGGCCATGGATCTACCTCTGGAAGTAATTCATCCAGTTTAGAGTAGATGCCTTGTTTTGCGATGCATCAATTGATGACCCAAGCGCGGGAACCCCACGGAATCCCGCCAGGGCAATGATCAGCGATGCTGTCTACCTATGAATTTCGATCCGTTGTCAGATCCATCGCTCCAGACGGGCCAACACGTCCTCTCGCCCTAACAAATACATCGTGTCGAAAATGGGCGGACTCACGGGTTTGCCGCAAAGGGCTACGCGCAGGGCCTGAGCGAGATCCTTCAGCTTGAGGCCATTGGCTTCGAGGATGCCATTGAAGGCGGCCTGAAGGGTGTCGTGGGCGTAATCATCGAGCTCGGCGACCGCGCGTAAGGCTGGCTTGACGGACTCGGTCATGAACTTTTCCACGGCCTTTTCGTCGAACTCCGTGGGCCGTTCCCAGCAGAAGGCCAGGGATTCGGCCATCTCTTTCAGGCTCTTGCCCTTTTGCGTGGCCGTGATGGCGATGCGCTTCCAGTCCTCGTGCTTTTCATTCCAACTTTCCGGCATGAAATGCCGCAAATGAGGCTCCAACTCCTGCCAAGTGGCCCGCTGGATCAGCTTCTGGTTCATCCAGCTCAGCTTGTCCATATCGAAGCGGGCGGGGCTTTTCTGGATGTCCTTAAGGTCGAAGAGTTCGATCATCTGAGCATCAGTGATGAGTTCTTCTTCGGCGGTTTCCGGGGCCTGGCCATCGATCTTGGGGGTCCAGGATAGGCGTGCCAGAGCTAGGCGCACGGCGCTGGGGAGAAAACCCATCTCCTGGTATTCGGTGATGCTGGTGGCGCCGTGGCGCTTGCTGAGCTTGGCGCCGTCCTTGCCCAGAATCATGGGCACATGGCCGAACTCGGGGCGCTCGTAGCCCATGGCGTGATACAGGGCGAGCTGCTTGGGCGTGTTGGAGACATGGTCGTCGCCGCGCAAAACGTGGGATACATTCATGCCGGTGTCATCGACCACCACGCAGAAATTGTAGGTGGGTACGCCGATCTCGCAGGTATCCGCGGTGCGGGCGATGATCCAGTCGTCCATGCTCTCGGCGGGGAAGGCCAAGCGTCCCTTGATGAGATCCGTCCACACGATGGCGCCTTCTTCGAGCCAGGACTCGCTGCCTTCGGGCATGGCGAGGCGCACAGCGAAGGGCTCGCTGGCATCGTGGTTTTTATGGCGGCAGCCATTGCCCGCGTCTAAGCCTCGGTTGTATTGGAAGGGCACGCCCTTGGCTTCCACGGCGGTGCGGCGGGCATCCAGATCGGCCTTGGCGCAGCGGCAACGGTAGGCTTGGCCGGCGGCCAGGAGTTTATCGACGGCGGGTTTGTAGTGCGATTCCATGCGTTGCATCTGGCGGTAGGGGCCGTGGTCGCCGATCCATTGCGTGGGATCACCCGCCACGGGGCCTTCATCCCAATCCAGACCGCACCACGCCATGCCTTCTTCGATGATGCGGATATTGTCATCGGTGCTGCGGGAAAGATCGGTGTCTTCGATGCGCAGAATAAACCGGCCACCGTGCTTGCGGGCGAACAGCCAACAGAACAGCGCGGTGCGCACGCCTCCGATATGCAACATGCCGGTGGGTGATGGAGCGAAACGGGTGACGATGGGACGGGACATGGAACCTCGCAGTGCGGAAGGTTCCAGTATCGCCTAAGAGTTCGGGACAGCGCCTTACTTCAGGTAGAGCTTGAGCTTAATTTCCACGGGCCCTTTGCCGCTGAAGAGGCTGCGGTCTAGGACCACGGGCACTTCCACGATGCTGTGGTGGGCGGGCGCATGATCCTCCGCTTCCTGTTCCGGGATACCCATGGGTTCCGTGATGGGCATGTCCTCGATTTCCTCGAGATCATCCAGCATTTCGCCCGAACCCAACTCTTCGACTTCCAGGGGATGGAAGGTCGATTCGGGGGGCTTGGGGATGGCTGGAACGGGGATCGGAGCCAGAATTTCAGCCTCCTCCACCGCGCCGCCATATTTGTCGGCCAAATGTTTAAGCACTTGGCGGGCGATGCCGGTGAGGGTATCCCGCACGCCATCGCCTCGGACGGCGCTGGCTTCAAAGGTGGGCACATGAAAGCGATTGACCTCCCGTTCCAGCACATCCAAGGGCAGGGCGCTGGGGGTGTCGCGTTTGTTCCACTGAATCACATGGGGCATCTTGTCGAGGTCGGAGCCCTGGTCCTTCAGGTTATCGATGAGGTTCTGAAAGCTATCGCGGTTGCCTTCCAGCGCGTGCTCCTGGGAGTCGGCCACGAAGACCACGCCATCGGCTCCGCGGAGCACGAGCTTGCGGGTGGCGTCGTAGAATACCTGGCCAGGAACGGTGTAGAGCTGAATGCGGGTTTTCATTCCCCGAATGGTGCCCAGTTCGATGGGCAGAAAATCGAAGAAGAGGGTGCGGTCGGTCTGGGTGGCCAGGGACAGCATCTTTCCTCGCCCATCGTGCGGAAGCGAGTCGTAGATGAACTGAAGATTCGTGGTTTTACCGCAGAGCCCGGGGCCGTAGTAAACGATCTTGGCTGTCAGTTCTTTGGTTGCTGCGTTGAAGAGAACCATGCTGCCTCCGGTGGAGGAATGTCCTGCAAGCTTGCCCCATGCATCAATTGGGGGTCAAGGATCCTCGGATACCTATCGTCGATTGTGCACGAAAGCTCCACGCATCGCCTTTGAATTGAAATACATTGGTTATCCCCCTAGACTTCAACGAAACATACCCACCCAGAGGACGACATGGCCAAATTACTCGTTCAAGAGAGCACCGGGGTTCGAGAGTTCGAACTGGTGGACAACGAAATTCAGCTTGGACGCGAACTGGATAATTCCCTGCGACTGGCCGATCCCAGCATCAGTCGGCATCACGCGGTCATTCGTCGCACTGATTCCGGTTTCGAGGTTCAGGATCTCCAGAGCAGCAATGGAGTCCTGGTGAACGGCACTCGCGTTCAGACGGCGATTCTGCAAGATGGGGATCGGGTTACCCTGGGGCAAATCCAGATGACCTTCGTGGATCCGGCTGCCGTTACGTCCTTTGCGACCACCGTGGTTGCTGCCGGTGAGCCTGTCAATCCCCTGGGCACCATGCGCATGGATGCCAACGAGATGGCCAAGATTCAGGCCATGCAGCCGAGCGTTCCAGCCGTTCCGCCCCCGGTTGTGCCGGCGGAGGTTGTGCTGCCCGAAGCCCAGGCCACCACTCGGAACCCCGTTGGTGAACCCCGGCCCTTCACCTACGCCACTGTGGCTCCCGATAATCCAGCCCCTAGCTTCCTTCAACCCTACCTGCCGCCGGTTCCCGATGATGCTCAACCGACCGGCGAACGAGGCGATTTTGTCACGCGGTTGCTGGCTGTGCTGATCGATGGGGTGGTCGGGTTCATCGCCTACCTCCCTTTCCTGATCCTTAGTTTCGTGCCCTTTTTGGGCTGCATCATCGCCCCCTTGGGAATGTTGTTTGGGTTGGCCATGATGATCTTCCAGCTTTGGTGCATCGTGACCTATAAAGCCACCATCGGAAAGAAGGTCATGAAACTTCGTGTGGTTCGCGAGGCAGACCCTGCTGCCCCGTTAGATTGGGGAATTGTGCTGTTTCGCGCCTTGGGCTACTTCATCAACGGAATCATCGGTTTTGTGATCTATTTTATTATCGCGGCGGTGCTAGTCGGTGTGATCGTGGCTTCTGCTGGGCGTGGAGCCCCAATGATGCTCCTGTTGCTTCCGTTGGGACTGGTTGCCTATGCGCTGCCCTACCTGCTCATTTTGGGTGCCGAGCGCAAGGGCCTTCAGGACATGCTGTCCAAGACGATTGTGATCAAGGTCGACCGCTAGATATCTTTCTCCTTAAAGAAAACGCCCGCCCCGCCGATCGGCGGGCGTTTTCTTTAAGCGGTAAAGACTTCAGAACGGAATATCGTCATCAAAGTTGCCGCCGCCGGAGGGTGGAGGAGGCATGGGTTCGTCGAAGCCACCCTCGTCGCGGTGGGAACCGCCACTGCGGCCGCCACCGCCCTCATCCATCTTGCCCAGCATGACGAAGTTATCGCAGCGGATATCGCAGGTGGTTTTCTTGACGCCTGCCTGATCGGTGAATTCGCCATACTGAATGCGACCCTCGATCATGATCTGCTTGCCCTTGCGGAGATACTTTTCCGCGATCTCAGCCTGCTTGCCCCACACCACAATGCGGTGCCATTCCGTCTTTTCCTTTTTCTCGCCCTGGGGGGTCTTCCAGGTTTCAGTGGTGGCGAGACTGAAGCGGGCCAAGGCCTGGCCACCGGGGGTCATCTTCAGTTCGGGATCGCGTCCCAGGTTGCCGATGAGGATCACCTTGTTGAGGGAACCGGACATGCTTTCCTCCTTCACGACGGAGCTCTCCGCCGCACGAAAACCGCTCAGCCGTCTGAGGGTGGTAGGGTGTCCATGATGAACCGGGGGAACCTAGTGTCAAGCATCGTTATGGCCTGTGGCGACAAATCGGGTGCCGAGAAGTATTACCTTCCTGCCCTCCGCCTGGGGGGCTGGATTGGCACGGTCCAGATCGTGGCTCCTGGAGATGCTTTACCTGATTTGGATGCCATGGCGGGACTCCTACTGTGCGGTGGCGGGGATATTCATCCTCGCCAGTGGGATATGGATGAAGCTCTGCATCCCACGGCCGTGCCCGACGAGGCTCGGGACGCTTTCGAGCGGCCCTTGATCCTTAGGGCCTGGGAGGCCGGTCTACCAATTCTGGGCATTTGTCGGGGCGAACAGATGGTCAATGTCGCCCTCGGTGGCAGCCTCATCCAAGATATTCCCAGCCATTTCGGTTGCGAGCCCGATGTCCATCGCCACGGCAGGGCCGAGGTTCCCGACCGCCATCACCTTGTGCAGCTCGACCCTTCGTCCCGAATGGCCGCCCTGGTGGGCAGTTTGGAATTCCCTGTGAACAGCCGCCATCATCAAGCGGTGAAGCGCCTAGCACAGGGCCTGAAGGCTGTGGGGTGGCATCGAACAATCAGCCCCCTAGAATCTGGCCCGCTCATCGAGGCCATCGAAGCGGAGGATCCGAACCGCTGGGTCTTCGGCGTGCAGTGGCATCCCGAAAATCTGGTGGGGCTCGATGACGCGTGTGGTGCGGCGGCGCGTAGGTTCTTCCAGGGTTTTGTCGAAGCGGTGCAGCGCTTCTAAGTGCCCAACTACCCGAAGGATTCGGCATAGGCCTTAGACTTGCCTTCAGGAGGGGCCCATGGTCTCGGAAAAACCCCCGTTAAGGGTGGAGGGTCTGCGCAAATC
>JAIFMW010000003.1 GCA_020048105.1 Deltaproteobacteria bacterium | reverse complement strand
ACTGGGCCTATCCCTGGCCGAGATGATCCGTCAGGACAAGATTCACCTGATCACCTGCACTGGCGCCAACCTGGAAGAAGACATCTTCAACTTGGTGGCCCACGACTTTTACGAGCGCGTGCCCCATTACCGTGATCTCACGCCCGAGGACGAAAAGGGCCTGTTGGACCGCCACATGAACCGGGTGACAGACACTTGCATCCCCGAAATGGAAGCCATGCGCCGCATGGAAAAGGCCATGTTAGAAGTCTGGATGGATGCCGATGCCAAGGGTGAGCGCTACTTCCCCCATGAGTTCTTCCAGAAGGTGCTGAAGGCTGGCAAATTTGTGGAGCATTACCAAATCGACCCGAAGAACTCCTGGATGTTGGCCGCCCTTGAAAAGAACGTGCCCATCGTGGTTCCTGGCTGGGAGGACAGCACCCTCGGCAATATGTACGCTGCTGCCGTCATTCGTGGCGATGTAAAGAATGTCCACACCGTGCGCAGCGGCATCGAGTACATGACGTGGCAAGAATGTCCACACCGTGCGCAGCGGCATCGAGTACATGACGTGGCTGGCGGACCATTACACCAAGGTCACGAAAAACGCCCCGTTGGGCATGTTCCAGATCGGCGGAGGCATCGCGGGCGACTTCCCCATCTGCGTGGTGCCCATGCTTCACCAGGACCTGGAGCGCACCGAAGTGCCTCTATGGGGCTACTTCTGCCAGATCAGCGACTCCACGACCAGCTACGGGTCCTATAGCGGGGCGGTGCCCAATGAGAAAATCACCTGGGGTAAGCTGGGCATCGAAACCCCCAAATTCATTGTCGAAAGCGATGCCACGATCGTCGCGCCGCTGATTTTTGCGTATCTCCTCGGTTGGTAGTTTTTCCTGAAACGAACGGGCCGCGAAAGCGGCCCGTTTTTTAGGAGGATGGGATGTATCCATTCCGAAGCCTTTCCGTTGTGTTGGTCGCGGGTCTGGGGCTGCTCGCGCAGACACCTTTTGAGGGTCGCATTGCAGAAATAGAACAGGTGCTGAACCGTCATTTTCGGGGGCCTCGGGCGGATGAGGTGCGGGAGCGGTCCAACCAGGAAATCGAAGCCTTTAATGGGCGTTCGAAACGGGCCAATGCTGAGTTGGCCGAGGCACGGGCCAAGATGGAGCAGGCCACAGCTCCGGGCCGAACGGGCTTTGCAGAGTTGACCAAACTCGACGCCGAACTAAAGGCCTCCATTCCCGATGGTGCGGATAAACCTGGGAATGCGAAGTATGCCGCTCGCATCGAGGCTCGCAATCTCTTCGCGGGGAAAGTGAATGAGTTAAACGAGGCGGGCCAGCGGGCCATCGCAGAATTCAACGCACTTGCCGCCAAGACCAAAGCCGAATTGGATACCGAGCGGACCCAGATCCTGGCCAATCAGGAGGCCATCAATCTTCGGGTTCAGGATTTTGAAAAATTTGTGAAAACCGGTGAAGACGTCGCGTTTTTTGTGCGCGTAAATCGGCTTTTGGCCGAATTACGGATCGCCCTTCGCAAGGCGGAGCGCCCAGAATATACAGCTTCGCTGGCCAAGGTTCGCGCCATCCGTCGCGAATTGGGCGAATGGGCCATCAAAGGACAGGCGCTGAATCCCAAGGGATTGGTCGTTGTGGAAGCCCTGATTCAGGATGAACCCTGCTGGGTCATCGTAGATACCGGCGCCACCGAGACCATCCTCAGTCAAGAGGTCGCCGAGGCCGCCGGGTTGGGCGGTGCGCAAGCCGAGTCGGTCAGCCTGATCGTAGTCGGTGGTCTGCGACTCCAGGGCCGACACTTCACGATTCCGAAGCTAACCACCATGGGCCAGTCCTTGGCCAACGTCTCGGCTGCCGCCGTTCGCCCGGCTGATGTCGGCATCGATGGCCTTTTAGGGCAAAGCTTCTTGAAGGCCTTCAGCTACACCGTCGATAAACGAAAACCCGAAAAATTGTCCTTGGTGCCCATCTAAAAACAGGGGGCCAATCGGCCCCCTGTTTTTAAAACCTGAATAATCTATTCAGGAATGGGGAACTGGTCCGTCAGATGGAAGACCTGCTCGCGGATGCGGGCCACGGCGGATTCATCAGCGCGGTGTTTGAGGGCCATATCGATCCAGTCGCCGATCATGGCCATTTCGGTTTCCTTCATGCCTCGGGTGGTGACGGCGGGGCTGCCCAGGCGCACACCACTGGGGCGGAGTGGGGGATTGGGGTCGAAGGGGATGCCGTTCTTGTTTACGGTAATTCCGGCCAAATCCAGGGCCTTTTCGGCTTCGCTGCCCAGGATGCCCTGCTGGAAAACATCCATCAGCATCAGGTGGTTATCGGTGCCGCCGGAAACGATGCGCCAGCCTTTGCCGGAGAGGGTGTCGGCCAGCACTTTGGCGTTCTTGATTACCTGCTCTTGGTATTCCTTGAATTCCGGTTTCAGGGCTTCACCAAAGGCCACCGCCTTGGCGGCGATGACATGCATCAGCGGGCCGCCCTGGATGCCAGGGAATACGGCGCGATCCAGATCCTTGGCGTATTTCTCTTTGCAAAGCACGAGTCCGCCACGCGGCCCACGCAAGGTCTTGTGGGTGGTGGTGGTGGCGAAATCGGCGTAGGGCACGGGGCTGGGATGATGTCCCGTGGCCACCAGTCCGGCAATGTGGGCCATATCGACCATCATCAAGGCGCCGACCTCATCACAGATGGCTCGGAAGGCGGGGAAATCGAAAGTGCGGGGATAAGCCGAGGCGCCGACCACAATCATCTTGGGCTTGTGCTCCAGGGCCAAGGCGCGGACCTGCTCCATGTCGACGCGCTCGGTGTCTTTCCGGACCTGGTAGCCGATAAACTTGTAGAGGATGCCGCTGCTGTTGAGAGGGTGACCGTGGGTCAGATGGCCACCATGAGCGAGATCCAGACCGAGCACCACATCGCCGGGCTTCAAGGCGGAAAGATAAACGCTCATATTGGCCTGGGCACCGCTGTGGGGCTGCACGTTGGCATGTTCGGCGCCGAATAACTTTTTGGCACGATCGCGGGCGATATTCTCAACGGTATCGACATTGGCGCAGCCGCCGTAGTAACGACGACCGGGATACCCTTCGGCGTATTTGTTGGTGAAGTGACTGCCCATGGCCTGCATAACAGCCCTGGAAGCATAGTTTTCCGAGGCGATTAATTCCAGGTGATGGCGCTGGCGCTGGACTTCCAGCTCCAAGGCCTGGAAGACGCCTGGATCATTGGATCGAAGGGTTTCGTACATGGGCATGGTCCACCTCAAAGCCTCATTTTCACAGAACGTGAGCTTCTGTTCCATGTGGAACATTCACAGAATTTGAGTCTTGGGCGGTGATACCGGTTCTGGAGCGAGATCCAGACCTGGGCCTGTGCGAAACTAGAGGTGGAGCCTGCCCATGTCCTTCCTACCGTCATCCGATCTCGCCGAACTTGAGCACTTCGAGCATCCGCTCTCCAGTCGCTATGCCTCTAAGGCCATGGTGCGCCTGCTGTCGCCGCTCTATCGCATGCGGGTTTGGCGGCGACTCTGGATTGCCTTGGCAGAGAGTGAACACGAGTTAGGCCTGCCTGTTACCGAAGAGCAGATCCGAGAGATGAAAGCCACGCGGGAAGATGTCGACCTGGCGGTCATTGCTAAGCACGAGTCCGCGTTGCGTCATGACGTGATGGCCGCCATTCATGCTTGGGGCGAGCAGGCACCCGCCGCGCGGCCCATTATTCACCTGGGTGCTACCAGTTGTTTCGTGACCGACAACGGTGATCTGCTCATCAGCCAAGAAGCATTGCAGTTGATTCGTCGACGCCTCCAGGATGTCATTGCAGCGCTTTCGGCATTCGCGGGCCAGTGGGTCGATCAGCCGACCTTGGGCTTTACCCACTTTCAGCCAGCTCAACCCACCACGGTGGGGAAACGCGCCTGCCTTTGGCTTCAGGATCTTCTCTTGGACCTAGAAGACCTCGATCACCTCATTCGCACTACGCCGGTGCGTGGCATCAAGGGCACCACAGGTACCCAAGCCAGCTTTTTGGAATTGTTTGAAGGCGATGATTCCAAGGTGGAAGCCCTCGAAGCGCGGTTTTGCGAAAAGGTGGGCTTTCCAGCGATTCCCATCAGTGGTCAGACCGCCACGCGCAAATTGGAGGATCGCATCGGGCAAGTGCTGTGCGGCTTGGCGGCCAGTGCCAGCAAATTCGCCTGTGATCTGCGGTTGCTGCAGCACCTCAAGGAAGTGGAAGAACCCTTTGAAAAAGCACAGATTGGTTCTTCCGCCATGCCCTACAAACGAAATCCCATGCGCTCCGAACGCATCAATAGCCTTGCTCGCTTTGTAATTGGCTTGATGCCTTCCAGCTACCAGACCAGCGCCACCCAATGGATGGAACGAACCCTGGACGATAGTGCCCACCGCCGCTTGACGATCAGCCAGGGCCTATTGGCCGTGGACGCGATCTTGGTGCTCTACAAGAACGTGGCGTCGGGCCTTGTGGTCTATCCCAAGATGATCGAGGCGCGACTCAATCAGGAATTGCCCTTCATGGCGGCCGAGGTGCTCCTGATGGAGGCCGTGAAGCGTGGCGGGGATCGACAGGATTTGCACGAACGGTTCCGGGTCGCGGCGCTGGAAGCTGGCAAGGCCATCAAGGAAGAAGGCCAGCCCAATCCGCTATTGAAAATTCTGGCTGCCGATCCTTCGTGGAGGATGACCGAGTCCGAACTGGCCGCCATGCTCGATGCCAGTCGCTTCACGGGCCGCGCGGGAGCTCAGGTCAAGGCCTTCCTGGGCAAGGAAATCGCAGCGGCGTTGCAGGATCACACCGCGGCGGAAATCGCCGAAGTGCGCGTTTAATTAGCAAAGCTCCAACCGACACTTTTCGAGGTATCCATGCTTAAACTCGCCGTCTTGGGCGCTCAAACCATGCTGGGGCGTGAACTCGTCAAGGTTTTGGAAGATCGTGATGCCTCTGTTTTGCCACTGTCCGCGGGCCCTCTCACGGTGGAACAAGAGGAAAGCGACATTGTGGTTTTTGCGCCGGACCCTGCCCTGCTGGAAGGCCTTGATCTCGTCATCGTGGTGGCCGATCCGGCCGTTCCCGAATTATTGGCGACCTTCCCGGGGCGGATTCTCGATTTGCGGGACAACGCGCCCGAAAGCCTGGAACCCATGCCTCTGGCGGGAGTCTGGCCTAGTGATCACCGAGCCTTGCGCGGGCGCCAAGCGCTGGAATTGGTCTTGGCCCTGCTTCCCACCCTGGTGCATGGCTTTGGTGAAGTTGCCGGAACGCACCTCCGCTCCGTGGCTTGCCTGGGTGACCTGGGCCTCAATGGCCTCATGGAACAAACGGTGGCAATCCTCAAAGGCGACGAGCCCGAAATCGAAACCTTGGGCTACCGCGCGGCCTTCGAAGTGGTGCCCCAGATGGGTCGCGGAGCGCTCATCGAAGTTCGAGTACCGGTGTTCCACGGGGATTTACTGATCTTGCACCTGAAGGCGGAAGAAGGTCGAAGCCTGGAAACCCAACCTGCCCCGCTGGGCGTGAAGTGGGCCGAACATCCGCCCACCAGCCGCGAAGTCGCCGTGAGCCCAGAATTATTGGCACACCTGAGCACTGGAGCGGATCGCCAGACGGGCATTCTCACCTTAGGCTTCGATCCCGTTTTGTGGGGTGTGTTGCGGCCATTGCTGAGGGTTTTGGATTTGTAGAGCCGGCAGTATTGTTTGGTTAACTCTGCTTTCCCAAATTCTTTCTGCGAAAGCCGGGGCAATACCATTTCCCCGAGGCTGTCGGGAATGAGTTGGGTTTCCCTGGGCGGCGTGGCTCCCCAGGAAACCTATACTTAGAGGTGTCTCCCGCGTAGGGGTGGACCCATGGCAATCGGTGGAATTCAAAATGGCTTAACGGCGAAGGCTTCGGCCTTCACCTACTTTGACGCCAGGGATCTTAATCGAGATGGCGTTGTATCGCCTTCGGAGTTGGCCACTTATGCGCTCCGACACCCGGAGTTGAAGGCCTCCAAGCGCCAAGACCAAACGCAGAAGACAACCCAGAACCCCTGGGCTGCGGGCAACAACTCGATGCCTCAGTACAACAAGCAAGGGGCTCTTGGTTCAGGGAGCAAGGCCACCAGCCGTCTTTTTGATGAGTATGCCTAGAGTCAGGTCGTGCGTTTCCTGATTGAATGGATTCATGGCGGGAAAACTCGATCTTCCTCAGCGGCGGGGTGACTTTTTTAAGTCGCTCGGAACCCTTTTCGCGGGTTTCGTAGCGGAACATTTGGAGGAAGCTGTCCTTGGGGCCGATCCAGGGTTGTTGCGACCGCCGGGAGCTCTGGATGAGTTTGCCTTCCTAACGGCGTGTACGCGCTGCGATAAATGCATCCGCGCCTGTCCTCAGGATTCCATTGTGAAGGCGTCGGGCAGCGCCCGGTTTGCGGTGGGCACGCCCTTTATCAGCCCCCGCTCCATGCCTTGTTTCCTCTGCACCGAGCTACCCTGCATTCCAGCTTGTCCCGAGGGGGCGTTGGTTTGGCCGCGCCTCTCGGTCGCAGGCATCGATCGGGAGGGCCCTCGCGCCGTGCGCATGGGACTGGCTGAGATCAATGTGGCAACCTGCCTGACGTGGCCCACTGACGAGCGCGGCGCACAAAGTTGCCGAACCTGCGTGGATCGATGCCCCTACCCTGGTGAAGCCATTCGCCTCATCGAAGGTGGCGAAGGCGAACCTGCTCATCCAAGGGTGGAAGCTGAAATCTGCACGGGCTGCGGGCTTTGTGAATTTGGTTGCCCAACCCCCAAGGCTTCGATCGTGGTGAAGCCTCGGGGCTGAGCTAGGGTCGTTGGAATCCCGCTGATGCGGATTACTTCAAGACTTTGGCGGTTAGTACCACGATGAGGCCACGGTCCTTTAGAACGGAAGTGCCGACTACGGCTTTTTCACCGTCTTTGATGTTGAGGTGGGTGCGGATGGAGGCGATGTCGTTGTAGTTGGCTCCGATGCGTTCGGTGGCGTGCAGTTCGAACGCATTGAGTTTGAGATTGGTGGGGCCTTCCATGGGCGATTCCATCTGAAGGTTGTCGATATTCCAGCGGAATTTCAACCCGTCCGAGTTGGCAGATCCTTTTGGAGTTGCACTCGAGATTGCCGTATCACCCATGCCACGAAGATTGTAGGAACCTGCGGTGGCGCGCTGCACGAACGACGCCGCCAGAGTGTAGCTCTTGTATTGCAAGGTCGATTTGAGGGTGCTGAGCACATCTTTTAGCTCTTCGGGAAAGCCTTCACTGGGGCCTTGAGCCTTAAAGGCAAAGAGCACATGGATATGGAATTCAACCTCGTTGCGAGGTGTCGAGGCGGTGTCGAGGCGCTTGATGGCCTCTTCGATTGATGCGAGATTTTCAGGGAAATCGCGCACGGAGAGCGTTTTCAGCCCTTCGTTATCCGAGGAGGCAATCTGGGCTCCCAGGAATCCACTTAAGAGGGGTTTCAGGATCTCGCGCAATTGGCTGGGGGAGCGCTGTACGACGAAGACCTTGCTCTTGAAGGCGCGATCGGTGACGTACTCCGGTGCCTTGGCGGGGGCAGGAGCCGGGGCTGGGGTAGCGGTTTGGCTGAAGGCCAAGGTCGTGGTACTTAACAGAGCCGCGAAGGACAGCGCGTGCAGGGGGGCGGTTAAGGGAGACATGATTTCTCCTAAGTGGGATCGTCAATGCGATCAGGGGTAGGTGGCGGTTGGGCTGCGGTCGTGGCGCGGGCGAGCCAGATAATGCGGATTTGGGGATTGTTGGTCTGGAGTTCGATTCGGGAAAGGGTGGGGTTGGTGGTTCCGGCGACCTCTAGCGTTGGCATTGAGTGCGATCGCACGACGGAAGGCCTTGGGACCAAAACTGGCGAAGGCCTATCGATTGCCTGGGGAGCGAGTGGCGGTGCTGTGGCCCTGGGCGGGATAGGGACCGAAGCCGGCTTGAAGGGCCAGCGAGTACCAACCACGAAGAGCCCCAGGGCGGCGGCCATCAATAACGCCCAGCGTGGGTTGAAATGCGAAAGCAAACCTCGTGTGTGGCCTACCGGTTGTGTCCGAATTTGGGCCATAACCCGGAGCCGGAGCTGACGATGGTCTTCAGCCGAAAAAGGAGATTCGGTTGCCGTTTTGACCCAGGCCTGGCTCGTGCGCAGCGCCTTGGCGGCTGCTAGGCAAGATGGGCATTCTGTCAGGTGGGCTTGAATGGCGGAGATGTCCTCCTCGGGAAGATCTCCCCCAACCCAAAGGGACAATTGCTCAAGGACGTGGGATGACTTCATGGACGGCCTCCCATTAAGCGAGCACAAAAGACCTGCATCTTGGAACGGGCAGAGGAAATTTGACTGCGGACCGTGACAGCCCGTACACCCAGAGTCTGAGCAACCTCTTGGGTGGAAAGTCCTTCCAAATCCCGGAGCACCAGGGCGGACCGCTCAGCGGGGCTAAGGGTTCCAAGGGCTTGAAGGACCATGGCGCGGCGTTCATTCAGCAGGACAAGGTTCTCGGCGTGTTCGGAGCCTGAGTGTGTGTGGCCTTCGAGAAAAAATTCGGGAGCCGGAGCGGGTCCACGCTTTCTGACTAAGTCGTAGCAGACGTTCACGGTGATTCGGTACATCCAGGATTGAAAATTTTCACCTAGGCGGTAGCGGTTGAGGGAGCGGTAAACCCGAAGAAAAACCTCTTGGGCAGCATCTTTGGCCTGTTCCCGATCGCCAAGGATGCGCCAGGCCACGGCAAGGACCTTTGCCTCGGTCAGGGCCATCAGCTCTTCGAAGGCCTCGACTTCGCCCCCGAGGACCCTGAGGATCGTGGATTCTACGGAACTGGGGTGGTTGCCGACGGCCTCTGGAAGGGGCAACAACTCCTCCTCCATAAGCACATCGTTCAGTTCAGCGGCCATCGATTCCTTTCCTCCCTGCCAACTAATACCGGTGGTTGAGGAGAAGTGTTGAGAGGAATTTCAGAGAGCCGCCGGGGCCGAACTTGAATTCAAAAGCTTGGCCTAATTCGAAAACCGAGAGGCCGGATAGATCTGTTCCATAAGCTCCTGGCGTTCCTTCAAATGTTGCATAAGGGAATTCCAACGAGCCTGCCGAGGGACTTCGGCCAGGAAGGGGCTTTCCTGATACCACCGTGTGCAGCCAAACCCTTGGGCATAGGCCCGCATGGCGGTTTCGGTGGCCTCGTCGTAGTCCTTCAGGTAGGCAAAAGCCTCGGCAATTTTGAAGGTAAATTCGCCGTCGGGAATCCTCAGTGAGGCGCGTTCGGCCTTGAGTTGCCGCAGCACAATCATGGCTTCTGCCCGATTATCGGAAAGGGCCAGTTCAAAGACGTGGGCAAGCGTTTCGAACTGAACCCAACTGCCTTTGACCCGCTGGGCCCGGACAAAAAAGGCACGCGCCTGCGCCGGATGGCCGTTCAATAAACGGATGTACCCGCGATAAAAGTCACGGCTGGGTTCGTTGACGGTGTCGGAACCCGAACCAAGGAGGCGTTCAAAATCTTTCCATTCACCTCGATAAAGGCGAGTGTTTTCAACCGAATCACGCTCGAAGCGATGCGGTCCCGCCAAGGCATCCCTGATTTTCAAGGCGCGCGAGGCGCCGTCCAAAAGGCCGGAAATGCGGGCCGGATAGGCTAGAGCGCCATAGAGATGGGCGACCCGTGGGTATTTTTGAACGGCGGCCAAGGCCATCTCCAAGGCCTCTTTTGGATTCCCGAGATCGGTTTTGAAACCAGTGAAATCGTCCACTGCGCGGGGATAGTGAGGCACGAGATCAAAGGCCTTCCGGAAAAAGGAATCGCAGCGATGAAACCGTTCCGTATTGTGAGCAGAGGACTCCCTCGAAATATGCCAGTAATAAAGCGAGCCTAGGCTGGCCCAGGCGCCAGCGCAGTCTGACTCTTGCTCCACAATCCTTTGGGCTAGCAGCATGGATGGGCGGGGGTCTTGTTCGATCCCACTACCTGTGGCTTCCGCGAGATCCCAGAACAGGGATGGGGATCTTGGAAGCACCGTCAGCTTGGCAGGCACCTTGGTGCGCAATTGATTTAGGCAGGCTGCGATCGCCGCACGGGGTGGCTCCAGTGCCGAAGTCCAGCGATCTTCCGTTGCGGCACCTGCGCGAATCCAAACCTCGAGTCCCAAATTGTCGCCCACACGTTTTCCTGAAAGCACCACTCGGGTGATGGTGCTGTTTTCGGATTCCGTTAGGTTGGCGGCCTCAACCACCGTTTGCCCGTGAAGGATCTCCAGGTGGTCTTTGAGGAGCAACAGGAGGCCGGTTTTTTGGCCGCGCGTGAAGCCTTCCCAGGCTGCATCAGGAGCTAACGCGAGGCTGATGGGTGCACGGCCAGGGCCGCGCCCCCAGAAAAGCCAACCGCCAAAGGCTCCGGTGATTAAGAGCAAGCCCACCAAGTAGGCGATTTTCCCTTTTGGTCGTGAAAGCGCCTGCCAGAGCGAGAACTGCATCTCTGAAAGGTACTCGAAAAAATGGCCTTCGGGTAAGCCGCGAAATGAACGATCGAAGCTCACGGGCTCGATGGGTGGTGCTTTAGACCCCAATCCCTGGTGCTCGCACCACGGTCACCCGTTCCGAGGTCGTTTTCCCCTGGGTGAAGTTGAGCAAATAATCGGGGCCACCGGCCTTGGAATCCGTGCCCGAAAGGTTGAAGCCTCCGAAGGGATGAACACCTACCAAGGCTCCGGTGCAGCCACGGTTGAGGTAGAGATTCCCCACATGGAATTCGCTGCGGGCACGGTCCAGGCGTTCGATGGATTGGGAATAGATGGCGCCGGTAAGGCCGAAATCCGTGCCGTTGGCCGCTTCCAGGGCCTGCTCGAACGAATCCACTTCGATAAAAGCCACCACAGGGCCGAAGATTTCCGTCTGGCCCAGGAAGCCATCTGTCTTGGCGTTATCGAAGATGGTGGGTTCGATGAAGTAACCGGGGCGATCGATGCGTGAACCACCCAGCACGAGTCGGGCTTCCTTCTTGCCGGTTTCGATGGCCTGCAAGATATCGCGGTAAGCGCCCTGGTTGGCCACGGGGCCCACAAAGACGCAGCAATCCTCCCAGGGATCAGCGACCGGAAGCTTTTTGGCCTTTTCAAGCACGAGGGCCAAGAGCTTTTCTTTGACACGGCGATCCACGATGACCCGGGAACAGGCCGAGCATTTCTGGCCTTGGAACCCGAAGGCCGAGCGCACGATGCCCGAAGAGGCGGCGTCCAGGTCGGCGGTTTCATCGACCAGAATGGCGTTCTTGCCACCCATTTCGGAGACGTAGCGGGTCATCCATTTGCGGCGCGGATCGGGCTTGGCGATGAATTCGTTGATCCGCAAGCCCACCTCGGCGGAGCCAGTGAAGGCCACGAATCGCACTTGGGGATGGGTCACGATGTAGTCGCCAATTTCG
>JAIFMW010000043.1 GCA_020048105.1 Deltaproteobacteria bacterium | reverse complement strand
GCTTGGCTCGACCCACGGGCGCAGTGCTCGTGCGGGGGGCAGGCCGTCCACCGGTGGAAGCCTTGGGTCGGCCTCCCGTGGGCCGCGAGCCCTGGGGACGCGTGCCTCGCTCTGGGCGATCCTGTCGCTCGGGTCGGTCCTGCCGTTGTTCCGTTCGTTCGGATTGCGGCGTAGCGTCCAGCTTGTCGCCGCCGAAGCGGTGGGCTCGCTGCACACGATCAAACTTCCGAGCATTGGTGATCTTGGGCTTGTAGATGCCTTCTTCCCCTTGAACCCCAGCCTCGGCACGCTCCACTCGGCGATGCGTGCGCAGGGCTTTGAGTGCGGCTTCCATGTCCTTGGGCAGGGGCGAGGTCACCGTGACTTGTTCATCGGTCACGGGATGGCGGAAGCCCAGGACCTCGGCATGCAAGGCTTGACGGTCCAATAATTCACTCTTCTGGCCATAGACCTGATCGCCCAAAAGGGGAAATCCTCGATCCGCAAACTGCACGCGGATCTGGTTTCGGCGACCCGTCTCCAACTTAACTTCCACCACCGTATGCCCCGGTAGGCGCTCCAGCACGCGGTAGTGCGTAACGGCCGACTTAGCGCCTTTGACGTCATCCTTGTGAGGCTGGACCACAGCCATCTTCATGTCCTTGCGTTCAACGAGATGACCCAAGAGCGTGCCCTGGTTCTCGGGAACCTCACCCACCAGGATCGCCTTGTACATTCGCTGCAATTTATGCGCGCCAAAAAGCGTCTTCAGTCCGTGGAGCGCTTCGGGTGTTTTGGCGAAGACCAACACGCCCGAGGTGAACCGGTCCAAGCGATGAACGATGAAAAGATGAAAGCGCTTGAAGCCGCGCCGACGGTAATGATCCGTAAGCGCTTCCGCCAGATTGTCCTCGTGGCCCTTCTCCGCAGGCACCGTAAGGAGGCCGGCGGGCTTATCTACGAAAACCAAGTGCGTATCTTCGTGCAACACGCGAAATCCAGATTCGTCCAAGGCTTTTCTCGGCTTTGGCAGTGCCTGGTAGGCGCGCGCGGGATCAAAACCAACTTCGAGAACATCTCCGGCCTTCAGGCGCAGGCCGGAACTGTGAGCCTCGGTGCCATTCACCTTCACGCAACCCGCGTCCACTAAGCCCTTGGCCTGGCGGTGGCTAACCCCTAGGGTCGTATGAAGTTCGGCGGCCAGCGCTGTGTCTTCGGCCTCGGCCTTCCAAGTCTTGTCTAAACGTGCCATATGCACCTCCATGCCCGGCGTTCATCGAAACGCTGCGCGACCTCCTAGAAGATCATCAAACGTCCAAAATGCCCATTAAAAATTACCGTGGGCAGCCCTGATGTGATGTATGACAAGGGAAGTCCGCACTCTCAAAACGTGTCGCGCACCCGCAAGTAGCTCGCAAAGCGCGGCAAGCCATTCTTCGTAAATCCTCGATAGGTGTAGGTAATGAGGGTTCCGACCGGGGGCGGATTCCGGCGGACCGCATCCGAAAACCCTGTGCCCAAAACGAAGCGCTTTCCATCGGGCATTTCGAGACGCAAGGCTCCCATCAAACCGACGAATTTCCCTTTGCCGGGCAGATGCTCCACGACCACGGCTTCGGTATCGTCCAAGGGTTTCAGCTTCAGCAACACGTCGCTCCGCCCTGTTACGTAGGGCGCCTTCGCAAGGTGAAGCATCAACCCCTCACCCCCTGCGAGAATCACCTTGTTCAGCCTGTGCTGGAGTTCCACGCGATCCGCCACCCGGAACTGTGGGATGGCGATCAGTTGGGGCCATTTGGCCGCAGCAACGATCTCCTGAATGCGCTGGGCGCGGTCCATGAAGGTTCCAGGTGCATCGGGTAATTCGAAAATCAGGAACTGGATTTGCCGCCATTCAGCGTCTACGGGTTGAAGCCTACGAACGAAACCGGAAAGCTCCTCGAAGCGTCCCCGAGCCAACCACAATTCTCCATCGAGAGGGTCGACGGGGAGTTTTTTCGTGAACCAAGCAGGTGCGGAAACCACGCGGCCACTGCGAAATTTAAGCGTCTTCCCATCCCAAGTTGCTCGCACCCCGTCAAATTTTTCGCTCACAAGGTAATCGGCGGGATCCGTCAAGGGACCGAGCACATTCGCCAACAAGAGGGCGTGCGCCTTCCGTGCTGGCATGGGGTCTTGTGCGAATCCGATCTGGTTCGAGGCAAGGAAAAAAACCATTGTTGTGATGAGGAGAAACGCGGCTCCGAACAGCATGCTCCTTGTGCCCATAAACAACCTCCCGAAGCCCAAAGCAGGCCCATCCAAGTGGTTCTGTTTCTTCCTATTTGTTAGGACTATCGTAGCGCCAAATCAACAAACCAATCAGGGCTCAAGCGATAAGAGTGCCCCGAGCCTTCGCTCCCAGGCCGCCTGAAGATCTGCTAACCGCAGCCCTTTACCTTTGTCTGGTGCGGCCTGCAGCAGTCCTTGGGCCGAGGGGTGTGGCAGGGTAAAAAAGTCGAAGGGCGGAACTCCTGCTAGGCGCCGAAACAACCACTCGGCACGTTTTCCCATGGCGATTACCCGCAACGTGCCCGTGCACCTCGAGGCCGCTAGGGAAAGTTCCAGAGCGATCCGGGCGAGATTTTCCGTGGAAGACAACTCGCGATCCGTGGGGGCCTTAAAGGTCTGACCATCGCGGGTGGGGCAGCTCGGGAAAGCGTTGCTCAAGGCAGCGCTATGAAGGGTTGGCGAGAGTCCTTGCGCCTTCAGTCGGGCCCCATCCCAGTCCTCGTAGGCTTCGGGCGGAACCTCGGCAAGGTTGGCTACTTCCAGGGCTCGGTAGACCAAAAGGCCGGCCCGATCACCCCAAAACGGAATCTCGCTCTTATCGGCCCCGAGGGGTCCTGGAGCTTCCCCGAAGAGCATGACGCGCACCGGGCCCTCCAAAGGAAAGAGGGGCGCCACGGGGGTCTGAAAAATACGAGCCATGGCGTAAGTGTGGCAGATGCCTATCTTTAATGGGATACGCCGCCCAGGAGTCCCAAATGTGCGTGGCCATTCCAAGGAAGATCCGCAGCGTATCTCCGCCCTCGCGACCCGAACCCAAGCCCGCCAATTCCCCGGGACCAATTCTGATCTTCACCCTAAGAGAGCCCTGCCCCGCCCGCCTTTGCACGGATGACCTTCTGAATCCAGATCGGTTCCATCATCGGCTTGCGGAGTGGCTTTCAAAGCAGCGCTAGACGGCGAAGTACCTCGCCTGGGGATGCCAGGTCACCAAGGCACTGGTGGTGTACTCTGGCACCATTTGGAAGCCCTCGGTGATTTCCACGTCGAGCTCGGCTCCCTGCAGCAACTCCAGGATTGGGACGTTGCCTTCCAGGTCGGGACAGGCGGGATAACCAAAGGAATATCGGGAACCCTGGTACCCCTGACTGAACAGCTGGCGAAGTTGTTTTGCGTCCCGCTGGTGGATTCCCAGCTCGCGGCGGATTTGGGAATGGATCAACTCGGCGTAGGCCTCCGTAAGCTCCGTGGCCAAACCATGAAAGGAGAAGTAGTCCGAATACTGGTTCGCGGCATACAGCTTGGCCGCATGCTCAGCGGTTTCACGACCCAGGGTCACTAGTTGCAACCCCATGACATCGAAGCGAGAGCTGCCCACAGGCTCGAAGTAATCGGCAATGCACAGGCGCCGACCCGCCGCCTGTCGCGGGAGCACAAATTCACTGAGAATCTGACTACGATCCGGTGCGAAGACCTTCAGCACATCCCCCGCAGCCTGGACGGGAAAATAGCCGTACCGGGCCCGCGGGCGAAGCAACGGCTCGGCGAGGAGTCGCTGTTTCCAAGAGGCGAGCAGCGGTTCGGCCTTTCCCTTGATTACCTGATCAAAGTCCGCATCTGAGAGCTGGCCCTGAGTAAAGGACCACCGATTTCGAATCACCACGAAAGTATCCAAGAATTCGAAAAGATCTTCGGGGCCGTGAGCCACTTCCTTAACACCCCAGAAGGGTGGTTCAGGAATCGTGTCTGAGCGTTTAACCCAGGAGCTGCGGCCTTCGGGGGTGAGAGGAACCGAGGCTTCGCCACGGCGCAATACGGTAATTTTTGAAGCCTGGACGGGCACTTCGAGCTCCGCCAAGTCCCCACTGCGGGAAGCATCGAGAATCCGAAGCCCCTCGAAGGCGTCCTCTGCGTAGCGAACGGGGCCCTTATAGAGTGGTCGACATTCCTGCTCCACAAAATCACGGGTCAGGGCAGCCCCACCCAGAATGACCGGGAGCGTATAGCCCTTTTCGGCCATGGAGATGAGGTTTTCCCGCATGATCGCCGTGGATTTCACCAGCAGGCCCGATAACCCAACGGCCAGTGTCGGCGCTTGATCCACTGCAGCCATGATCGCTTCCACGGGCTGCTTGATGCCCAGGTTCGCCACTTCATAACCGTTATTGCTGAGGATGATGTCCACGAGATTCTTACCAATATCGTGAACATCGCCTTTAACGGTGGCCAAGACAATCCGCCCCTTCGAAGTGCTCGACTCCTTGGGAAGCAAGGGCTCAATGCGCGAAATGGCAGCCTTCATGGTTTCGGCGCTTTCGAGTACAAAGGGCAATTGCATGGTTCCGGCGCCGAAGCGTTCGCCCACTTCCTTCATTGCCCCCAGCAGAACTTCGTTGATGAGATGAAGGGGGTCATGGAACTTCAGCGCCTCATCCACATCGCCGAGCACGCGTTGTTTTTCGCCATCCAAGATGTCCTGACGAAGGCGGGCAGAGGGATCCATGGCCTCCAGAGAGGAAGCCGTCATATCGGCGACCTTCCCGTTGCCAAAGATTTCGAGCAGAACCTTCAGCGGGTCGTAGCCTTCACTGCGTCGATCAAAGAGCAGATCTTCCGTTGCGCGCCGTTGATCTTCCGGAATTCGTGCCACGGGTATGACCTTGCCGGAATTAAAGATGGCCAGATCCAGCCCCGCCTGAACACCGTGATAGAGCATGAGCGCATTAACCACGTGGCGAACCGCTGGCTTGAGTCCGAAGGACACATTGGATACGCCCAACATGGTGAGTACGCCAGGATGGCGCGCCTTGATTTCACGGATGGCATCCAGCGTGGCGATGGCCGAACGCCGATAGGCCTCATCGCCACTGCCTAAAGTAAAGGTCAAGGGGTCGATGATCAGATCCGACGGATTGAACTTGTACTCGCCGATGACCAGATCCACCAAACGCTGGGCCACTACGAGCTTCTGTTCGAGCGTCTGAGCCATGCCCTGTTCGTCGATGGTGAGAGCCACCACCGCAGCGCCATAGGTTCGGCAAAGGTCCAGAATCTGTCGCGCACGACCTTCGCCATCCTCGAAGTTGATGGAATTCACCACGCATTTGCCCGGCGCCAGTTTCAGCGCACGTTCAATAACCGCAGGCTCGGTGGAATCGATCATCAACGGCAGGGTGCACTGGGTCACCAACCGTTTCAGGAATTCATCCATATCCCGAACTTCATCGCGCCCCACATAGGCAACGCAAACATCCAACATGTGGGACGCTTCGCGCTGCTGATCCTTGGCGATACCCACCAGCGCGTCGAAATCATCCTTGGCCAGGGCATCACGGAAGGCCTTCGACCCATTGGCATTCGTCCGCTCGCCAACGATGAGTGGACGTGGTTCCTGCCGCAAGGTTACGCCCTGATAAAGGCTCGAGACCGAGCGCTCCATGCTGGGGGTGCGTCGGGTCAGCCCCACATTCGCCATGCGCTGAGCCAGGGCGCGAATATGGGCCGGCGTCGTGCCACAGCATCCACCGACGATATTGAGCCCAAAGGTTTTCGCAGCCGCGGCTACCTTTTCCGCAAAAATCTCGGGGGTCTGCGGGTAAATCAAATTCCCACTTTCGTTTACGGGCATTCCCGCGTTAGGCAAGCAACTCAGAAGAAAGGGAGAGGCTTCCGCCAGGGTGGCGAGAGGGGCATACATTTCATCCGGCCCCGTACCGCAGTTGAGCCCCAGGGCGTCCACGCCAAGCATCTCGATGGCCGTAAGGGCGGCGAAAATTTCCGTCCCGAGCAGCAGCGTGCCCGTGGCTTCCACCGTAACCTGCACCCAAAGTGGCCTTTGAATTTTTGTATCCGCCATGGCCGCCCGGGCCGCTCGTACCGTGGTCTTGACCTGACCCAAATCCTGGCAAGTCTCAATGAGAATGGAGTCGGCTCCACCGAGCAAGAGGCCACGCACTTGAGCGCGATAGGACTCAAAGAGCGAATCGGGATCGATGTGACCCAGGGTAATCAGCTTGGTGCCAGGCCCCACGGACCCCACCACAAAACGGGTCCGATCGTAGCTTCGAGCCACATCCTTGGCCAACCGGGCCGCCAAGAGATTGATTTCTTCCGTGCGATGAGCGATGGCAAATTCCCCCAACACCACATCGTTGGCGCCGAAGGTGTTGGTCTCCACTGCATCCGCCCCGGCGTCGAAGTACGCCGCATGGATATTGCGGATCCACTCGGGGCGACGCTCGTTGAAAATTTCCATGCAGCCGTCGAGCTGCAAGCCGCCGAAATCATCCACCGTTGGCTTTCGAGCAAGGATTTGCGTTCCCATGCCGCCATCCAGCAGCAGTGGGCGTTCTAAGAGAAGGGATGCGAGTGTGTTCATGAAAAGACTTTCACCACAAAGGACACAAAGGACACAGAGAAAAAACAGACACAAAGAAAAAAGAAAGGCACAGAGGAGGCAATAACTTCAGAAATAACTGGCGCACCGAAAAAAACAATCCACAACAAACTCGACCGATTGCAAGACACCCCAACCCATTCTTCTTTGTGTCTTTCTTTCCCATCTTTGTGCCGTCTTTATCTTTTCTTTGTGCGCTTTGAGTCCTTTGTGGTGAATCGTTTTTCAGTTCACAGCCCCAAATATTCGATTTCCAAATCGCCGTTCGCGCAGACCTGGCAAGCGAGTCGATGATCAGCTGGCGCTTCGAGCGAGGCCAGAAAATCACGTTCTTCGGCCTCGGCGGGCGAGCAGTCCTCAAGGCCACTCGTCACCCGCACTCGACAGGTTCCGCAGGAGCCACTTCGGCAGCCGAAGGTGATATCGGCACCGGCGTGATCCGCAATTTCCTGTAAGGGCGTGCCTTGGGGCGCCTGCACCAAGAGATCATCCAGAATGAAATGAACTTTCACCAAATCGGTATCGACCATCAGGCCTCTCCTTTTGAAAGCCGCAAGAGATCCTTCAAGATTTCCACCTGACCCAGAGGGGCGCTGATCTGAAGACCTTGGACGCGTGGTCTCGCCAGTTCGATCAATTCGGTGGCGATATCGAGGCCTTCCTTGAGCTGATCCTCGGCGCTGGTGCGTGAGGCCATACGCTCAAGCAGCGCCTTTGGCACGAACACACCGGGCACCTCTTTGGCCATGAATTCAGCATTGCGCAGACTCTTGAGCGGCCAAATGCCCGCCAACACGGGAATCCCGAGCGGTGCAGCGAAATCCATGAAACGAAACAGCGATTCTGGGTCAAATACAGGCTGGGTAATAGCCCACTCGGCTCCAACATCGATCTTGCGTTGGTAGCGTTCGTGTTCACGCTCCAGATCCAAGGCCATGGGATTGGCCCCCACGCCAACCGTGAAGGCCGTGGCTGCGCCGATGCTGCTGTCGCCCAGGTCAAGCCCGGCGTTCAGCTGCGCAATCATATTCACCAGCCCAATGGAATCCACGTCATAAACCGAGGTGGCGTGGGGATAGGGACCAAGTTTGGGTGGATCGCCCGTAACTGCCAGTAGGTTTTTCAACCCGAGGGCCGCAGCGCCCAGGAGATCACCCTGCATGCCCAGTAAGTTTCGATCACGGCAGGCAAAGTGAAGCACCGCCTCGATCCCGACTTGTTTTTCAATCAGTAGACATGCCGCCAGCGCGGACATGCGAGCCGTTGCGCGGGGGCCATCGGGAACATTGATGGCATCAATCCCTAACGCCTTGCAAAGAGCGGCCTTTTCCAGCAATTTTTCGGGGCAGGTGCCTTTAGGGGGAACCAGTTCCACACTGGTGACGAAGCTGCCTTCCGCGAGCTTGCGACTAAAGGAACTCCGCTGTTCGAAGGGCACCACGGCCTTCGCACGGGCATTCTTTGGCTCCCGAATCTCGGGATTGATCTCCACGAAGGCCTGTTCCTGAGCCAAGGCACCGCGCATGGTGCGCGTATGTGCCGGTGTCGTGCCTGCGCACCCACCCACGGCTCGCACTCCCAATTGGAAGGCCTGCCGTGCAAATTCACCCAAATACTCGGGGCTCGCCATGTAAAGCAGTCGCCCGTCCACCACGCGAGGAAGCCCCGCGCTCGGTTGAAGAATTAGGGGGCGATCCGTCACCGCCTTGAAGCGCCGCAAGAGATCCAACAACGGTCCTGGACCACTCCCACCATTCACACCCACCAAATCAGCGCCCCATTCGGCCAACTTGCAGACATACCACTCGGGCTCAGTACCGGCGATGGTTTGCCCCTCATCGTTGGGCGTCATCATTGCAGCGATGGGGTAAGGGCCCGCTTCTTGAATAGCTAAAATGGCCTGATGGATTTCATCCAAATCCGCAAAGGACTCAAGAACGAATAGGTCGACACCACCCTCAATCAGGGCCTGCGCTTGCTCACGGAAAAAGCCCTTGGCCTCATCCAGAGAAGTAGGACCCCAGGGTTGGAGACGCAAGCCCAGTGGCCCAATGCAGCCTGCCACCCAGCCGGTGCCTTCGCCCATGGCCTCTCGTGCCAATCGCGCTCCGGCTCGATTGATTTCCGCCATTTGTTCGCTCAGCCCATAGCCATGCAACTTAGGGCGGTTTGCCGCCCAGGTATTCGTTGTCAAAACCTGAGCCCCGGCTGCGCGATAAACCTCATGAATGCCGCGCACCATCTGCGGCGTTACGAGATTGGCTTCGTCGAAGCTGCGGTTGATGAACAAGCCCCGCTCGTAGAGCACAGTGGACACCGAGCCATCAAAGAGAAGACGTTTACCGGCTTGAAGAACATCCTTGAATGTGGAAGACATGGAACCTCGGATGGGAATTGCTCCGGCAGCGCCATTGCACGACAGATTGGATACGAAATCCAAGTTTTCCAGTTTTGCCGATTCAATACAGCTCAGCATCTTTCCGGGACCCAATCCTGCTGTTCCGGGGGGAATTGGCACCACGCTCGACCGCAGCAGGTTGCCAAGGTTTCACAGGGCCCGTCCCTCCACCTTTCTGGATATCGCGCTATGAAACTGACAAAGACCTGAACTAGAAAGCATGATCCACCGGCCGCATTTCGTCAAGAAACCCAGTGTTTACCAGCCAATATCTCGCGCACCAACGGCCCGATTGCGCCCCTGCCCTTTGGCCCCATAAAGAGCCTTATCGGCAGAGGCCAGGAGCTCATCCCCATCGACCCCATGCTCGGGAAAAGTTGCAACGCCAATGCTAGTCGTGATTTTGCAACCAAGCGGAAATTCGGGGCCCAAAAGGGGGAGTGCTTCAACACTGTTCCGCAATCGTTCGGCCAAATTCAGAGCCACTTCATAGGTCGTATTCGGCAGCAATACCGAAAATTCTTCACCGCCATAGCGCGCCACGACATCACCTAAGCGAACCTGCTCTTGCAGGCAGCGAGCAAAGGCCCGAAGCACACGATCGCCACCTTCGTGGCCAAACTGGTCGTTGAATTTTTTAAAATGATCGATGTCGAACATCAGGGCCGAAAGAGGCAAGGCACCTCGGCGCGCATGGTCGATTTCCTTGGTGATTACCTCGGTCAGAAAGCGACGGTTGAATGCGCCGGTTAAACCATCCCGCAAAGCCTCTTCCTTGGCTAAATGCAAGGCGCGAAGGGCCTGCAAAGCGGCTGCCGCCACAGAGACACAAGCCTCGGCGACCCGCCGAGCGTTTAGGCCGAAATGCCCCGGTCGGAAGGCCTGCAGATTCACCAATCCCATGACCCTGCCCGAGGCTACCAAGGGGATGCAAAGGTAGCTCCCTTTTCCCGGTACTCCAAGTGGGCACAGGCAGGCCGTCGCAGCCTTCGTGTCCAGTTGAACCGGTTGCCCCGTATGCATGGCCCGACAGGCCATGGCATCACCCAGAATGCGGTGTCGTGAGGCTTCTTCGGGCTCCAATTCGGGAATCCTTGCTTCGAGGCCGTCTCCCAGCGTTGGACGAAGAAAAATCTGGACCGGATCCGCGCCCAGGAAGCGACGAAGTGCCTGCTCCGTTGCAGCCAGAAGATCAGACTCTTGGTCGATGCGTTGCACGAGCTCCGTGAAGGTGCGAATGGCTTCCGTTTCCTCGTGGTCTTGAAGAAGCGCCTGTTCCCTCGCTCGCACCCTTTCGTCCAGTTCGAAAAGGGCGCGGCTAAGGACTTCAACCTCGCGCACGGAGCGGATGGTTTCGGGTTCAGGGAAGGATCTCCCCGCGCGGGCGGCATCCGAAAGCTCAACCAGAGGATCGGCGACCTTGCGCAAAATCCATCGAGATACCAATAACCCCATCAAAAACACAGCGCCCATGGCCGCGATGGAAATCCAACGAGCGGCGGCCAGAGATTCCTCAACCGCCGTCAATCTTTTATTGTCCCGATCATCCAAGAACCGGAGCAGGGATTCACTGGCCTCGCGAATGGCTTCGAAATTTCGCTTCTCTTTCTCCAGCGCTCCCCGGAGATTGGCCAAGGAGCCGCGGTTTCGCTCCCGCACGAGAGGATCCGCCACCTGTTCGTGCCAAGCCTGGACCATGATCTGAATTTTTTGCAACAGAGGTTGGGCCTCTTTTTCATCGGCTTGGTCCAAATTATCCAGAGTGTTGCGGATCGCATCCGCCTCAGTGCGAGCGCCCTGGTAATAGACCTCCAGCAGCTTGGAATCCCCCGTGGCCAAAAAGCCCCGTAGGCCAACTTCGCTATCCAATAACGAAAGCAAAAGCGATTGCTGTGCGCGATGGCGACTTAATGCT
>JAIFMW010000079.1 GCA_020048105.1 Deltaproteobacteria bacterium | reverse complement strand
ACGGCGTAGGTGATGTGCTCGTGATTGATCTCCCGCAGGCCCGCTTCGATCTCATTGGCCACGCGGTTTAGGTCGATCTGCACGCGGCCGCAACTGGGGCAGCTCACCATGTGGAAGCCGCCACTGCGTAGGCCCAGGGCGCGAAGCATTTCATGGCCGATCTTGCATTCCTCCTGGCCTTCGCCGGTGAGGGAAACGCGAATGGTGTCGCCCAATCCTTCTGCCAACAGAATGCCCATGCCCACACTGCTGCGGATCGTGGCGCCCCAAGGCGTTCCCGCTTCGGTAATGCCAAGGTGGAAGGGATAATCCACCTGCTTGGCCAGTAAGCGATAGGCCTGCACGGTGCGAATGACATCGCTGGCCTTGAGGCTGATCTTGGTGTTGTAGAAGCTCTCTTTTTCGAGCATTTCCAGATGGCGCAGCGCGCTTTCCACCATGGCCTCGGGTGTGGCGCTGCCGAATTTCTCTAGCAACTCTTTTTCCAGGCTGCCGCCGTTGACGCCGATGCGGATGGGAATGCCCTTCTCACCTGCTTTTTCCACCACCGCGCGCACGCGATCCTGGCCCCCGATGTTGCCTGGATTGATGCGCAGGCAGGCCGCGCCGCCATCGGCCGCCACCAGGGCCAGGCGGTAATCAAAGTGGATATCGGCCACCACGGGAATGGGGCTACGGGCGCAGATTTCGTGGAAGACTTCTCCGGCGCGTGTGGTGGGAACCGACACCCGCACGATTTCGCAGCCTGCCGCAGCGTAATCGTAGATCTGCTTGACGGTGGCTTCCACGTCCCGCGTATCGGTTTTGGTCATGCTCTGCACGCTGATGGGTGCATCGCCGCCAATGGGCACTTTTCCAACCATGATTTGCCGGGTCTTCCGGCGCAGACTCAAAGGGGAAATGACCTGGTTCATTGAGACCTCGTCCAGCCGTGTGCTGGAGGCTCAGTCTAGCAGTGTCACTTCTCCGAGCCGTCGGTATCCAGCGGTTGGCTGCTGCGGGTCAGATCCAGGATTCGTCCTGTGGCGTAGGGTTTGGTGATGTAAGTGTGCAGGTGCTGAATTTGACCCAACACGCGATTTGTGGTGCCTAATGTTTCCCGCAGCGAATTCAGTTGTTCGCGGGAAGGCGAGTCGGGGTTTCTTAAAATTTGATCCACGAGAAGCTGGGCGGTGGCTAAGGGTTGGGCCAGTTCATGAGCGGTTCCGCCAGCCACTTCCAGCAGGGCCCGATGGCGTTCGCCGGCCATGGCGGCTTCGTCTTGGCGGGAAAGGCGAACGAGCATTCGCAATTTGGCCAGGAGTTCGGAAAAGGCGTAGGGCTTGACCAAGTAGTCGATGCCGCCCGCTTCAATGCCCTCGGCCACCCAGTCCTGGCCAATGCGCACGGCACTCAAGAAAATCAGGGGGGTCCTCGCATTGCTTGGAATCTGCTGAATGCGACGGCACGCCTCGATGCCATTCATTCCCTCGAGGCTCACATCCATGAGGATGCCCTCAAAGGGTGTGCGCTGGCAGAGCTCTACGGCTTCTTCTCCGGTGCGAGCCATGGACAAGATGAAGGGATGGTTGCGAAGCTCCATCCCGAGCACCTTCAGGTTTCCAGGCAGATCGTCCACCACCAGGATACGACCTGGGTTTTCAGGAGTTGGTAAGTAGAAAGTCGACATGGGATTCCCGGAGTGATTCAACTTACACCGGGAACCCCATGCCGTCATCTATCGTTGCTTTTACCGTTTGAGATTCAACGTTTCTTGTAGGAGTTCGTCCGAAGTGGTCACCACGCGACTATTGGCTTGGTAACCACGCTGGGCAACGATTAATTTTGTGAATTCCTCGGCCACGTCCACATTGGAAAGTTCGAGATTGCCGCCAAGTACCACGCCGCGCCCGCCTTGGGCGGCTATGCCAACGGTGCCGGTGCCGCTGGCCAGGGTTTCGCCCCAGGTGTTATCGCCTCGCTTGGCTAAACCGTTCTGGTTTGAGAAAACGGCCAGAGCCACCTGGGCTAAGGCGTTCGTTTGTCCATTGGTGAAGGTTCCCGTGATATTGCCATCTTGGTCGACGACCAAGCTCTGAATCGTGCCGGCACCAAAGCCATTTTGATAGGTGTTGGATGTCGATGAGGGCGCGGCGAAGCCGGTCATGCTCGAGGTGGCTGGAGCGGTACCAGACCAGAGGTCCCAGTTAACCACCGTAGGGCTGGCGCCATTCGACCAACCACTCACGGTCAAAGTCTGGTCGGTGGCGGGTGTTGCCAGTCCGCCGGTGGCATTGAAGGTGATGGTGGCGGGAGCGCCGGCTACCGTGGCGGTGGCATCATCCGTGGTGACGACGAGCCCCCAAGTGTTCGCGGCGGTTTTGGTGTAGGTGAAGAGCATGTTGTGAGAGGCGCCGAGGCTGTCATAGACCTGCATGGGCGAGACGAAGGCGCTGCCAACGGCGGCCCCGGCGTCCAGATTCGTATTGGCATTGATCGTGGTGGTGGCCGCTGCGGGTGACGTGGTACCCATATTGATCACGACGGGAACGGCAGTCCCCGTATTGGGGATGCTGGTGCCCACACGATTCCAGCCCAGCACCTGATTCCCATTGGGGTCCACTAGGGAGCCAGAGCTGTTGATGGTGAAGTTGCCTGCGCGGGTGTAGGCGCGGGTACCGGAAGTTGTGTTAAGCGCAAAGAATCCCTGACCCGAAATGGCCATGTCCGTGACGTTGCTGGTGGATGCGTACGAGCCCTGGCCAAAGTTCTGGGTGATGCCGCCCAGGCGGGTGCCCAGCCCAATCTGGATGGGGTTGCCATTGCCTTGGGTGCCCTGGGAACCCAACGAGGCGGAGAAGAGATCCTGGAAGGTGCCCGAAGAGCCTTTGAAGCCGATGGTGTTCAGGTTGGCGAGGTTGTTGCCGATCACGCTCAGATTCGCAGCGTTGGTCGATAGCCCGGAGAGACTGGCGTAGAAGGATGAATAAAGGCCCATGATTGGCTCCCGCGGTTAGGCCGAAATTTCGTTGACATCGGCGAGGGTGAAACGGCGACCCCCCGCTTGTATGAAGACAGTTCCGTTGGCAAAAATTACGCTGTCGACCGTCACGTAGACCAGGGGTTTGGCTTCCACCGCTGCGCCGGTGGTGTCTTTGGCGCTGATTTCGACGGAATAGGCCCCATCGGCAAGCAGATTGCCCTGCGAGTCTCGGCCATTCCAATCCACCAGATTACTGCCAGCCTTCAGGGTTCCCTTGTCGATGCTTGCAACCACCTTGCCACTGGCATCCTTGATGGTCAGCATCACCTGCGCTTCGGAAGCAAGGTCAAGGCCCATGGCGGATTTGCCGTCCTTGAGGTCGAACCCAGAGGAGGTCACTCGGATGCGTTTGCCCACCAAATTTGAACTCTGGGCCTGAAACAATCCTTGGTTTTGAATCTGGAGTCCTTGCAGCGATGTATTCATGTTCTGCATCTGTTCCAGGCTCGACATGCTAGTCATCTGCTGCATCATCTGGTTGGTATCTTGCGCTTGGGTGGGGTCTTGGTGCTGAATTTGCGCCACGAGCAGCATCATGAAGGAGTTTTTATCGAGTTCCTTTTTCGCGGTGCCACCCTGGATAGCTCCGGTGGTCGTGGGGGTAATCATTGAGGTTTCCATGGGGACTCCTTGCGCTTTTGGTTCAGGCGAACACTTCGATCAAACGAGCGCCATTCAGAACGGGTAAGGGATTGGTCGGCACTTCTTGCTTTCCAGAGAGTGAATCTGCGAATTTCGCGCCGGAATCCATTCGGCCCTGTTGGGGCGCGGATGGGGTGTCATGACCTCGGTGCCCATGGTGCAGATCGAAACTGCCGAGAGACAATCCCTGCTGGCGGAGTGAGGTTTCCAACGAGGCTTTCTGGTCTTGGAGCATGGAGACTGTGCCGGCTTCCGATGCCCACAGCCGGGCGTGAACCTCACTGCCTTCGATGTGCAGCTTGATCACGACGCGGCCCAGGGCTTCTGGGTTGAGTTGAATCTCGGCGCCTTTTTCCTGATTCTTGATGAGCCAATGAACCGCGCCCTGGACTTGCATCAAGGTGGAAGGTGCCAGATTCGTTGGGACCGATTCCATCGCCTTTACGGTCGTTGCAAGGGTTCCAGGCACCCAGTTGGTGGGGATCGGGGCACCCTGGGAAGGAAGAACGGCTTCGCTAGCGGACTTCGTGAGGACTACGGACGAATCGCCTGCAGCGGTCCCTGCCTTTTCGGGAGCCGCGCTAGATGTCGGCGCGGTGGAGGTTGCCTGGGCTGGTGGAGGCTCACCTTGGGAAGCCGTCGAATTCTTACCGAGTTGGGACCGGAAGGCTTGGTTCGAGGGCTGGGGCACTTCCATTTCGGGTTTGGGGAGTGATAAGAACTCCCGCAGGGCAGGCATGGTTGAGACGATGGGGGCCTGGCGTTCTGGAGTACCTTCTGAGAATTGGAAGCTCAATTGCACTTTGGGGTTGGCTTGGGAAAGGGACTGAAAAGCCTTGGGCTCTGGGATGGGCTGATCTTTCCCCATGTTGACTTTGGACGAGGCCTCCGGCGGAACCGACTGTTGAATTGTGTTTGGAGCATTGGTTCCCGTGGGTGGGATGGGCGCAGAACTCCCATTGGCTGTGGCCTTGCCCTCGGCGGATGGAAACGTGGCTACCTCAACCGGGGCTTTCGCGGTCGCTGCGGTTGCAGCCTCCATGTTCGTAGTTAACGGAGCTGATGGGGTGAGGTTCTTGGTCTCGCTTTCAAGAGATCCGAGAATGGCTTGGGGAACCAACGCTATAGGCGCGATAGGGGCTGAAGACAGGTTTGAATTTTGGGCAGGCTGACCTTCGTTCAGGGGATTGCCTGGCATCGGGGCCGCTTCACCCTCGCGGACCTTGGGGGAATCCTCGGCAACTTCGGCCTTGTCATCCTTCCCCACCGTTTCGGTTCGTGTGGGAGGGGAAGAGGCTGCGGATTCGGTTCTCGCCAGGTCAGACTCTTTGGGATTGGTGGTCTGCTCGCGGGCCGGTTCCGATGCTTTCTTGTATCTAGGCAGGGCCGTTCGAGGCACGGATTTCTCCGGCGCAGCGCCAGCCTGGACAAGGCACCCGGCGAAGTTCGAGTTCGAGGAATCCGAAGGGGATTCCCGGGGTGTCGTTGGGCGGGGTGAAGGGGCTAGCTTGAGGGCTTGGAGCATGAGAGGCCTTTCCCCCGAATGGTTCTGGGGCAAGGCCTACTCGCCAAGGTTGTGCCGGAGTTAAAGGGCTAAATTTGCCTAGATATTGGCAAGGGCAGGGCGCTCAAACAAGTAATGGGAAACGAACCAAGTATTTCCCTGGTTCCACGCCCAAAGCTCCTCGCAGGCCATGAAGAAGATTCGCCAATAGACGAAACGCTCTAGGGCCTCAGCTCCGTACGCCGTGTTGAAGAGCGCCAGAATCTCTTGGCGGTTTTTATCCTGGTTCTGGAGCCAAGCTAGGGCCGTTCGGGCGTAATGGGTGCCATTTACCCGCCAATGATCCTTCAGCTTTAGGTCGTTTTGGAAACGCAGTAGGTAGGCATCCGACGGCATGATGCCCCCGGTAAAGAAATACTTGGCCATCCAGTCGCTTTCATCCCGCACTTCAAAGGGGTACGTGAACTCGGCATGCACAAAAATATGGACGAACAGCAGCCCTCCGGGACGAAGCCAGGACGCCACCCGGTTCATCAGAGCTTCGTGGTTGCGCATGTGTTCGAACATCTCCACGCTCACCACGCGGTCATAGCCTGTTTCCGGGGGCTGGAACACGTTCATATCGGCGGTAATGACCTGGAGGTTGTCAAAGCCCTTTTCCCGGGCCTTGGCCTCGATGTGCAGGCGCTGGTCTTTGGAATTGGAAACAGCCGTGATGCGGGCGTTGGGATAGTGTTCGGCCATCCAGAGAGACAGGGATCCCCAGCCACAACCCAATTCAAGGATTCGTTGGCCATCCGCTAGCTGCGCCCGGTGGCAGGTGAGCTCAAGCATGGCTTCTTCGGCGGTCGCCAAGTCTTGGCTTGCACCCTCAAAAAGAGCACAGCTGTATTTCATTCGGGGCCCTAAGGCTTGGGCGAAAAAGGCCGGTGGAACCTCGTAGTGCTGCTCGTTGGCTTCCACGGTATTTACAGCAATGGGGCCTGTGCGAAAGGTCTCCAGGAGTTTTCGAAAACGCTCCTGGATACCTTCGGCACCACCTTGGGTTTCTTCCTCGAGGCGAGCCTTCAGGAGTTGGCGAATTCGCCACCGAATCAGACAATCGGGCAATCGATCTTGAATTAATAGCGTCTGAATCATTGAATCCTCTGCTTTGGAAACCACGGCACAAAAGCGCTGACTTCTTGCTGGTAGCGGCGATAGTCTTCGCCCTTGGTGCGCAGGGATTGCATCTCGGTGGCAGGAATGCCGGTGACCCGCACCAGGAAATTAAGCATCAGAAGTGGGCATGACCAAGCTATCCAGCCCCAAGGGCTTGAGGTGGCAGCCAAAGCAAAGGCAATCCAAATGAGCCACTCGAAGAAATAATTGGGATGCCGTGAAAAAGCCCAGAGACCCTCGCGACAAACCCGTCCTCGGTTCAAAGGGTTTAGCTTGAAGCGCTGAAGCTGACGATCTGAAATCGCTTCGCCTAGAATCGAGATGATCCAGAGCACCACTCCCGCCCAGGTGAGAAGGGAAATTTCCGGAGTTGGGTCCAGGCTGGCGAGCAGGAAGGGTAAGGCCAGAAAGAGATCCAACAGGCCTTGGAAAAGGAAGAAGCCCAGGAATTTTAGTTCGATGGCACCACCCCATTCCTGGCGAAGAGTTGCATACCGACCGTCTTCATGAGGATCTTTCGCCACGCGAAGGAACAGATGCATTCCTAGGCGAAGGCCCCAGATACCTCCCATGAGCCCGATAAGCAATCGTCGTAAGGGGTCTCCAGAGCCCACCAGCGCGAAAAAGACAGCCAAGCCGCCCAGCCCCAGTGCCCAGGCCACATCGACCCAGCCCGCATTGCGGGTGCGCAAATGCAGAGCCCAGGTCAGGGCCATGAGTGCCGTCATGCCCGCGGCTCCCCAGGCCAGCATCGGCCAAGCCTGCGCGATCATGGCTGGCCCCAGGGCTCATCCAAAATGGCGCGAGGAGTGGCTGCCTTGGCCAACAGAATTTGCGCATCACCAATGTAGCGTTCCCGAAAGGCGCCCTCGCAGTAGGCCAGGTAGTAATCCCACATTCGGAGGAAGGTCTCGTCGAATTCCTGGCTGCGAATTTCTTCGAGATGCGCCAGAAACGAAGCACGCCAGAGTTGAAGCGTGCGCGCGTAGTGCAGTCCAATATCTTCCAGGTGGTGAAGATTCAGGGCGGTGGCGCGGCCCAGGCTCAACATAATCTCCGACACGCTGGCTAGCTCGGCGCCGGGGAAAATGTACTGCTGAATCCAATCCGTGGATTTGATGTAGGTGGGAAAGCGTCGCTCATTCATCGTGATGGTTTGGATCAGCGCTAGACCGTCGTCCGTAAGCAAGCGATCCACGGCGCCAAAATACGCATCATAAAATTTCAGCCCAACCGCCTCGAACATTTCGATACTGACCACCTTGGTGAAGCGTCCTTGAAGATCGCGATAGTCTTCCAAGAGCAAGGTGATGCGATCATTCAGGCCTTCCCGCGCAAACAGAGCTTTGGCGTGATCGTACTGTTGTTGGCTGATGGTGGTGGTCGTGATTTGACAGCCGTAAGTCTTGGCCGCATAGGCCGCGAATCCGCCCCAACCGGTACCAATCTCCAACAGATGGTCCTGGGGTCCGAGTTTCAATTTTCGACAAATGCGGTCGAACTTCGCGCGCTGGGCTGCCGCGAGATCCTGATCGGCATGCTCGAAGAACGCGCACGAATAGGCGAGACTTTCGTCAAGGAACACACGGTAGAAATCATTTCCCAAGTCATAATGCGCGGCGATGTTGGCTTTGGAGCCTTGTCGATCATTGGCACGCCCTAGGTGACGCAGCCGAGCCAGGAATTTCCCAGCGGTTGCCAAGAGGCCGCCACTGCGGTCGAAGGTCGCCATGTTGCGCACAGCCACGCGCACTACAGCCACAGGGTCGGGGCTCGACCAGTAGCCGCGCATGTAGGCTTCTCCCAGGCCTACTTCGCCACGGAAAGCGCCTAACTCGTAGGCACGCGGATCACGAATGCGAACCTCGGCTCGGAGTTGGGAAGCCTCATCCCCAAAGCGATAGATCTGGTTGCCATCGCGCAGTTCTAGGTATCCCTCTTGCAGTCCCGAAAGTGCACCCAACAGCAGCGACTTGGCTAGGCCCTTTATCCCTCGGGCGGGGTGAGCATCTTCGGATGGGTGAACACCGGTACTCGTTTCGTCCACAAACACAATGCCTCCCAGTAGATGGCGATAAGAACCTTGAGCGTGACCCAAGGAAATCGAACCAACGTCCGATGTATTTCTGATGCACGCCAGGGGCTTTTTGACAGAGCTAAATTTGCTTCAAAGCAAAGTTTTTCTTGGTCCAATAGGTCCATGTGGATGTGGAGGTTTTCACCAGGTTGAGAGAACGTCCATCGATAGCGAAGATCCATGGGCATGAAGGGACTTACGTGGAAGACCTTCGGCATCTCAAAGAGCCAATGAGCCGATTTCAAATCCGTGGGCACCATCCAATACCGATGTCGTTCCTTCCAAGGTGTATTGGTGATTTCGGCGCAGATCAAGGCTAGTCGGCCATCCGTGTCGTAGGCGTAGTAATAGGCAACAGGATTGAAGCAAAAGCCAAAGTACCGAAGATTCGCCAAAAGAAAAACTGGGCCTTTGGGCGGTTCGTAGCCCGCTTCTCGGGCGGCAGAGTCGAAGCGCTGGCGAAGTGTCGCTTCGGTGCGATCGGGCAGGTAATCCGAATCGTGAATGCTGGCCCAGTTGAAGCCGTTGCGGCTCAGGAAGGGGGAGACTTCGCAAAGATCATCGAGGTGATCGAGATCTACGAAGGCGTGGAAGAGGGGGTAGCGGAAGGAGTGGGTTTTTGGGGTGTAGCGGTGATGACCAACATGGCCTTGGTAGAGGGCGCTGGTGGGGGGAAGTTGGGGGTTGGTTTTGCTGATTTCGGGAACGATTGACGTTGGGCTAAGTGTGTCGGCCGTCCTCTCGCCATCTGCTTTGCAGATGACGAGATCTTCCGCTCTTTCGCGACTGTTCAGCACTGGGCACCTAGCGCACGCGCGATCGGCATTTCGGACCAATGGCCGTTGTCTCGCCATTTCCTGAGGGGATAACGAGACCTTCTGCTCTTAGGCGATGGTTTCAACACGTTGCACCTAACGCACGCGCTACTCGCATTCCGGACCATAGGCCGTCCACTCGCCATCCGCTGCGCGGATAACGAGATCTTCCGCTTTGAATCCTTGGTTTCAGCATGGAGCACCAAGAGCACGCGCTACTCGCATTCCGGACCATAGGCCGTCGTCATGAAAACCGTAGCGCCAGTAGGCGCCGCAGAAGTGGACGTGATTCTGACCGCTGATTTCGGACCACCGGGATTGGGCGGATAGGGCTTCCAGGGTGAAGCGGGGGTGATCGTAGGTCAGCTTGCGATGAACCGCGGACTCTCGTACGTGGCCTTCGGGGTTGAGGGTTACAAAGAAATCCTTGCTGGTGGGAAGCGGCTGAAGGCGATTCATGTGGTAGCTAAGCAAGAGATGATCGGGGGAATCTGGGAGCTCTCGATAATTCCATGAAGCCCAGGCGCGGCGATGCTTGGGCAGGATGGAGCTGTCTTCATGCAACCACGTGGTGTTCACATTTGAGCTAAAGGCGCCTAGCACGTCACGTTCCAAGGGAGTGGCATCTCCCATAATTTCAAGCACTTGAGGGCCGCGACAGGCAAAAATGATTTGATCGAAAAATTGAGATTCCTCTCCCTGAACTTGGACCAGTGCTCCGTTGCTCTCACGGTGAACTCTCACATCGACACCCGTGCGAATTCGCTCGCGAAACGACCGGGAAATGGGCTCGAGGTACCCTGATGTTCCGCCTGGAATGGTGCGCCAGGGGCGTTGGGTCGTGACGCCTAACATGCCGTGGTTTTGAAAAAAGCGAAGCAAGGTCAAGGCCGGAAAGTGTTCCATTTCAGCTAGCGTCATACTCCACACGGCGCCGGCCATGGGCAAGAGGTAGGCGTGGCGGAAGTCCATGGAAAAGTGATGCTGATCGAGGAAATCGGCGATGGTCATTGCTGGAATTGGGTTTTCCAAAAACGTCAGGCCTTGGGCATTAAACCTCAGGACTTCTTTCCAGAACAGCCAGTAGCGTGGGCGCAATAAATTGCCACGATCCGCAAAGAGGCCATTGAGCCCCCGGCTGCACCAAAGGAATTCCGATCCCTGATAGGCGAAGGACATGTCGCTGGGGCAAGTCGGTACGTTTAGTCGATCGAGAAGAGCCACGAGATTGGGATAGTTCTCGCGGTTATGAACAATGAAGCCCGTGTCGATGGGCGTTCGGCCTTCCGGGGTATCCACGGTCACGGTGTGGGTGTGGCCGCCAATGCGGTTGTCCTTCTCGAACACCCACACTTCATGCTCGGGGCTCAAAAAATACGCAGCACCAAGGCCGGAAATGCCAGAACCGATGATGGCAATTTTCATCGAACGACCTCACTCCGAAGTTCCTTGGGCCAGGGCCGTATGTCTCGAACGATGTGGAGCGTTCGTAGCCCTATCAAAATCAGCCAGGTGATATCCAGTTCCCACCAGCAGTAGCCTTGGCGGCAAGCTGAAGCATAGTGGTGATGGTTGTTGTGCCATCCCTCGCCAAGGGTAATCAACGCAAGAAAGGGATTGTTCCGACTCTGATCCCGGGTTTCGAAGCGTCGACTTCCCCAAAGGTGAGCCACAGAGTTGATGCTGAAGGTCGCATGAAAGAGCAACACCGTGCTCAGGGCCAAACCCCAAGCCAGGGC
>JAIFMW010000199.1 GCA_020048105.1 Deltaproteobacteria bacterium | reverse complement strand
GCGCGAGCGGCGGCTTCCTGATTCTCGATGAGCTTCTGGCCTGTAATTTCCAAACAAGCCGCGATGGCGTAATGAGCCTGGCGCTTGGCCAGTTCCACGGCCCGTTCGGCCTTTGCCAAGGGACTGCTGCCAAGGGTGGGTAGATCGGCAATGTCCTTGCGCAGGGGCAAGGTGCCATTGCTGACCTTTTTGAAGATCTGCCCGGCGATGATCAGGCGGTTAATTTCGTTCGTGCCTTCGAACAGTCGGTTGATCCGGTTATCGCGATAGATCTTTTCGGGCGGATACTCGGCGCTGAAGCCGTAGCCACCGAAGCACTGCACGGAGTCATCGGCGATGAAGCCCAGAGCTTCGCTATCCCAGACCTTCATGATCGAGGCTTCCAGCTGGAACTCGTCCATGATTTCCATTTTCTTCTTGGCGGCATCGGGTTGGTCCCAGGTGGCGGCGCGCATGCCTTCGTTGATGTAACCGATGGTGCGGAAGTTGATGCTTTCTGCCACGAAGATGCGGATGCCCATGTCGGCCAGGTATTTTCGGATCAAACCGAAATTATTGATGGCCTTGCCGAACTGCATGCGTTCGGCGGTGTATTTCAGCGTGTATTTCAGAACTTCCTTGGCAATGCCGTTGCAGCCAGCGCCCAATTTGAAGCGACCGATGGCGAGAATGCCAAAGGCGATGCGATGACCCTTGCCGACTTCGCCCAACAGACGGTCCTTGGGGATCCGGCAATTATCAAAACTGAGCGCCCGAGTGCTGGAGCCCTTGATGCCGAGTTTGTGCTCCTCGGCCGCCGTGCTGAAACCCGGGTCGTCTTTTTCGACAATGAAGGCCGTGAATTTGCGGCCATCGACCTTGGCGAAAACCACGAAGACATCGGCGAAACCGGCGTTCGTAATCCACATTTTGGAGCCGTTGAGCACCCAGGTATCGCCATCCAACGTGGCCACGGTCTTGGCGTTCATGGCGTCGCTTCCGGCGCCGGGCTCGGTTAGGGCATAGGCAGCCGCCCATTCCCCACTGCCGAGCTTGGGCAAGTACTTGGCTTTCTGCTCTTCATTGCCAAAGTAAACGATGGGCAGAGTGCCGATGCCGGTGTGAGCACCGTAGGTTACGGAAAAACTCGCCTGACGGCCGAGTTCTTCGAGCACCAGTAGGCCGGAAAGCTTGTCGAGGTCCATGCCGTCGTAGGCCTCGGGGATTTCGAGGCTCAAAAGGCCCAATTCGCCTGCTTTTCCAAGAAGTTCCTTGGTCAAGTCGAGATCGAGTTTGTCGATATCGCCATCACGCGGAATGATCTCGCCTTCCACAAATTCACGGGCCGCTTGGCCAATGGCTTGGGCATCTTCGCTCAACTCTTCGGGTGTGAATTGGGGCTGACTCCCAATGGGAACCAGCAGAAAGCTGCCCCCAAAGATGGTCTCGTTCGTTGTATCCATGAAACCTCCAACAAGCTTAAAAAAACAGATTCAGGCAAAGAGCCATTGTATCTGAGCCGGGCCTCATCTTCGCCCGTCGCTTTTCTATGGGTTCAGGGATCATGATTAAACCCAATGGAGGCATGCAATGCCCGAAGGCCACCGAGTTCAATCCATGTTCAGCGGGATCGCTCATCGCTATGACCTGTTGAACCATGTGTTAAGTCTCGGGCTCGATTTCTATTGGTGGCACCGTATGGCTGCCCGGTCCGGAGCGTGCCCAGGTCGGAGAATGCTGGATGTTGCTGCAGGCACGGGTGATTCGACGGTGGCCCTAGCGAAACGCGGGGCGGAGGTGGTTAGCACCGATTTCACGCATGCCATGCTGACCCAGGGCCCCGAAAAATTTCGCTCGAAAGGTCTAAAAAACCTAATTTGGGCCAGCGTCGGTGCCGATGCTCAACGTTTACCCTTTCAGGCCAATCATTTCGATGGGATCACCATTTGTTACGGCATTCGAAATGTCGAACAACGATCCTTGGCGTATGCCGAGTTTCTGCGAGTGCTGAAGCCCGGCGGTGGCCTAACGATCCTGGAATTCAGCCGCCCCAAATGGTCGTGGCTGCGCGCGCTCTATGATTTTTATAGCTTGAAGCTCTTGCCGCGCATAGGCGGCTGGATCAGCGGTAACGCCTCGGCCTATACCTATTTGCCAGAAAGCATTCGAGAATTCCCAGATCAGATCCACCTAGCCCAGGAATTGGAACAGGCCGGGTTCGCCAAGGTGCACTGGACCAACCTTAGCGGCGGAATCGTCGCCCTCCACACCGGGGCAAAACCCGCCCAGGGAGGCACCATTTCTTGAATGGACTACACTGAAGCTGTATCCAGCACCTAATTGGTACTCTTTTGCGAGGTTTCGCCATGTCCAAGCCCGATCCTACGATTACTGCCAATCTGCTGGGCATCCTGACCGCGCAATCCACTGCCGACCCCAAGAATGCCCAATCCGCTAAGCCTGGCCAGGGCGAACGGCATCCGGCCCCTGTCGCCCACAAACCCAAGCAGGCGCCCATCAAGCAGGCCACGGGCCGAACTCGCACGAGTAATCGAGGCAAATAGTTAAAACATTTTACACATCGTCAATCGCAATGCCGTGTCTCCAACGAATTGCTTAGACTGGAAGGCGAGGGTCCGCCTTGGCCATCGGAGAATCCATGCTCGGCTTTTTAAGCACCATGATGTTCGCCTTCCTGGCGCTATTTCCAATTCTTAATCCACCCGCCATGGCACCCGTGTTTATTCAGCTCACGGCAGGTGTCAAAGAATCCCAGCGCAATCATCTGGCGGCGCTCATTGGCATCTATACCTTCCTCTTCCTCAGTTCCTTGCTGCTCGTGGGGGGGTGGTTGCTGAAGCTGTTGGGCATCTCGATTCCGGTAATTGCCATCGCCGGTGGCTTGTTGCTATTCCATAGCGCCTGGCACATGTTGAACAAAGACCCGAAGATGAGCGAGTCCGAGAAGGCCGAACTCCAAACCTACATGTTGGATAAGGCCTTTTTCCCGCTCACGCTTCCCGTCACCGCTGGACCGGGCGCCATGGCTGTCACCCTAAGCTTGGTGCCTCGTGGCCCAATCTGGCACCCGCAAACGCTCCTGAACTTCCTTGCTGTGGGGTGTGGCATTGCCATGGCTGCCGCCACGATTTTTATTTTTTACCGATATTCAGCGAATGTGATCCGTCGCCTTGGCAATACGGGCGCCGCCACCATCAGCCAGGTTTCGGCGTTCATCCTGCTTGCTATCGGGGTTCAAATCGTTTGGGGTGGCTTGAGAGAGCTCATCCGCACGCTGTGAGTTTTTGAAAATCGAGCCATGGTCCCGCTCCCGACGGGTGATGGGGGCGGCCTTTTTTACCCAAATTAACCTGGGGGAGTCTCTGGGACGATGACTCTCCTGCCGGGTCCCTCAAACCTGAGTAAAAGGGGCGTTCAATGCGCAATAACCAACCGATCACCAAGGTCGAGAAACAGCTCCAGGAAGGAGCCTTTCTGGTCTCCATGACCGACACCCAGGGCAATATCACATTCGCTAATGATGAATTCGTGCGACTTAGTGGTTTTACTCGCGATGAGTTGATCGGGCAGCCCCATAACCTCGTTCGACACCCGGATATGCCTACGGTTGCCTTTGCGGATCTTTGGACCACCGTGAAGGCCGGAAAACCCTGGCACGGTTACGTAAAGAATCGTAGCAAGGACGGCGGCTTCTATTGGGTTGATGCCAACGTGACGCCTGTGGTGGAACAGGGTCATGTCGTGGGCTACGTGTCCATTCGCAGCAAACCCAGCCGAGCTCAAATTCGCGATGCCGAATGGCTTTATGCACAGATTAAAGATGGGAAATCCATTAAGGAGATAGAGGCCGATACTCCTTGGATCCCCTTGGCTAAAATGAAGCTGACTTCCAGACTCTGGATGAGTTTTGGTTTGGTGATTGCGTTTTTCTTGGGGCTTTTGGGCTACCTCTGGTCGATGACGCCTGCAGGTGCCGTCCACACGGCTCTTGGGTTCGGGGCAGCGATCGGCATCGGTTTGGGGCTATTCCTCGCATGGTTCGCGGTGCGAGCCATGGTTTTCCAGATTGGGGGCGACCCTTCCTATGCCATCAAGATCGCGAAAGGCATCGCCGAAGGCGATATGCGCCTGGAGATTGAAACGGCGCTAGGGGATAGCACGAGTCTTCTGGCCACGCTTCGATTTATGCAATCCCGCCTGAAGGGCATGATCAACCGCATTCGCTTCGATTCGATGCGCCTTACGGATAATGCCGCTACCTTTGCTTCGGCCACCCACGAAATCTCCTCTACCAGTCAGGAATTGGCTCGCAATGCCGAGGAACAGCGGAGTTCTGTGGAACGCATGGCCTCCGCCACGACTGAACTGACCGCCTCCATCGAAGAGGTTTCCAACAATGTGAAGGTCAGCCAGCGTCAAGCTGAAGCGGCCGTTCGTGCCACCGAGGTGGGCGATCGCTCCGGAGAAGCCGCCATCGCCGCCATGGCCGAGGTGGAACAATCCACGGCCAAGGTGGTGCAAGCCGTGCGAGTCATCCAGGATATCGCCCGGCAAACCAACCTGCTCTCTCTCAACGCCGCCATCGAAGCCGCCAAGGCTGGTGCCATGGGCAAGGGCTTTGCGGTGGTAGCTGAAGAAGTGCGCAAACTCGCCGAACGCAGCGCTCAATCCGCTCGCGAAATCGCCACCCTGATCGAAGGCAGCAACGAAGCCGTGGCTCAGGGCAAATCTACGGTGCAGGACGCCGTGAAGGCACTTAGCGAAATCCGAGAACACATCGGCCAGGTGACTTCCATGGCCCTGGAAATCAGTTCCTCTACGGAAGAACAGGCCCATGCCAGCGCTGAAGTGGCTCAACAGGTGGAACTCAGCGCCCAAAAGGCTGTGGAAAACGCCAGCGCTAGTGTGCAACTGTCCGCCACCGTGGAGAACAACGCCAATACTTCAGATCAACTGGCCCGCACCGCCGATGGCCTGGCGACCCTGATGGGAAGGTTCAAGACTTAGGAAAGGCTGCGCCTTTCCTAAGAACCTGGATTTCTTAAATAGCGCCGATGGTATCGGAGAATTCATCAAAAAAGGTTGAGTCGATTTCGTATGTGGTGACTTGCTTCAAGCCGAGTTCAAGACGGACGAACATATCGATCAACTTTTGACCATCTACCAATTCGATTGGAGGAACTCCATCTCTGGAGGCTTCCCGACGAGCGTCCGCAGTGAAATTGCCGGTTGTAAGGATAATGCCTTTGTCTGCCCTTCCTTGCATCGCACCCCTGAAGTCGCGGATTTGCGGAGAAGATACAGACCCTGCGTATCGCTTGCTTTGAAAGAGCACTTTGAAACTTACGAGTGGATTGATTTCAAGGGTTCCATACCCATCGATACCACCATCACCAGAACGACCTGTTACGACTACTTGGACAAAGCCACTTTCGCGGAGCAGACGCTGGCAGAGGCGCTCAAAACCGCCTGGAGGCAAGCTCATTAGGAGTTGAAGAAGTCGTTCTCGATAGTCAATAGGGCCGGATTCCGGTTCAGCCGGAATTTGCTTTTCTTGCTCTGATGGAGAATTCTTGGATCTCTTTCGGTCTTCTGAGAATTGCTTAACGAGCTCGAGATACAAAGCTCGAGAGTTTTCTTGTGTCAGTGGAGTTGATCTCCCTTGATCCGTCAGATTCCAAATCCCACGCCGGGAAGAATCAAGGTAACCAGCTTTAGTGAGATAGAAACGTGCCCAGGCAACTTGGTTTGGGAATCTCGGCTCGCCGGAATTCATAAGCTCATTTTGAACTTCATCAGGGAGAGATAAATCGCGAGCGATTTGTTCGATTACTTCACGTGGCGTTCCTGATCCACCAAGCTCCCGAAGAGCATGCAGCACCGGCCCAAAATACCGAACAAACTGTGAACCTTCTAGTTCGGTAGATTTCTTTGACATGGGGTCACCAACGAAAGTTATTAAAGAACGTCTAACATTGTCTTAGTAGGCAGTTTCCGCTTTCCCACTGAGCTGCAACAGACTCTGCCCATCCATCTCGGCGGGCTGATTCAAGCCCATCAGTTCAAGCAAGGTCGGCGCGACATCGCACAAGGCGCCGCCCGCACGGAGCTGCCGAGTTTCGAATTCTTTGGCCACGATCACGGCGGGAACGGGGTTTGAGGTGTGGGCGGTGTGGGGATTACCGGCTTCGTCGCGCATGCAGTCGGCATTGCCATGATCAGCGGTCACGAACAACGCACCGCCCGCAGCCAACACGGCATCGGCCACCTGACGTACGGCATCGTCCACGATGGTGCAGGCCATAATGGCCGCGCTCAGATCACCGGTGTGGCCAACCATGTCGCCGTTCGCGAGGTTGCACACGATGAAGCGGAAGTCATTGCTGCGAATGGCTTCCACCAGGCCTCGGGTCACCTCATGGCAGCTCATTTCCGGCATCAAATCGTAGGTTGCGACCTTCGGGCTGGGCACCAGGCGCCGTTCTTCACCTGCAAAGGGTTCTTCCCTTCCACCGTTGAAGAAGAACGTGACGTGAGCGTATTTCTCGGTTTCAGCGGTGCGCAGTTGCTTCCAACCGCGCTCGGCCACGAGCTCGCCCAGAATGTTCGTAAGATTCTGGGGCGCGTAGGCCACGCTCACGTAGGGATCCAGATCCTGCTCGTACTGCGTGAAGGTAACGAGTTTCGCCTTGGGAAGGCGCGTTCGAGCAAACCCATCAAACGCCGGGTCCACCAGAGCATGGCTGAATTCCCGCGCGCGATCGGCGCGGAAGTTGAAGAAAATGATGCCGTCGCCATCCTGGATGGGATGGAAGTCCGCCGTGGCCGTGGGGCTTACGAATTCGTCTGTCTCGCCGCGAGCATAGGCAGCCGCGATTGCGGCAGCGGCATCGGAGGTTTTGAACTCTGGTTCGCCGTCCACCATCAACTTCCACGCGCGTACCACGCGTTCCCAGCGTTTATCCCGATCCATCACCACGTAGCGGCCACAGAGCGAGCCGATCTTCACCAAAGGACAAGACTGAAGATCATCCGTCAACTGCGCCAGGAAGCCATCGGCACTCTTTTGGGCCGTGTCGCGGCCATCCAAAAAGGCGTGAATGACGGTGGGAACGCCCTCGGCCTGGCCCCATTGGGCCAGCGCCACCAAATGGTTCTGATGACTGTGAACACCGCCAGGGCTCACGAGCCCCATGAGGTGGAGGCGCTTGCCGGAAGCCTTCAGCTCGGCCAGCAGTTGACCCATGGCCGGATTCTGGCGGAAGGTGCCCTTCTTGATAGCGGCATCGATGCGAGTCAACTCCTGCCACACCACGCGACCCGCACCCAGGTTCATGTGGCCCACTTCCGAATTGCCGAATTGCCCCTCGGGCAGGCCCACAAACTCTCCACCCGATTGCAGCTGCGTGGCGGCGTAGCGCCCCCGCAGCCGAGTCAGATTGGGCATGCCCGCCTGAAAGGTGGCGTCGAAGGAATTGCGCGCACCATCGCCCACGCCATCGAGAATCAGAAGCACCACGGGACCCTGGATCATGGAAGTACCTCACAAAAGAATCGAGTTGCCCCGAACCATCAGGATACCTCGCACGTCTCCTGGGTCATGCTCTCGCGATCCTGCCAGGTCGTGCTTCTTTGGCCTTCGATAGGCCCACGATTTGAAGCGCCAGCAATCCAACAATCCCAAACCAGGTCGAAGGGGGTGGCCAAGCGCCAAGTTGACGGTTTGTTGACTGGGAATCTTACTCGACCTGGGTCAACTCTTCTGGCCGCCACGGCGAGTTGGGAGGATCATAGGCAATGCCATTAACCATCGTTGGCAACACGCCAAAACAAGGAGACACCATGGATCGCAGCAAAAGCATCGCCCTTCTGAACCACGCCTTGGCCGATGAACTTCAGGCCGTTCACCAGTACATGCTTTTCCATTTCCATCTCGACGATCAGGGTCTCGCACCCCTTTCCATGCTGTTCAAACGCACAGCCATCGAGGAAATGATCCATGTCGAAAAGCTCGCGGAACGCATCTTGTTTTTAAAGGGCGAAGTAAAAATGGCTGCTGCCGGGCCGGTGGAAGCCATCACCGAACCCACGGCCATGCTTAAAAAAGCCATGGCCATGGAAGAAAGCAGCCAGATCGATTACAACAAATCCGCCATCGAATGCGGTGCCAATGCCGACTCCGTGACCAAGCAAGTCTTTGAAGCGCTTGTGGTCGATGAAGAGCGCCACTTCGATCAATTTGAAAAGCAGTTCGAAAAGATCGAACGCTTTGGCATCAGCTACCTCGCCCTTCAATCCTTTGGCAACAGCGCCGAACCCGGTCCAGCCGCGCCCGCTGGCCGACCGTGAAGAAGCTGAAGGACAAAGAACTCTGCAAGCTCGTCAAGGATGACGCGCTTGCGGAGGCTTTGGAGGCCTTCAAGAAACTCGTCGAGTCGCCAACCCACCTCTGCCTAAGATGTGGGCGCGCAAGTAACGACAAGAAGCGACTCTGCAAACCAGACCGAATTTCCGGCTGACGGTTGCCTTCCCGATCAAAAGGTCCAGCGAAGGCCAGCCTGGATGGATCGGCCGCGACTGGGCCCCCAAAACTGGGTTACATCCTGCACCCCCGTGGAATCCACCCACAGGAAATCCTCAGTATCTGTCTGACGGTAGTTAAAGACATTGTTCACGCTGAGCACCAAGCTGAGCGGCTTGGCGATCTTGTAGCTGGCGCTTATGTCCACCGTCCAGTAGGAAGGGCTGCGATCCAGCTTGGGAGTTCCATCCATATTGAACCGTGGCGTGCCTTCGTAATCGTAGAAGCGTCGAAGATCCATCGCCCCGGTCCAGGTGGCCCTCGCAAATAGATTCAGCCGCTCGCTGTCATGGTCGAAGCGGATATAAACCCGCTCTTCAGGTCGGGCAAAGGAGAGGGTGCCTGGCGTGAACCGGTAGGAATATTTTTCGGCCCCGAGGGTGCCTTCCACGTGGCCCGGAAGTTTATAGGTAAATGTGGCGTCCACGCCTTTTACCGTCAGAGGGTCGTGGGACTGAGTAAATAGGGTTATTGGCTCTCCGGTGAGGGGGTCTGCTGCGCTCGAGTCAAGGAGTGCAAAGTTTTTAATCCGGTTATAGCTGGCGGAAACCACGAGAGCGCAATGGTCGCCTCCTGCAGAAAATGTATAACTCGCGTTATCCGACGTCTCAGGGCGTTCAATGATTCGGTCAATGCGTGTTGTGGCCAAAATGCCATGATCCTGCTCGAAGAAGGAGGTAGGCAGCCGGAACCCGCGGCCGAAGGCCAATCGGCTGTTCATCCTGGGGGAATGGTGCCATAGCAGATTCAGGCGAGGCGTGGTGATGCCACCAAACACGTTGTTGTCATCGTGGCGGAGAGAGCCGTTCAGTTCCAACTTCCCGCTAAAGAAGGCGTGGTAGACCTGTAGGTAGCCTGCGGGCGACCTGTATTCGTAGTTATCCAATCCATCCACAAACGTCCCGTTTCGCAAACGCCCCTTGGAGCGTAGATCCTCGAATCGGTAGTTGAGGCCGGTCGTCACCAGCGTCTCCCCCAGAAACCACTGGACACTCGTTTCCAAGAACCACTGATGCTGATTCGCTATATAGAAATCGCCTTCATAGAAGGAGTCTTGGTCGTGGTTGGCGCCGCCTAATACCAAGCGCAGCCTGCGGTTGTCCCCGAGATCCCGTTCTGCCACGAGGAGCCCCTGCTGACGCTGGGTGTAGATAATTTCAGAGAAACCCCCGCGGCCACCGCCATAGGGAATGAGGACTCGGCCATCCGCGAGCAGGGTTGGGTTTTGCCCGTCGAGGATGGCCTGAGCAAAATCTCCATCTGGACGAATCCACCCCCGGTTGTCTGGTGAACCGCTCCGACCTCCACTCCAGTGAAAGGGGTTGCCCGCCATGTTCGACCTGATGGCTTCGTAATCGAACCCCATTGCCCCACCACCCCGCTTTTCATCCACAAGATCCAAACGGCCCCGTAGCTTGAAGCCCCCTGCGTCATCAAGAAATATCCCCAGGCCACCCAAATAGCGCTTGTATCCGGTGTATTCACTCACGGCATTCTTGTTGCCATCCAAGGACCCATGGTGGTTCCCAAGGAAATTGGCCGTGATGGCCCCTCCCTTAAAGGGCTGAGCCCAGAATACGTCCAGGCGCTTGTAGCCGCCTTCGCCACCTTGGGTTTCTACCAAGGTTTCGGGCCTCTCTGGTCGACGGCTGACCACATTGACCGTGCCTGCCAAGGCTTCGGGCGCGATCAAGCTCGCACCCGCCCCGCGACTTATCTCAATGGTCTCCACCCCGTTTACCCCGATCATGTCCAGGCCATAGGCCCCGGACACCGAGGAGAACAGCGGCACTCCATCGATCATGATGGTCGTGAAGCGGCCCGGCAGGTTGTTCAGCACAACATTACGCACATTGCAGATGGAGCACTCGGTCTGCACCGAAATGCCAGGCTTGCAGTCTACGGCCTCGTTCAATGAAACCGCATTGGTCTTGCGAATCTCCATGGGTTGAATGGTTTCTGTGGTGATGATGTCTTCCCGAATCTGGGGCTGGACCCTTACGAACATCCCTGTACTGACCTCCACCGTTGCACCGGCAATGTTCCGCAGGAGGAACCGCAATTTTGGCCACTTCCCGCCCTTGGTTATCGAGAATTCCCGGGTGAGTTGTTCGTGCCCATGGTGTTCGACTTCAAAGCGGAAACGCCCTTGGGCAGCGGGAACAAAGCGGAAACAACCCTTGGCATCGGTAACAAAATCCTGGCTTACCGCATCCACCCACAGACGGATCCTGGCGCCCTCCAGTGGGCTGCCCTTAACATCCCTCACCTGGCCCACGGCGGCGCGCTCCGCCACGCTATCCAGCCAGGGATCATGGGCTGTCTCGACCACCGCAGGCGAGTGGCCGAGAGGCGCGTGGGTCGCCCCGGACCCCTGGATCGGAAGTCCCAGGCTACACAGGAGCAGGGAGAGGGGCGTCAACGGAAGGCGCTTGGACATTGAAAATCCTTTTCAGTAGCCGGGGGAGTTTTCTAACAGGCCTCAA
>JAIFMW010000012.1 GCA_020048105.1 Deltaproteobacteria bacterium | reverse complement strand
TCTTCCATGCCGCCCATGCCGCCCGGGCCACCGCCCATGGGGGCAGCGGACTTGGGCTCGGGGATCTCGGTGATGATCGCCTCGGTGGTGAGCATCATCGCGGCCACGGAAGCGGCGTTGAAGAGGGCGGTCTTGGTGACCTTGGCAGGATCGATCACGCCGAAGACAACCATGTCACCGAATTCGCCGGTGGCGGCGTTGTAGCCAACATTGCCCTTCTCTTCGGCAACGCGATTCACGATCACGGAACCTTCAACGCCAGCGTTGTTGGCGATCTGACGCAGGGGCTCGGTTAGGGCCTTCTTCACGATCTCGACACCGGTGAGCTGATCGCCCGTGAGCTTGAGCGCAGCGAGCCGGGGCAGTGCGCGAACCAGCGCCACACCGCCGCCGGGGACGATGCCGTCCTCAACCGCAGCCTTGGTGGCATGCATGGCATCTTCAACGCGGGCCTTCTTTTCCTTCATTTCGGTTTCGGAAGCAGCACCCACCTTGATGACGGCAACGCCACCCACGAGCTTGGCCAGACGTTCCTGGAGCTTTTCCTTGTCGTAGTCCGAGGTGCTCTGCTCGACCTGGTTGCGGATCTGCTTGACGCGACCCTGAATGGCTTCATGAGCGCCAGCACCCTCGATGATGGTGGTGTTTTCCTTGTCGATCACGATCTTCTTGGCCGTGCCCAGGTCTTCGAGCTTCAGGTTCTCGAGCTTGAGGCCGAGATCTTCGCTGATGGCCTTGCCGCCGGTCAGGATGGCGATGTCTTCCAGCATGGCCTTGCGGCGATCGCCGAAGCCAGGAGCCTTCACGGCAGCCACGTTGATGGTGCCACGGATCTTGTTGACCACCAGGGTGGCCAGGGCCTCACCGTCCACGTCCTCGGCGATGATCACCAAGGGGCGACGGCTGTTCACGACCTGCTCCAGAAGAGGCAGAAGATCGCGCATGTTGGAGATCTTTTTCTCGTAGGCCAGGATGTAGGGATTCTCCATCTCGACCTTCATCTGATCGGGATTGGTGACGAAGTAGGGGCTCAGGTAGCCGCGATCGAACTGCATGCCTTCGACCACATCTAGGGTCGTCTCGCGGCCCTTGGCTTCTTCCACGGTGATAACGCCGTCTTTGCCGACCTTGGCCATGGCATCGGCAATGGTCTTGCCAATTTCTTCGTCGCCGTTGGCGGAAATGGTGCCGACCTGGGCGATGGCGTTGCCTTCAACGGGCTTCTTGATTTCGTCGATGGCCTTCACGACCTCGGCCACGGCCAGATCGATGCCCTTCTTGATTTCCATGGTGTTGGCGCCGGAAACCACGGCCTTGATGCCTTCGCGGTAGATGGCGCGAGCCAGCACGGTGGCGGTGGTGGTGCCGTCGCCAGCAACGTCAGAAGTCTTGGAAGCAACTTCACGAACCAGGGCGGCGCCCATGTTCTCGTGGCGATCCTTGAGTTCAATTTCCTTGGCGACGGTGACGCCGTCCTTGGTCATGAGGGGGGAGCCGAACTTCTTTTCGATCAGGACGTTACGACCTTTGGGCCCGAGGGTCACCTGAACGGCATCGGCCAACTTGTTCACGCCACGCAGGATCGCCTGGCGGGCATCTTCGGCATAAATGATGGACTTAGCGGACATTGATTATCTCCTATTAATTCGTTGATTTAGTTGACGATGGCCAGGATTTCGTCCTCGCGCACGATGACGTGGTCGATATCGTTGACCCGGACTTCGGTACCGCTGTATTTTCCGATCAGCACACGGTTCCCGCTTCCCGTTGTCATCGAACTTGCCTTCGCCCACAGCCACAACTTCAGCTTCCATGGGCTTTTCCTTGGCGGTGTCAGGGATGATGATGCCACCCTTGACGGTTTCAGCGGCTTCGACGCGCTTCAGGACAACGCGATCGTAGAGAGGGGTGATGTTCATGAATACCTCCAAAAAGGATTCCACTAGGGGAACGCTGTTAGCACTCACTACCAGCGAGTGCTAATTTACCGCACCACTTTCGGCTGTCAAGGGCATTCTAGGCTGGATTACAAAAATCTTAGTCTTAAATGATCATGTTTTCTTCCCGTTGTATCGCTATATCAATTGTGCGAATTGAATCCAGCGCCCAAGCCCAGCCGGGTTTAGGCTAGTAGCATGCACACACTCCCCGCCCTTCTGGAACTTCAAGGCATCCACGAAAATCTCCGCATTATCCAACGCGATTTGACTGCCTTTCCGCCGGATATGTCCAAGCTGGATACGGAGCTGAAAGGAATCTTGAAGCGCCAAGAATCGGCAGCCAAGGAATTGGGCGAAGCCCGAACAAAGGTTGGGCTGATGGCCGCAGACCTAAAATTGGCTCAGCGACTGGAAGAGCATGCAAAGGCGGCGGTCAAACAGTCCACTCACAAGACTCAATACACCGCAGCCATTCGGGAACTGGATGAACGGGAACGCCAAAAAACCATGGTTGCCCGCCCCTTGAAGGATTTGGAAACCCGCATTTCTGCTCTTGAAAAGGAAACAACGGAACTCGAAGCCAAACGAGCCCAAGTCCAGACCCAGTTTGATGAATTGCACCAGATTTTTATTGCTGAACATGAGAATCAAGTGGCCGCCCGAGGCGTGAACCAGACTCGTCGCCTGGAGCTTGAGGCCCAACTTGAACCGGCAACACTCACTCGATTCAACAAACTCCTCCAGCAGCGGCAGGGACGGGCCGTTGTAGCCGTTGAGAACAGCACTTGTGGGGGTTGCCGCACCAAGTTGCGAATTCCACTCCTGGCAGAACTTCGAGAAAAGGGAACCATTCCCTGCGAATTCTGTCAGCGAATCCTTTTCCTTCCTCCCAAGTCATGAGCGAACTGGCCCAACGCATTCAACAGGTTGAGGCCCGGATCAAATCCGCCTGTGAGGCCTGCGGTCGAACGCCCGATTCTGTGGAACTTCTACCGGTATCAAAGCGTCAGTCAACTTCTCTTATCGTTGCCGCGGCCGAACTTGGCTATCGGCGATTTGGTGAAAACTATGTTCAGGAGGCTTGCGCCAAGGCTCAGGAGCTTCCAAATTTCGAGTTCGTGCTAATCGGTCCCCTTCAGCGCAACAAGGTAAAACCAGCCCTGCTTCACTTTCAGGAGATCATGAGCGTGGATCGCCCTGAACTGGCATTGCGCCTTGGGCAGCTGGCCGAAGAGCTTGATATCGTTCGAAAAATCTGGATCCAGGTCGATCTCTGGGGAGAATCAACCAAGCTTGGCGGTTGCGAGGGTTCAGATCTTCCGGCCTTGATTCAAACCCTCAGCCTCCAACCACGGTTGCAACTCGAAGGGTTCATGGCAATCCCTCCGCCGGAACAAACCGAGGCCTTTTCGGAAGTGGCACTCCTTCGCGAAGTGTGGCAAAACCAATTGGGACGGGCCCTACGCATCAGCATGGGCATGAGTGACGACCTCGAAGAAGCCATTGCTGCGGGAAGCGATCAGGTGAGAATCGGAACGGCGTTCTTTGGTTTCCGAACCGGCCTGCTCTGATTAACTTTTTCAAAATGCCCTGAGATGACATTTATTCAGCACTTTCGACCATCCCGCCGATACGATTTCACGGATCCCTGTTTCCCTTGGAGGATTGCCCTATGGATTTCTGGAAGCGACTCAACATCCGCAAGAAGCTTCTCTACTCCATCCTTGGCCTTACGGCGATCCTGGCTCTTACTGCCGGCGTTTTTTCGGGATGGACTCTAAAAACGGTCCAAACCAACGCTCAATGGCAGAAGGGACTCAGCCTTGCGGCCATGACCGGCGAAAACGTCAAGGCCTTCCTCCAAGTCGATCAGATCGATTCCATGGTCAAGGGCATGGAGAGCCTTGGAAAAGACCCCGACGTTTCCATGGGGATCGTGGTCGGCGTCGATGACAAGAAAGTTGTGTCGGTAAAGGCGTCCAAAAAGTTTGGCAAGGAAGATGGCCTAGATCCAAAGCTTTTTGTCGACCCAGTGGGAACTGGCAGCACCCGGTACGAAAAAAATGGTTATAGGGTGATCGTGGCTCACCTAATGGATGGCGCCAGCGAAGTGGATAACCTCACGGATCCCGGCAAAAAGTGGTACCAAGTCGTGGTTTTGAACACTTCCGCCATCGATGAAAAGATTCGCTTTGGCATCATCCAGATGGTCATTCTCGGCGTGGTCATGCTGGCTCTTGGCTTCGGCGCAACCCTGCTGTTGGGCAATGCCATTGTGAAGCCCCTTGAAATCATCCAGCAGAGCATGCGGGATATTTCGGAAGGCGAAGGCGACCTTACCGCCCGCTTAGAAGTTGAAGGTGACGATGAAATCGCCGGCCTTTCCAAGCATTTCAATCACTTTGTCGGAAACATCCAAAGCATTGTCCAGCAAGTCATTTCCATCTCTACCAACATCGCCTCGGGCTCTCTGCAAATGACAGCGGGCATGTCGGAGATGGCCTCGACTGCCGACGCCATTGCCCATACGGCCGAAAATCAGAAATCGAGTGTGGAACAAGCAACCCAGAGCGTGGGCACCATCGCCAGTTCTTCGAAAGTAATTTTTGCCACCGTCTCCGATGCATTGAAGGTCTTCGACCAGGCTCAGAACGCTGGAGCCAAGGGGGGAACGGCTGTGGACGCCGCCGTCACCGGCATGCAGGCGATCAACCAGAATTCAAAACAAATTGGAAATATCCTGACGGTCATTACTGAGATCGCCAACCAGACCAATCTGCTTTCACTCAATGCTGCCATCGAAGCCGCCAAGGCCGGTGAACATGGCAAGGGCTTCGCCGTGGTCGCCGAGGAAGTTCGGAAACTCGCGGAACGCAGCGCGCAGGCAGCAAAAGAGATCACCGCCTTGATCCATACCAGCAGCAAGAGCATTGACGATGGAACAAGCATGGTCAATACCGCAGGCTCGGCTCTCCAGAGCATCCAGGAAGCCATTACGGCCAGTGCCGAACGCATGAAGACGATTGGAACTCAGAGCCAAACCCAAAGCCAGGACAGCAGCACAGTGGTGGGCGCGATGGGCGAACTTTCCAATATTGCCGAGCAGAACGCCGCTGCCACCGAAGAAATGGCGGCTACGATTCGAGAAACCACCCGCACCGTGGATGAACTCAGCCGTTTGGCCGAAACCTTGAATGCCTTAGTTTCACGGTTCAAGGCCTAGCAAAATCAACAAACGTTCAAACTTTGAAGCCCCGAACCTCAATGAGGATTCGGGGCTTCGAAGTTCGGATTCGTGTTAAAAACCTAGGCCCTGAGGGTTGATGCAACCGTTTAGGCAGGCAAAGGCTGAGTTGAGGAAATGCGGTGCCCAAACACATGTCGGACAGGCGTTTGGATCCCTGCCTCGGTCCAGCCCCAGGCTTGGGTGTCATCGAGCAGAGCCTTAACCAGGGCCACATGAAGGGCATGACCCGCTGCATGAGCTTCGACCAATCCTTGAAGGGGAGCCCCGAGCAGAGCTAAATCGCCTACCAGATCCAGCATCTTGTGCCGAACAGCCTCGTCCTCATAGCGCAGAGCATCATTCAGGGCGCTCTTGCCATTGGCGGGGAAGACCACTGCATTCTCTAAACTGCCACCTAAGGCCAGCCCCTTGGATCGCATGAACTCAATGTCTTGTTCCATGCAGAAGGTGCGGGCAGAGGCCAATTCTCGTCGGAATTTCTCAGGGGTAAGGCTGAGTTCGCGACTCTGGCGTCCAATGGCGGGATGATTGAAGTCGATGGTGTAGCGAAGACGGAGCCCCGAATAAGGAGAAACGCGCATCCATTTGCCCTGAGCGGAAACTTCCACCGGACGAAGAACCTTAATCATTCGGCGAGGGCCAGCTAAAGATCTAGTGCCTGCATTCACGAGCGCATCGACCCAGGGGCCAGCGCTGCCGTCCAGAATAGGTAGTTCCTCACTATCCACTTCAATGAGTGCGTGTTCGATCTCCAGCCCCATGAGGGCAGCCAGAAGATGCTCCACAGTGCCAAACCGCAAACCATCTTTGGATAGAGTCGTAGCAAGGGTGAGCTCACCCACAAGGTCCGCCTTGGCTGGAATCTCAATACCGGAAGGACCATGCAGGAAGCGAATGCCAGAAGGTTGCTCCACCGGATGAATCGTCACTCGGCAAGGCTTATTCGAATGTAAGCCACGCCCTGAAACCGTGACGGCATGGCGCAGTGTTTGTGGGTGTTGAGTTCGGGACATGACAGCCTCAACCTACAGCCAAGCAAACTTTATACCAAACTACTAACCATGAAATCAGGAGTGTTAGCAAATTTTTTCCAATTTCAATAGTGGGTCCCGTCACCACAGACTGTGGCTATTTGGGCGACAGGCGAAACCAATCTTCTGGGGTAGTCAGCTTCAAATTCGACGACGGAGACGGAACAATCCCAACGCTGAGCCCCTGGGCCTCCAGAAGGGAGGCATCGTCTGTCCCGTTGAACCCACTCGTCTCAGCCCAGGCAAAAGCCCGGCGCCACGTCGACAAAGCCGCGACCTGAGGTGTTTGAGCACGAAAAATAAATTCCCTCGGCTCCGTGGCCAATACGCGGCCGTCAGCATCCACACGCTTCAAGGTATCGGTAGAAACCTCTGCGAGCAGGGCGCCATCCCAACGATCCAAGGCCGCCAGTGCTGCGTGGATGGGGCCTGGTGGAGGAAAAGGGCGCACGGCATCGTGAATCAGCACAGGAGCATCCGGAAAATTTGGAAGCAAAGCCAGGGCAGAAGCCACGGATTCCTGCCGACTGTCTCCGCCAACGGTAACCCAGCTGGGTATTCCAAAATCCCAGGATCGCACTTCTGCAAGTCGATCTTCCGGCACAGCCAGGGCCACTCCAGCCAGCGAAGGCATTTCTGGACCAAGAAAGGCCATCACCGTAGCTTTCAGTAAGGGCATGCCACCCCAATCACGAAACTGCTTGGGTAGTCCTCCCCCCATTCGCAAACCCCGGCCCCCCGCCGGAATGAGCAAGTAGGGCCTAGGAGCGCCGTCGGGTAACAAAGGGCTCGACTCCTCGGTTCCCAAAACGCTTGGCAACCTCTTCCGCTGCCCTTTGGGCATCTTCCATTTTCGAATAGCTTCCAACGCACACTCGCCGGACCAGACGCCCGTCGCGTGTCCGCACCTCTGTAAGATCGACCGGCCCAAAGGCATCTTGGAGATCTCGGCTTAACCGCTCGACATGCAAAGGCTCAGAAAGGGCTGCAACCTGAACGGTGAAGGGGTTTTCCTGATTCGCGGAGGAATCCAGGACTGTGGAATTTCCATCAGCCTTTACTAAGCGCAACTTGATCGGAACCCTTCCCTGCCCAAGAAAGCCAAGCACTTTGGCGCCTTGGCGAGAAGTATCGAGAATTCGCCCTTTAACAAACGGTCCCCGATCGTTAATCCGCAGCAGGGCTTTGCGGCCGTTTACTAGGTTTTCGACTTCCACAAAACTACCCAGCGGCAAGGTCCGATGAGCACATGTCATCTCGTTAGGGTCAAACAGCTCCCCGTTAGCGGTCGCTTTGCCCTCGAAGCCATCTTCCTCACTGCCATACCAACTCGCCTCACCCAACTCATAATCACTTGGTGAGGAGAAATTGGTCGTGAGGAATAGGCCTCCCCTCGAAGCGGGCGCCGAGGGACGAGGGTTTGTACAGTGAATGGTAAAGAAAACTGCAACGAAGGCCGCAGACACCCGGGTCAACCCCCGAACCTTGCGCAGGAGACCGCCCCGAATCAAGACCCGCTCCAACTCCATCACAGGCTGGAAGCAAACCTGGATGTCTTCGATCCAGATATTGAAGGCTCGGCTCCAGTTCTGGGTGGAAAGCGGATTGAATTCCATGAGGCTCCGGAAAGATCTGGGTCAAACTGACCTTACCGAGGAATTATAGCATTAGTTTCCAGAATGTAAAGCATTGAGCCGATTTTGCCCATTGTCTTGCATGCAGGAATTGAAAATACCTTTGACGACCTTTTACACAATGCAACCAAAATCAACTATTGCCGAACCGCAATCTCTCCTACTTTAAAGGGTTTAGGCCGATTGCCTTCGGTTCGAAATGCGGCCGGAATTTTCCGACTCGCTGCATCAGCGGACTCCCGATTGGGGAAGTGAGAAAAGAATAGTTGGTAGCAACCCCGGCCATCGCGAAGGGAAAGCGGGGCAACCCAGACATCTGGATCAGGGGTTCCAAAGAGATCCACAGCGCGCTTCAAGGTTTCGACTTGGCAGGCAATTTCCAAGCGAAGAGTCCATTGCCCCTTCGGAAGCTTGGCAAGCACCAGCTCGCCCTGCTTGAGAACCCGAGCGATATCACCTTGTCGAAGTGCATCCGCACGATCTTTGGCGGTGGTGCCAACCACTTTTGGAGGCGTTGGGGCCTTGGCATCGATTTGTGGTGGTGGTGCCTCAATCGGTGGCTGTACCGGAGGTAGAACCTTCAGTTCCGAAGGAGTCTTCGGCGCAACCGGTATGGGTTGGCTGACAACGGGGGGATTTTTGGGCTTTTGCAAGCGCTTCCATCCAAAAAACGCCGCCACAATCACAAGCGCACCCAGGAGAATCATCCAACCCTTCAAAGAACGCCGAGGGATCTCTTCATCAAAGTTGGGCGCCGGGAGGATTTCTGCCGACTCTGGGTTGATCAGCGTTGAGGGCAGTATGAGGACAGGAGGTGTCGGTTCGGCAGTCTCCTCCACCACCTCAGAATCAAAAGTTGGAGACTCGATTTCCAGATGCTCATGGAGGTCAAAAATGGGGTCCAGGATCGCCTGCCCAGTTTCCACGGTGAACTGAAATTCAGGCTGTGAACTCTCGGATGAAGGCAGGGCATCTAGGGCATCAGAAAGATGCTCCAAGTTTGTAGTTGGCTTGGCAGCGGCATGAATGGTGGTAAACAGCGAAGGCACGGTCTCAAGATCAGGGCCGGGAAGTGGCACCGAAAGCGCCTCGGCCTCGGGCGTCAAGGCTATTTCAAGGGCACCTCGATCCATGGGAGGCATTTCGTGAAGCCGAGCCCACCCCATTTCGCGCAGAAACAGGGCAAAGGTACCTAAGCGCAAAGGCTCGGCCAGGGACTCCCGACTCAACTCCAGAAGGGTATGGGTGCCATCCAATAGCGGCGGCAGTTTGGCAAGGTCCGCTGGCAGGGTCATCTCCAATAAGCGGCGTCCTTGAAGCACCACAACCTGGTTCAAGGGACCAAGAAGTTCGAGAAGAGCTTCTCGATCCTTGAGCCCCAATAGCCCGTTCAACAAGAGTTCCGCCGTATCGAAGGGCAATCGAACCACGTTGGCATCGAGTTCGCGGGCCTCAAAGGTGGGCACCTCGCTTGGCGTGGCCAAGGCGGCGGAGACAACACGTTCAACTTGGGCCCGGGCGACATCCAACAGATCCCGCTGAGTGATGAAGCCCATCTCAATGAGATTCTTCCCAATGCTGATGCCGGGGCGGAGATTGGCCAAAGCGTAATCGAGCTGAGTCTGAGTGAGCTTACCCCGCTCCACCAGCAAGTGAGTTAATCGATCCGCAGGATAAGTGCTTTGGGCGAACACCACGTCACCGGAATCGAAAAAGATCGTGCGACTGGGCTCCTGTCCCAACTTCCAGAGGCCCGTGGCCTTCTCGCGGTGGCGCAGGAAAAGGTCCTGGAGGGCCATATGTGTCATTTCACCACCCACCGTTCGAGCTTGAGTTTCCCGACGCGAACCAGAAGCGTATCGCCAGGCCCGAGATTCACCTTGCACTGCGAATCAACAACCTTGGCTCCATCCAGACTCACGGCTCCCTGACCAATCAAGCGTTCCGCCTCTTTGCGCGAAGGAGCCATGCCACGCTCAGCCAGCAGCTTACTGAGCAAAGTAGCGACCTCCAAAGAAGGCACTACGATCTCGGGAACATCTTCGATTTTGCGTTCGGAGAAACGGCGGACCCATCGTTCCTCCGCAGCTGCGGCCTCGGCAAGGCCATGGAACTGGGCAACGATTTCTTTGGCCAGGCCCTTCTTGGCATCCATGGGATGACCAGCCTTGAGCGTTTCAATATCGGCAGGCAACTTATCGGTCAAAAGCAAATACCAGTTCCACATCAGATCATCGGAAATGCTCATGGCCTTGCCAAATTGATCATCTGGAGCTTCGAAGAAACCGATGTAGTTCCCAAGGGACTTGGACATTTTTTCAACGCCATCCAAGCCCAGAAGCAGAGGCACCGTCAGCACAATCTGGGAGGGTTGCCCCAAAGAGTCCTGGAGATCCCGCCCTCGCATCAGATTAAAGAGTTGGTCGTTACCGCCCAGTTCAACGTCAGCCTTGAGCGCCACCGAGTCATAGGCCTGCACCAATGGATACAGCAATTCGTGAAAACTGATCGGTTCGCTAGCGGCCATGCGCTTCTGGAAATCATTGCGCTCCAACATCTGCGCCACCGTGAACTTGGAGGCCAAACGAATCCAGTCCGGGCCATGCAGGGGGTCCAGCCATTCGCTGTTAAACCGGATTTCCGTCTTTTCAGGGTCCAGGATCTTGAATACCTGAGCCTTGTAGGTTTCAGCATTCGCGGCGATTTCCTCACGCGAAAGAGGAGGACGCGTGGCCTTCTTGCCGGTGGGATCACCAATCATGCCGGTGAAATCACCAATGAGAAAAATGACCGTGTGGCCAAGCTTTTGGAACTGAGCCATCTTCCGCAGGAGCACACCATGGCCGAGATGCAAATCGGGAGCGGTGGGATCGAAGCCGGCTTTGACCCGAAGCGGACGGCCCAACTTCAACCGCGCTTCAAAAGCGTCTTTGGTATGGCAGGTGACAGAACCCTTGAGTAACAGCTCAAGGGCATCGGGGATTGAAACATTGCTCATAAGAGCATCTTCCCTGAAATCGGGCCAGGGTGCTACTCCACCCGCAGATCTGTCACCTTGCCCGACTCCATCACGAGGTGCAGGCGCCCCCCCTTGGGGATCTGGTACTCGATCCAAGTCCCGTCATTCCTCGAATCGATTTTCAGGTGCCCTGCGCCATTCTCTTCCTTAACCAGATCCCGGATACTGGGCCTTCGGGTTGGAAATTCCCCCAGCTTGCCACGCCAATCCTCGGCCGCCTTCAGGAAGTCTTCCTCGTTTGGGTAGGTATCCGCCAGCCTCGGATTGGCCTGGTACAAAGCCTTCGTCCCCAGCTCGGTCTTGAGGCTGCGAATCGTCTGGTCCATCTCGGCCCAGGCCTGGTCGGCCTTTTCCGACAGCTTTCCCATGCCCCACCAGGCCACACCCACGCAAGAGCCCAGAAGCAGAAGCATCGCCACGCCGCATCCCACGAGCACCTTGCCCCAAACAGGAACGCCCTTTTTCTTGGCCAGGGGCATGCCCCCGTTGTCCCAACCACTATCCGCCATTGGATGGATCTCCTACAGGAGGTTGCTGGCTAGTTCGGCCATCCGTGAACGCTCGCCTTTCACCAGGGTAACGTGACCCGAAATATCAAGATGCTTAAAGTGCTCTGCCAGGTAGCTAAGCCCGTTGGTACTGGCATCCACGTAGGGGTTATCGATCTGATGAGGATCACCGGTCAACACAACCTTGGTGCCTTCTCCGGCTCGCGTGAGAATGGTCTTGATTTCATGGGGTGTCAGGTTCTGGGCCTCGTCCACAATCAGGTATTGATTGGGAATGCTGCGGCCTCGGATGTAAGTCAAGGGCTCTACGCTCAAGTAGCCGCCCTCTTCCAACTGCCCCACGGTCATGCTTGAACGTCGCCGCATTTCGGTATTGGCAGCCACGATGAAATCCAGATTGTCGTAGATGGGCTGCATGTAGGGCCGAAGCTTTTGGTCGATGTCCCCGGGCAGAAAGCCCAGATCACGCCCCATGGGCATCACGGGGCGACTGACCAAGAGCTTGTTGTACCGCTCATCATCGACAACCTGCTGCAACCCTGCGGCGATGGCAAGCAGCGTTTTGCCTGTACCGGCTTTGCCAAGCAAGGTAACCACCTGAATCGAGTCATCCAACAGCAATTCCAGCGCAAATTGCTGCTCACGATTCCGCGCCTTAATGCCCCATGGGGGCTGCTCGGTTCTCTTAAGAGGATGGATGCGACCATCGGCGGCGTAGAAGCGTCCAACGGCCGTATGGCTTTCATTGGTGCGATCCGCCAAAGTGACGAATTGATTGGGGTACAACGGATGCTCTTCGTCCGGCGCAAGCCCACCCTCGTAGACGAGATCAACCTGCACACTTTCCACAGTCCACTGAGCGGTCCCCGTGTAGAGTCCGTCCATTTCTACACGGTCAGTGTTGTAGTCGTCGGCTTCCAAACGAGCGGCATCAGCCTTGATCCGCAGATTGGTATCCTTGGTGACCAGAACAACCTTTTCCTTGCGGGTCTTCAGCAACGCCAAGGCACAGGCCAGGATCTGGTTATCGGCCTTGTGCTTATCGAGGGTGGAGAAGCCTAGATCCTCCCGATAAGGCGTGACATCAACCTTCAGGATGCCACCGCCTTCCATCGCCACGCCCTCACTGAGGCTGCCCAAGGCGCGGAGCTTATCCAACTGGCGGGAAACCGAGCGAGCATTGCGCCCGATCTCAGTCTGATCTTTCTTGAAGGTATCGATTTCCTCAATCACCACGATGGGAATGACAATATCGTGTTCCTGAAAACGGAAAATGGCCTGTGGATCATGTAGCAGAACATTGGTGTCGAGAACGAACACCTTCTTGGCGGATGCGACCATGAGGCTCCCCATTGAAGTGGTGATGGGACGAAGCCTAGCACCACCTTGCGGCAGGAGGAAACCAAAGCCGGCTACCCCATCACCAACCGCACCGCTTCGATCCATGACCTTGAGTCGAAGGCCCTGCCCTGGCATACTGTCCAGTCCGAGCCAACTTAGCTCAGTTGGTAGAGCAGCTGATTCGTAATCAGCAGGTCGTAGGTTCGAATCCTATAGTTGGCTCCAAT
>JAIFMW010000046.1 GCA_020048105.1 Deltaproteobacteria bacterium | reverse complement strand
TGGAAACCCGCAGCCACCCAGGCTTTGACAGCGACAGGATCCCCGGACCAGGCGAACATCTTCACGCCTTTGAGGTCTTTCACTGAGGTGATTTCCTTCTTCAAAAAGAGATGAACCCACCCGGTATCGCCCCACATGAGTGGCACAAAGCCCTTGTCGATGAATTTCTTGTCCCAGGTGGGGGCGATGCGCGGAAAGGCGTAATCCCATTCTTCCTGGGTGGTGATGAGGCCGGGCGTCGCGATGGCTTGGGGTGCGGCTTCGATCTCCTGAAGGCCCACAACCGTTAGTGCTCCGGCATTGAGCTGGCCCACGCGCATCTTGCGCACCATGTCACCTTCGCCACCGGCCACACCGCCGGGATAGATCTTGAGCTTGACCTTGCCGCCGGAAGCTTCCGACCAGCGTTGGCCCATTTCCTTGAGCAGGCTATGCCAGGTGGAGCCTTCCGGCGCCAGGGTGCCGAGCTTGATGGTGACGGTCTGGGCGCGAGCAGCGACGGGCATCAGCAGTGATAAACAGAGCAGGCCTTGGGAAACCAAACGGAAATTCATGATCAATCCTCCAGAAAGAGATCGGCGGTGCGGGATTTGAGCCAGCGGGCCCGGCGTTGAGTGACGAGGTTAACCAGCCGGAATCTGGGGGCGCTATCGGCATCGAAGGCCAACACTTTGTCGAGCCGTTCGAGAAAGCCTTTGCGGTCCTGCTTCTGGACGCATACGCCTTCCGCCCAGGATACCAAAGGGGCCAGCTTTCGCTCTCCGGTGAGCACGAGCACACGATCATAGTGGCCTTTGGCGCGCTTCAACCCATCGGCGGCGGCATCGGCCCGGGCGGCCTCATAGGTGGCAAAGAATTCGTGGATGGCGCCGTCATTCCAGCTCTCATCCAACTCCAAGGCTTTGCTCATCAGAGCTTCCACCTCGGGAAGTCGACCGATCAAGTTCATGTCGTCCTTGGAAATCGAAATCTGGGCGGCCAGGGCCGCTGCGGTCCAGTAAGCCAAGGGCACATCACTTTTTTTGAAGGTGGAAAGTGCCGCCGGGCGGTCCTTCGCAAAGGTTTCTCCAAAACCCTTATGTCGGGCTTCTAGCCCCCGGAAGCCATATCGCCAGGCGCGCTGGAACAGTCGCCGCGCCCGGGCCATTTTCTCTTTGGCCAATTCGGGTTGGCTGTCTTCCGCGATCTGAGCGTCTTGGAGGACGAAGGCGTAGGCGTACTGCGTAAAGCCCGAGGTCGCGGCCAGCAGAATTTCGTCGTTTTTGGGCGAGGCTTCCAGGAGGGATTCTATGGTCTTCAGCCCGAAGGGTATGGCCTCGCGCACCAATTCCGGATCATCCTCGGCGGCAAAGGCCGTACCTTGATTGTTTAGAGCTGAGCCCACACTGTTCACGACCAGCCGCGTACACGCGACCGAAGGGCCCAGGAGCATGAGTATGGCAAAGGCCGAAAACCAATGAGGAAGAGGCCGATTCGGGTGAGTTCGCATCATGAAGGTTCCAAATAACGAAATTTAAGCCTATTCGATTCCATCCAAAGGAGGAATCGGCGAGGATCGTTTTTTGATGGCAAGGGGGAACGGGCATGTTGAAGCGGGTATTGGAAGGTAGTCGGTACGCGGTGCTGCTTGGTGTGGTCTCCGCACTAGCGGCTTCCCTGGCGACCTTTCTGTGGGGCCTCTGGAAAACGATTTCGGTGATCACAAACCTTGTCACGACCGGGGGTGATGATCCGCTGGTGGCCGTAAGGCTGATCGAACTGATGGACAAGTTCCTGATTGCCGTTGGCTTATATATCTTCGCGATAGGGCTGTACGAGCTCTTTGTGGGAGAGTTGGACGTACCAAATTGGTTAAAAGTACATGACCTGCACGATATCAAAACACGCTTGAGTCACGTGCTGCTGTTGGTCATGGCGGTGACCTTTTTGGAACACCTGGTGGAATGGAAGGAACCCTTAGCCACCCTTTATTTCGCCATCAGTATCACCCTTGTGATGGGTGCCCTGATTGCCTTCAATCGCTTTGTCGAACCCAAGTGAGAGGGTATTGCACGCCTTGGGTAGCATGCTCCTGAATACTCGACATGAATTTCGGTAGGCCACGGTTGCTAGGGCTTCCGGATCAATGCCTCGCACCCGCGAGGCGGCTTCCACAGCTAGGCGAAGATTGATTGGGTCATTGAGTGTGCCCTGGGTCGAACCATAGGGAGGCATATCGGGGGCATCCGTTTCGAAGAGCAGGCGATCCTCGGTCACGACCTTCAGGGCCTTGGCCGCGCGGTGGTTATTGGGATTGGTCAGGGAACACCCGAAGGCCAAGTAGAAGCCCAAGGCTTGGGCTTCCTGAGCTATTTCGGCGGAACCTGAAAAGGCGTGGATCACGGCCCCAGCCACCGGAAGGCCTTCCTCGCGAGCGATGGCCATCAGGCGCTCCCAGGCACGGCGGCAATGGATGGAAACGGGTCGATTCAGGTCGCAGGCTAGGCGCAATTGGGCTCGAAAGGCGGCTTCCTGGAGTTCCCGCGGAGGCTCTTCGATGGCGAAATCCAAACCGCACTCGCCAAGGCCGATGCGTGGATTCTCCAATCGCTCGGCAAGGCGCGCCAGCCACCCCGACTGGGCCTGATGGGCGTGCCACGGATGGAGGCCAAGCATGGGCAGCACGGCGGGATGGGTTGTGGCGATTTTTAGAACGGCGTCCCAGTCGGATTCCTGGGTTCCGCAGCAAACGAAATTCGTGATCCCCGCCTCACGGGCCTTCACCATCCGGACCGCTAAGTCGGGCTCAAAGCGAACATCTTGGAGATGGCAGTGGGTATCGAAGAAGACCCTGGCCTCTCCGCAAACCATCTCAAGTTCTCAGGGTTGTGGGCGTTCGAAGTTCCCGGCGAAGGGCCTTCCCCACGGCGTTCTTGGGAATTTCGGTCAAGAAACTGAAGTGAGTGGGAACCTTGTAGTTCACCAGCAGCCGTCGGCAATGAGCCCGAATGTCTTCAACGCTTAGAGCTTTGTGGGAGACCACGTAGGCCTGAACGGCTTCGCCAGTGTCCTCATTGGGCACGCCCACGACGGCCACATCGGCCACGTCGGGATGCAGGGCGATGCAGGCTTCGACCTCGTTGGGGAATACATTGAAACCGCTGACGATGATCATGTCTTTCTTGCGATCGGTGATTTCCAGGTAGCCCTCAGCATCGAAACACCCCACATCACCGGTGCGGAGCCAGCCATCCTTGAGGGTACGGGCACTCTCCTCGGGTTGTTTCCAATAGCCCAGCATGACCTGGGGGCCGCGCACCTCGATCTCGCCATGCTCGCCCTGGCCAACCGGTTGATCCTGGTCATTTACGATGCGCAGATCGGTGCTGGGTAGGGGCAGTCCCACGCCGCCCACTTGCTTCATGGTGCGGCCAAGGCGAGTGCCAGTGCGCACGGCGGCGTTGAAGGTGACCAAGGGGCTGGCTTCACTCAACCCGTAGCCTTCGATGACTAGACAACCCGTGAATTCTTCCCATCGTTGCAGTACTGAAGGGTGGGTTTGCATGCCTCCCGCGAAAACGGCCAGCATTTTCCGGGTCATTTCGGGTCGGAACCACGGCTCATTGGGCAAGGCCTTGAGCAGCGTATTGACCGCCGTCATCCAGGTGGTTTCGTGGTTTTTGAACGCTGCGCGGAGATTGGACAGGGGTCTGGGGTTCGGGATGAGAATGTTATGGCTGCCGGTGTGGAAGCCAAAGAGCAGATTGATGGTGAAGGCAATGACGTGGTACATCGGCAATACCGTCATCAGAGTCTCTTCGCCGGGGGTTAGGTAGATCTTGGTGATCTCCTGAATCTGCTCCAGATTGCTGAGCATGTTGCCGTGACTGAGCATGGCGCCCTTACTGGTGCCGGTGGTTCCTCCGGTGTATTGGAGCAGAGCCAGATCCTCACGGGTGGCTTCGGGCCACGCTTGAGTGTGCATCAGCTTGTTTTTGGCCAGGTGCAGGCCGCCCTGATGCAGGGCGCGCATCAACGTCGTGACGGGCATGGAGATGTGGGGAATTTTCCCCGAAAGCTTCAGCTTGCCCTTGATCAAGAGGCGGGGAACAAGGGGAAAGAAATCCGCAATGCTGGTGACCACCACGGTCTTGACGGTGGTGCCGGGAACCACCGAGGTCACTTTGTCGCCAAAGTGGTCGAGCACCACCAATACTTCGGCCTCGCAATCCCGCAATTGCAGATCCAGTTCCCGAGGCGTGTACAGAGGATTGGTGTTGACCACCACGCAGCCCGCCTTGAGGATTCCAAAAGCGCAGATGGGGTAGGCCAGCGCGTTGGGAAGCAGAATGGCGACCCGGGTCCCTGGGGCCAGTTTCAGGCTCTGGCGCAGGTAGCAGGCAAAGGCATCCGAGAGGTGATCGATCTCGCGAAAGGTCAGGGAGGCTTCCATGCCATTGGGGAGCACCAGCGTTTCAGCCTTTTTGTCACCGAAGCGCTGAGCGGCTCCGCGCACAAACTGACCAAGATTGGCATAGGGGAGAGGCGTAGCTTCCTGCCCAACCCCTTCTGGGTAACCCGAACACCATGGCTTTTGTGTATTCAATGCGTCCGCCTTCAAAAAGATTGGATGCCGGTCGGCACGCTGGCCGTTCGAAACCATCCATCTTAAGCGGGTAAGTTCAGAGGATAAAAAGGTCCAATTTTGCCGACCGGGGCCAATTCTTGTTTTTTTCCAGCCTTGATGAGCGTCAAGGCCGGTCCACTGCCGAAGGGCGATGATCAGGGAACGGGAGAAAAAGTATGGAACGTCAAATTATTCGGATCGATGAGGAAAAGTGCGACGGTTGCGGGGTTTGCGCCTCCGGTTGCCCCGAAGGCGCTCTGCAAATGATCGATGGCAAGGCGCGGTTGGTTTCCGAAATCACCTGCGATGGGCTGGGTGCCTGCATTGGGGATTGCCCCCAGGGCGCCATTGAAATCGAGACGCGGGAAGCCGCTCCCTACGATGAGTGCAAGACCCTCGACAACATCTTGCCCATGGGGGCCAACACGCTGAAGGCCCATCTCAAGCATCTTTACGAACACGGTCAAACAACCTTTTTGAATCAAGCCATTGCTTACCTTCAGGCTTTGAAGATCTCAATTCCCGACTACAAGGAGAAGAAAATGGAATGTGGTTGCCCCGGATCCGCTCCTCAGACCCTGCATCGTGAGCCTGCCAAGGCCGAAGCCCGCGAAGGCTTGACCAGCAAGCTCGGTCAGTGGCCCGTACAAATGCATCTCATTTCGCCCATGAATCCGGTATTCCAGAAATCCGATCTGCTGCTCGCCGCGGACTGTTGTGCTTTCGCCATGGCGGACTTCAACCAGAAATACCTTGCAGGTAAAACGCTGGCCATCGCCTGCCCCAAGCTCGATCAGAATCAGGAAATCTACATGGATAAGATGGTCGCGCTAATCGATCAGGCCGAGCTCAACACCATCACCGTCATGATCATGGAAGTGCCTTGCTGTGGGGGCTTGTTGCGCATGGCTCAGACGGCGGTGGAACGCGCCCAGCGCAAAATCCCCATCAAGGCCATGATCGTGGGCGTCGATGGCGAGATCCGTAAGGAAGCCTGGGTTTAGGCGCACAATCGCGATATATTTACCATTTGGGAAAATTGGGCAGGGGAATGTTCTGCCGGTCCGCGTTCTCAATTGGAGTAAGCATGCAGCGATCTGCTACCTGCCTCGTGATGCTACTGGTTTCAGGGGCCGCGTTTCTGACGGCCCAACAAACGCCAGATCTTCAGCAGTTGGCAGCGGCCAAGGCGGCCCAAGGGGGACAAGACCCTGCGACCGCAGCAGCGGCCGCCGCGGCATTACCGGGGCGACTGCCCGGGCGCCCCGAGGCGAAGACGGAAGGTCCTGATGTGCGGGCCGCAGAGAAGCTTGAACGCGAAATTCAGGAGTTAAAAAAACGCGAACGGGGACCACGACGCTTCGCCTCCGATCTGTTTGATTACCGTCAACCTCAGACGGCAGCTACCGAAGGTGGAATTGCAGAAGATTATGTTTTGGGCACCGGCGATCAGCTCCAGATCAGTGCCTTCGGCAGCGCGACCTTCGAGCTACCAGCCCAGGTGGATGGTCGGGGCGAAGTCCTTATCCCCAAGGTGGGCAGCGTCAAGGTCGGTGGCCTGACCCTGGGCAAGGCTCGGCAGGCCCTTCAGGCCAAGGTTGCCCAGAACTTCTCCCGCACTACGGTCGATCTTGGCGTGACCAAGCTCCGTGAGGTGCGGGTCTTCGTGCTGGGCGAAGTCTACAAGCCCGGCAGCTACCTGGTCTCCAGCCTTTCCAGTCTGGTCAATGTGTTGAGCCTCGCGGGTGGCCCCAGCGCTGCTGGCAGCTACCGCCAGATCCGAGTTTTGCGGGGTGGAAAACTTGTGCATCAAGTGGATCTCTACCCCTTGCGGGCCGAGGGCTTGGGCAACTTGAATTTCGGCTTTCAGAATGGCGACACCCTGTTTGTGCCCCTGGCCTTCAATCAGGTGACTCTGGAGGGTGGTTTTACTCGGGTGGTGGCTCAGGATCAAGTGGCGCAAGACCTTAAACGCGATAAAGCAGGAGCGTCTGAGGAACTGGACTCTGGGGCCTCGGCTGAAGTGCGTCGTCTTCGCCGCACGATTCAAGCACTGGAAAGGCAACTGAAGTCCTCCACGCTCCCAGCGGAAAAAAAATCCGAAGAAATCGGGCTGCCTGCGCTTCCCACGGCTGATCGCCTGGCCCTCGAAGATCGCCTGGCTCTGTTGAAGGAGGATTTGGCACTTCAGCTTGCCCTTGGGCGAGTGGACCGACGCGTTGCGGAAAACGACCAACTTTGGGGCAAAGATAATGGCGGGTTTCCCGAATGGGTCTCCCGCTGGCAACAATCGGGGGTCGCGCCCAGCCTGCTCTTCGAAATGCTTCCATCTGAAAGTGCTGCAGATGCCTTGCGTTTTGTCGGTGGACTCGAGGCCCAGGCCTTCGCGGGGCGCTTGAGCCTGCGTCGCATTGATCCGGCCGGTGCGGTGGATATCCTCGATGTCTCTTTGGCTGATGGCGGCAAAAGCACTTTGCTGCAGAAGGGCGACACGCTTTCGGCGCTGCCTCGCCGGGATTGGGCCGAGCGTACCATTGAACTGGCGGGTTGGGTGAGAGTGCCCGGCCGTTTTGCCCGGGCTGAAGGCATGCGCGTGGCCGATCTCCTGAAGCGAGAAGGGCAGATTCTTCCGGATACCTACCTGGGACGCGGGGAACTGGTGCGGCATCTGCCCGATGGCAGCAACCGGTATTTTGCCTTCGACGTAGCGAAGGCCGTTGCGGGCGATGGGGCCCATAACCTGCTCTTGGGCGACCGGGACCGCGTGGAACTCTACCGCTTGGATGATCTGCGTTTGCGTCGGACCGTGCGGGTGCAAGGCCCTATCACCCGGCCTGGCGTTTACGAATATGTTGAAGGCATGCGGGCCTCGGATCTCCTTTTCCGAGCCGGGATTCCCCTTCGTGAGGCGGATCGGTTTGTGGGCGAACTGGCCCATACGCGTGAAGGAAAACCCAGCGAAGTCATCAAATTGGATCTCACCAAGCTGCTCTCCACCGAGCAGACCAGCCCGGTTGAACTCATTGACGATGCGGTCAACCCCAAACTACAACCCTTCGATCAACTTTCGGTCTATGCGCGGCCCGACTTCCGTCCCCACCGCAGCGTAACCCTTTCGGGCCAGGTTAATCGACCCGGTGTTTACACGCTGGATTCGGATCGCACGACCCTGAAGGAATTGGTGGAGCGGGCTGGTGGATTGGCACCCGATGCCATGCCTCAGGCTGGAGTCTTTTTGCGCAAGATGTCGGAGGTGGATCCCGAGAAGGCCAAGGCCGCTCTGCGCTCCGGGTTGGATGCTGAAGACCCCACCAACCAGGGAATCAACGAGGTGCTTGGCCGCCTATCCGAAACGAAACGCCAGACCCTCACCGGTGCGCTCTTAAAGAACCCGTTGCTGCACGGCCTGCAAACCGGCGCCTTGAACCGCCTGGTCGTAGACATGAAGAGCCTGCTCGCGGGCAAGGCTGAGGCCCAGGTCCGCCTTCAGGATGGGGATGAGATCATCATTCCCCAGACCACCGATGCCGCCTATGTGGTGGGCGAGACGGCTAGCCCTTTCGCTACCTACAAAGTGCACTCTGGAATGAAGGTTAAGGAATTATTGCGGCTGGCCGGTGGCTATACACGCAACGCCGATACCTGGAATGTCCGTCTGCTCAAGGCCGATGGTCGCATCCTTGATACCTGGGTGAACTGGCGATCCGTGGATCCTGGGGATACCGTTTTAGTGCCCCAGCGAATTCGTCGCGATACGAATTGGCAGGAAAACCTCCAGGCCCTTACGCCCTTGGCCATCCTGGTCAACACGTTCAAGAAGTAGGAGCCCCTTTTCAAACGCGAAGGCCCCGGGTTGCCGGGGCCTTCGCGTTTGAAAGAAGAACGATTACTTCCAGTGGTTCTGAACGAAGGCATCGACCTCGGGCAAGCCACCCTGAAGAATCAGATACCCGTTATGGGGTTCACGGGGTTCGATCTCGTGGTTGATGGCAGTGGTCATCATTTCGCGGATCCGTTTGGGGTCGTCGGTCTGGCCCAGTACCCAGGCCAGCTTCATGTAGGCGGTCTCGGGCAGCATGTTGTCCAGGGGGATGATGCCCAGATCCAGGAGATCGCGGCCCGTATCGTAGACGTACATCTGGGCAAAGCCCCAGAGGGTCTGCACACACATCACCACCGTCATGCCCTTTTGGATAGCCCGCTTGATGGCGGGGTAGAGCGGTTTGTTGACGTGGCCCAGGCCCGTGCCGGCCATGACGAGACCGCGATAGCCCATGTTGGAAAGGCCGTCGATGATATCGGGGTTGAAGTTGGGGTAGTAGTACTGGATTGTCACCCGTTCTTCAAAGGCAGGGTTAATGATGGGTTTACGGGTCTTATCCCGGCGCAGGATTTCATCAGAGATGTAGGAAAAGTGGCTGCCGCCAGGTTCCTTGGGGTAGCGACTCACGGTGGCCAAGGGTGTGGCGCCAATGGTGCGGAAGGTGCTGCGGTAACTGCTGTGCATCTTGCGGCAGCGGGTGCCACGGTGGAGCAAATCGTAATTGTCGGACGTGGGGCCAAACATGCAGAGCATGACTTCGGCGATATCGCATTCCGCGGCGGTGCGCACGGCATTCATCAGGTTGAGTGCGGCATCCGACGAAGGCCGATCTGAGCTGCGCTGGCTACCCACGATCACGATGGGGATGGGGCTGTTCTGCACCATGAAGCTGAGAATGGCGCCGGTATGGGACATGGTGTCGGTGCCGTGGCCCACCACGATGCCATCCACGCCTTTTTCGATCTCCTTGCCGATGGCGATGGCCAGGGCCTTGTACTGCTCGGGGCCCATGTTTTCGCTGAAGACACCGAAGAGTTTTTGGGTGTCCAGGTTGGCAATGTCGGCCAGTTCGGGCACGGCGCCGTACAGTTCGCCCGGCGTGAAGGCCGGAATCACCGCGCCGGTGCGGTAATCCAGGCGGCTGGCAATGGTGCCGCCGGTGCCGAGTAGGGTGACGTTCTTCTTCTTGGGGTCGAAGGGGAAGGCCTTCTCGGGGATTTTGTAGACGGCCTTTTTGTAGCCCAGTTCCCGGGCCGAGGCGATGCGGCTGGCGTGAATGCCGATGTTGTAGCCGTTGAAGAGCTTGATGACCACGTGGAGATCGTCGGCGGTTTCGCTGCGGGGTAGGATCACGCCCACAAAGGCGGAGCCCTTGTCGTTCACGATTTCCACTTCGCTCCAGACACCAATACCGAATTTCTCCAGAGCCGCTTTGGCGATGCCACGGTAACCCTGGAAACAATCGCCACGCTCGCTGATGGGGGTAATTACAGGACTACTCATTGGGCCACCTCTACGAGCTTCTGACGCAGGTATTCGGCCACTTCCTTGGCGGGGGCCTTGCCCAACAGTTGCTCCATGGCGCGGCCCGCCAGGAAGCGCAAACGCTTATCCTGGGTGTCGATCTTTTCGCCCTGATAGCCTTCCATGGTCAGGTGATCCACCTGTTCCATCCAGCGTTCCCGAGGCTGAATGGCCACGCCCGAGGCCGTGGCCGCGGCGGCGGCACTGAGGCCGTCCTTGGCCACGCCCGACGCCACGATGGAAATGGCCTCTCGCGGAATACGACCATCGGTGAAGAGATCGAAAATATCGACCCATTCCGCTACGCCAATGCGTTCCATGGGGATGCCCGCGCGCTTCAGGGCCTTGCTGCGCTGGCCGATCTCGATGGCGGCCACGAGGCCATCCACACCGGTCTTTTCGACCACTGCATCCAAAATTTCTGCGCCACCGCGGCGGATCAGGTAATTGCAGGTTTCCTCGGGCACCCGCCAGGACATGTAGCGCTCGATGCGCTCCCAGGGGGCTGGGCGCAGCCGCGCCTTCAGCATGGCCACCCGCTCTTCGGTAACGCGGGTGGGTGGTGAATCCGTATCGGGATACATGCGATCGGGGCCGGGCAGAATGCGTTCGAAGGTGGTGTAGCCACCCGTTAAGGACTGGCGGGTTTCCTGGGGCACACCCTGGGTGGCATCGGCGAAGCGCAGGCGAATCTCATTGGCGGCGGTGCGGCAATCTTCTTCCGGCCCGAAGACGATGAAGAAGTCGTCGTTCTCCTTGAACTGCACCCGCTTGCGCAGGCGCTCCAACAGGCGGTGCTTGTTGGGGAATTCCGGCAACAGCGCGCCGCTAAGCACGATGGGCGCTTCGTCCAGGCAGGCAATCACGCGAATGCGACCGCTCAGTTCATCCAGGAAGGTGGTATCGGGCTGCGTGGGATGCTGGGCGAGCCCGGCGACACCTTCGACTTTTACGGCGAAGATCTTGCCACCGGCCTTCAGAGTGCGCCCCATGAAGCCCAGATCCAGATCCGTGCAGATATCGGACACATCGAAGGGCTGCACGCGAATGGAATCCCGGGCGGTGAAACCACGTTGGTGCAATTCTGCGCGTAGTTTCAGCAGGTTGTGCTGGCGGATGCCTTCGTTATGAACCAGCTTCACCGCGTAGCCGGCGCGGGGCACGCCCTTGATTTCACAACGATCGCCACCGCGCACGCTGACGTTTACATCCTGGCGACTGGCGCCAATACCGGTGCGCACACGGCCCGTGGAGCGCGCCGTCATGCCGCAGAGCAGAATGGCATCGCGCACTTCTTGGGGCGTGCGCAGTTCGGGGCCGGTCACGGTCTCGGTGAGGGGCATGCCCAAACGATCCGTGCGCCACACGATCTGGTGGCCCTTATCCCGCACCTCTCGGCAGGAATCTTCTTCTACGCTGACATGAGTGATGGTGAGGTTGCGGCCATGGAAAGGCAGCACGCCGTTCACACCGATAATGGCCGTGCGCTGGAAGCCCGTGGGAATGGAACCGTCCAGGTACTGTTTTCGGGCGATGTGAATCTCGTCGATGATGTCCATGCCCATCATCAAACAAAGCTCGATGGAGCCGTCGATGGCTTCTTGATTGACGAGGAAGGGCGGCGTGTCGTCCATCTCATAGGTGCAGACGTTCAGGCGATTCAGGAGGTAGATGATCTCCTTTTTCGTTTTGAATTCCATGAGGGCGGTGCCGTCGTACTCGCCGAGTTCCGAAAGCGTAGGCCGCATGTGGCGCAGCACTTCGCCGTCATGGGTCTCGGTATAGAGGCCCGCGGGGCAGCGACAAAACAGCTTGTGCTTGGTGAGCAGCTGCTGGTGAACCTCTAGGCCGGAGATGAGTCCGACGGCTTCGTAATCGAGACGCTCGAGCATTGAAACCCTTCCAGGCGGGAGAACATTCCGCCGCAGGATCCCGCCACAAAGGCCTAACGTCAAGAGGCAAGACCGCTTCAAACCAAGGAATGACGGGCATCACAGGGCAATCCCAACAAAAAAATCACCCGACCTCCGAAGAGATCGGGTGAACAGGGGATCGCGGCTCTTAGATTTTTTCGAGAACGGCCGTCAAGAGCTTCCAGAAGTTGCCCACGGAAGGCACGCTCACATGCTCGTCAGGTGTGTGCACATCCCACATATCGGGGCCGATGGAAGCCATTTCCATACCGGGGTATTTCTCGCCGATGAGGCCGCATTCCAGGCCCGCGTGGATGGCCATGATCTTCATGGGTTTGCCGAAGAGCTCTTCCTGCACGCCATCGATGAGCTTCACGATGGAGGCCTTGGGTTCGGGTTTCCAGCCGGGATAGCCGCCGACTAAGTGGGATTCAAAACCCGCGGCGGCGCAGGCGCCGGCGATGCGCTCAGACAAGGCGAACTTGGAGGGATCGAAGGAACTACGGGACAGCAGGTTGATCTCGATTTTGCCATCCTTGGTGTCAATGACACCCAGGTTGGTGGAGGTCTGCACCAGGCCTGGGATATCGGGGCTCATGGCCTCGACGCCGTGGGGCAGGCAGAGCAGCAGGTTGATGACGGCGGTGGCGTCCGCTGCAGACATGACCTGGTCGGCGCTGCCTGCTTCCAGGCTCATGGCGAGGCCCGGATCGAAGGCGCCGAGAGCTGCCTTCCAATTGGTTTCCTGCTTGGCCAGTTCGGCCTTGAAAGCCGCTTCCTGAGCGGGATCCAGGAATAGATAGGCCGAGGCTTCGCGGGGGATGGCGTTGCGCTTGTTGCCGCCCTTGATGGCCGCGAGCTCGAACCCAAAGGTGGGGCGCAGCACGTTGAGGACCTGGGCCAGAATGCGAATGGCATTGCCGCGACCCGAGTTGATATCGATGCCGGAGTGACCGCCCTTGAGGCCAAAGATCTTCAGACGGAAGGCCTTCTTGCCCGCAGCGGGAGCCGCCAGGGTGAGTTGCCGGGTGGTGATGGTGTCCACGCCACCGGCGCAACCGATGGTGAGATAGCCCTCTTCTTCGCTATCGAGGTTGAGCAGGAACTTGGATTTCATCCAGTTCGCCTGCACGTTGTTGGCGCCGGTCAGACCGGTTTCCTCGTCGATGGTGACGAGCAGTTCCACGGGGCCGTGGGCAATGTCCTTGCTAGCGAGCACGGCCAAGCCCGCGCATACGCCGATGCCGTTATCGGCGCCCAGCGTGGTGCCGGTGGCGTAGAGGTTGTCGCCCACGCGGCGCAACTTGAGGGGATCTTTCAGAAAGTCGTGATTCGTGTCTTCGTTTTTCTCGCAGACCATGTCCACATGGGCCTGCAGCGTGATACCGGGTCGGTTTTCCTTGCCGGGGGTGCCGGGCTTGCGAATGAGCACGTTGCCCACGGCATCCTGGGACACTTCCAGCCCCAGAGCGCGACCCTGATCCGCCACCCACTGGGCGGCTTCGGCTTCCACTTTGGAGCCGCGGGGGATCTTGGATAGTTCCAGGAAGTAGTTCCAGAGCGGTTTGGGCTCCAGGTTATCGAGAAGGTTTTCCACGGTAGACCTCCGAAGGGGACTTGGGACGAAACAATTTCGGGGAATCCCGGGGCCACGCCCCGTGGACTTCATGGCACGAGGGTACCAGGAACCCGCCATTGATTCCGAAATTTAGGGATTGACCGATATTTCTAGAAACATAGAATAAAGGTATGATGAGCCCTGATCCTCACCTTCCCACCTTTGCGCTTTGCTTCAAGTCACTGGGGCACCCCGCGCGCCTTTCGATCCTGCGCTTGGTCGTGCAGGGCCCGATGGAAGGCACACCCGCTGGAGAAATTCAGGCTCGATTGGCGATTCCAGGTTCCACGCTGAGTCATCATTTGGCCGACCTTGCCCAGGCGGGATTAATCAAAGCCACCCGGCAGGGCACCACCCTTCGCTACGCCGCGTGCCTTGAGCGATTGAAGGCCCTCACAAACTACCTCTGGGAAGACTGCTGCGGGGGTGGTTGCCGCGATTCGAACTGTCTCTGAATCAATGCTTCCGGCCTGATTTTCATCCATCTAACTCGAGGTTTCCATGTCTGAAAAAAAACGCCTTTCCTTTCTCGATCGCTACCTGACGTTATGGATCTTTTTGGCCATGGGGCTGGGCGTGTTCTTGGGCTACGCCACACCGGGTTTCAATGGCGCCCTCAATACTTGGAACGCGGGCTCCATCAGCGTTCCCTTGGCGGTGGGGTTGATCCTGATGATGTATCCGCCGATGGCGAAGGTTAAATACGAGGAACTGCACCTCGTATTTAAGAATAAAAAGGTGCTTGGGTTGTCGCTGGTGCAGAACTGGATCATTGGGCCACTGCTCATGTTTGGCTTGGCGGTGCTGTTTCTGCGAGATCAGCCTGAATACATGCTGGGCCTGATCATGATCGGTCTTGCTCGCTGCATCGCTATGGTCATTGTGTGGAACGATCTGGCCAAGGGCGATACGGAATACTGCGCTGGATTAGTTGCGTTCAATTCGATCTTTCAGGTGCTCTTCTTCAGCGTGTATGCCTGGTTCTTCATCAAGATCCTGCCACCCATGCTGGGCCTGAATCTCGGTCCTGTGGATCTGTCCAAGATCACCATGGTCAGCATCGCCGAGAGTGTATTTATCTACCTGGGCATTCCCTTCATCGCGGGCTTCCTGACCCGCTTTACCCTCAGCAAGGTCAAGGGCCTGGACTGGTACCACCGGGTCTTCGTGCCCAAGATTTCGCCCATCACTCTAATTGCCCTGCTCTTCACCATCGTGGTGATGTTCAGCCTCAAGGGCGACACCATTGTGAAACTGCCTTTCGATGTGATTCGTATCGCCATCCCGCTGCTGATCTATTTCGTGGTGATGTTCCTGGTGAGCTTCTGGATGTCGAAAAAGGTCGGCGCCACCTACGCCCAAAGCGCGACGTTGAGCTTCACCGCCGCCTCCAACAACTTTGAACTGGCTATCGCGGTGGCTGTGGCTACCTTCACCATCGCTCACGGAGCGGCCTTTGCGGCGGTCATCGGGCCGTTGGTGGAAGTGCCGGTGCTGATCGGGTTGGTCAGCGTGGCGTTGTGGCTGAAGCGAAAGTGGTTCCCAGAGGAAACGGCAGACATTGAATCCGCACAGTGCTGCCCCGCGGCTGAAATCCAGGAGAGATCATGACCAATCCCACCTTCAACGTTCTATTTCTATGCACAGGTAATTCCGCTCGGAGCATCCTGGCTGAGGCCATCCTGAACTCGCTGGGACGGGGGCGCATGGTGGCCTTCAGTGCGGGCAGTCAACCCAAGGGGGAAGTTCATCCCTTGGCCCTGGCGCAGCTTTGCAAGGTGAATCTTCCTGTGGATGGGTGTCGCAGCAAGAGCTGGAGCGAATTTGCGACCCCAGACGCACCGGCAATGGACTTTGTGTTTACAGTTTGCGACAACGCCGCCCACGAAGTCTGTCCCACCTGGCCGGGCCAGCCCATGACGGCCCATTGGGGGATTCCAGACCCAGCAGCTTTTGATGGCACCGAAGAAGAAAAGCAGCGAGCCTTCGCCCAGGCGTTCATGCAGCTTCAAAATCGTATCGGCCTCTTCCTGGCCCTGCCGATGGAAGCCCTAGATCGGATGAGCTTGCAGCAGAGGCTTCGGGAAATTGGGGAACCGCGAGAGGCCTAGGCTGCTTCTCCCTTTTTGGCCCCTTGTCCAATTCTGGAGTCAGGCGGGGAATGGGAAGGAATGGCATGAATGTCAAAGGCATGATCATTCAAAACATTTGTTTTTTGTCCCCCCAGGAGGCGTTGGAATGCCTCCAGCAAGGTTCGGTGTTGCTGGATCTTCGCAGCGACGAATTGACCGAAATGAAGGCCTTCGCGGTTCCTGAAATCATCCACCTTCCCCATACGATCCTTGCGGAGCATGGGGCAGAACTTCCCAAGGATCGTCTAATGATCCTGGCTGATGCTTCCGGCGTTTACACCAAGGCCGCAGCCGCAGCGCTAAAAGCCCTTGGCTTTGAAAAGCTAGCCTGCCTAAACGGGGGCATGCTCGCCTGGGATCAAGCAAACATGCCCACTGTCACGGACCCCGATGCGCTGCTCCACGGGGACTGCGCCTGCGTGATGCGATCCAAGAAAGACCACTCTCATTCACCGAATCCCAAGGAGTCTGCATGACCCCCACCAGCATCCTGTTTCTCTGTGTGGCCAACAGTGCCCGTTCCCAGATGGGCGAAGGCCTTGGGCGCCAGATATTCCCCGATCTGCGCATCCAGAGTGCGGGAAGCCGCCCCAGCTACGTAAACCCCTACGCCATCGAAGTGCTGGCGGAAGTGGGCATCGATGCCACCATCCATACCTCGAAGAGCGTGCAAGACATCGATCCAGCCTCCGTGGATCTGGTCATCACGCTTTGCGCCGAGGAAGTCTGTCCGGTCTTTTTGGGTAAGGCCGAGCGGCTCCACTGGCCCATCCCCGATCCTGCCAGCGACGATCCCAGCCTTTCGCCGGAACAAATGCGGGAACGTTTTCGAGTGGGTCGGGACGAGATTCGCCGTCGACTGGAGGTCTTGAAGAACGACCGGTTCTAATTCGGGCCACGCGCTATCTATTCAGCAGTAATGTTTTGGAGCACCCTGGGGGTGGCAATTAAACCTTGGTTCTTGATGGTTCACAATTCGAGCCTTTTCTGGAACCCCTAACCGGCACGTTCGCCGACTTGGAGAAAACCATGAAGCTGCGCACCCTCCCCGCTCTTGGAGCCCTCCTGGCAGCGTCTTCGGGTCTCTCCGCCCAGGCTGTCAAATTCGACGGTGCCCTGGTGGAGCTCTATTACACGCAAATGCTGGATAGCAATCTGCGCCTGAATTCCGCTGCGACCCACGCACCAGCCTATTTCGCCGCCACAACGGGAATGACCGAAAATGCCTTTACGGTCAAGCGAGCCGAGGTTTATTTCAGCGGCACCGTCACCGACGCCATTTCCTGGAGCTTGATGTTCGATCCCAACAATACCTCCGGGACGAACACCACCTATGGCGCGGTCCTTCAGGATGTATGGGCTAACTGGAAGATCGCTCCGGGCCTCACGCTGAAGATGGGGCAAGGCAAGTTCCTCCAGAGTTATGAATCGACCTCGATCTCGGCGCGAAACATCCTGTTTTACGATCGCTCCCAGGTTTCCCGCTTCATCGGTGAGCGCCGGGATCGTGGCATCTATGCCCAGTACGATTTTGGTGATCCCAAGGGCTTCAATGGCAAGGCCTACCTCGGCTTGACCAATGGCATGTCCGACAATGGTACGGGCGGCAAACAGAATGAAACGAATGCCCAGAAGGATGTTCACGCGCGACTCGATTTCGGAATAAAGGGCCATCAATTTGGTGTCTATTACCGTACCGGTTCGACCGATGTTGCCAAAGGGCAAACCGTTCCGACGACGGGTTGGGGTCTTGCGGGTCCCAGCGCTGTGGCGATCAAGGAGAACAACGACAAAATGTCCAATCTTGGCGTGTTCTACTTCAAGGACACCCCGGACTACACCATCCTTGGCGAAGCGGCGACGGGTCTTATCGGTAGGCGTTACCCTTCGGTTTTCTCCAGCGCCAGCGCCGTTGTTTCCCGCGAGCACCTGGACCAGAAATACCTCGGCTACTCAGTTGCAGGAGCCTACAAGATGGGCCAGCACTGGATCACCGCCCGCTACGATTTCATGAACTTCAATTCGGGCAACGACTATTACGGTTCCTACAATCCCTACACGCAGAACGTGACTACGGGTGCTGCTCTCGGGGCCGACTACACGCCGAAATTTACGGAAATCAACGTGGGCTATAGCTACGTGTTCCTCCCCAGCAAGTCGAGCACCGGCAAGCTGAAGTTGAATTACGTCATGCGCAGCAAGAACTTCTTGAGGCCTGACGCAACCCGCAACCAAACCGGTGAACAGGGTGGCGATAGTGTGGTGGCCTCACTTCAGATCGGATTCTAGCTATCGGTATAATCCGTAACGGCAGCAGGACTTCTCGAAGCCTTTGCTGCTGGTCGCACTTCGCCTGCGAGCCTGACTTTTTCTTTTGGCCCGTGGCCTGAGTCACGGATGCCCGCGCAACTGGCTTCGATTGATTCGAACGTTTGGCGCTGAATACGGAGGTTCACCCATGCTTTATTCCACGGAAGTTGAACACATGTGCCGGGTGGCCAAGGGGCCGAATCACGGTTCCGCGCCCATTCCCCAGGAAGGCCGCTGGGTGCAGTCCAAGGAGATCAAAGATATCTCTGGCCTTACGCATGGCGTGGGCTGGTGTGCTCCCCAGCAAGGAGCCTGCAAGCTGACCCTCAATGTGAAAGAAGGCATCATCCAGGAGGCCTTGATCGAAACCATCGGCTGCTCGGGCATGACCCACAGCGCAGCCATGGCAGCGGAAATCCTTTCGGGCAAGACCATTCTGGAAGCGCTCAACACCGATCTGGTCTGCGATGCCATCAACACGGCCATGCGTGAGTTGTTCTTACAGATTGTCTATGGCCGTACCCAGACGGCGTTTTCCGAAGATGGCCTGCCCATCGGCGCCGGGCTCGAAGATCTCGGCAAGGGACTGCGCAGCCAGATTGGCACCATGTACGGCACCGTGGCCAAGGGTGTGCGCTATTTGGAGATGGCCGAGGGCTATGTGACGCGGATGGCGCTGGATGAAAATGATGAAGTCATCGGCTACGAATTTGTGCACCTGGGCAAGATGATGGAATCCATCGAAAAGGGCGTAGAACCAGCCGAGGCACTGAAAAAGGCCACCGCGAATTACGGCCGCTTCACCGAAGCCATCCGTACCATCAACCCCCGGCACCAGTAAAAAAAGGTGCACCACGGAGACACGGAAAAAAAACTTTTTTGCTCTCTCGCTTTTTCTCCGTGTGCTCCGTGCCTCCGTGGTGAATTTTGATTTTTTGATCCAATAAATATGGAGATACCAATGGCTCTCTTTGAAAGCTACGAACGTAGAATGCCGCAGATCGATCGCGTGTTGGCTCAGTACGGCCTTGAATCCCTGGAAGCCGCCAAGGCTCTTAGCGAGGCGAAGGGCGTGGATATCTATGGCACCGTGAAGGGCATCCAGTCTATTTGCTTTGAGAATGTTTGCTGGGCTTACATTTTGGGCGGCGCCATTGCGCTCAAGAAGGGGCAGACCAAGGCGGTTGATATCGCCTTGTCTCTGGGCGAAGGCATGCAGGCCTTCTGCATTCCGGGCTCCGTGGCCGATGACCGCAAGGTCGGTATTGGGCATGGCAATTTGGCCTCCATGCTGCTGAAGAACGAAACCAAGTGCTTCGCCTTTTTGGCGGGCCACGAATCCTTCGCCGCCGCCGAGGGCGCCATCGGCCTCGCTCGCAGCGCCAACAAGGCCCGCCAGGAACCGTTGCGCGTGATCCTGAACGGCCTCGGCAAGGATGCCGCCCAGATCATCAGCCGCATCAACGGCTTCACCTACGTGCAAACAAAGTTCGACTACGCGAGTGGAAACCTGGCCATCGTCAAAGAAATCGCCTACTCCAAGGGCGAGAAGGCCAAGGTTCGTTGCTATGGTGCCGATGATGTGCGGGAAGGCGTGGCCATCAATCATCACGAAGGCGTGGATGTGAGCATCACAGGCAATTCCACCAACCCCACCCGCTTCCAGCATCCTGTGGCTGGCACTTACAAGAAGGAATGCTTGGAACAGGGCAAAAACTATTTCTCCGTGGCCAGCGGCGGCGGCACGGGCCGCACCCTGCATCCCGATAACATGGGTGCTGGTCCTGCTTCCTACGGCATGACCGACACCATGGGCCGCATGCACAGCGACGCTCAGTTCGCGGGCTCGTCCTCCGTGCCAGCCCATGTCGAGATGATGGGTTTTCTGGGCATGGGTAACAATCCCATGGTGGGCGCAAGCGTGGCCGTGGCCGTGGCTTTGGAGCAGGCACTCGCGGTTTGATTCTTAACGAATTGCCCTGGCCTGGATCCTATGAAAAGCAGAGCTTGAGCCAGGGCCTCTTCGTTATCGATGTCCACTGCGGTGGCAAAACCCGCTTTGCTCGGTGGGCTGAAGTCAGAATGAAAGGATGCAGGGCCTTCACTCTAGATTTTCCTGCTTTTCCCCTTCATCCCGGCAAATCTCCTCTCTTTTCTTAATAGCCAGGATGAAGGGGATGAAAAAACAAAAGCCTTTTCAGCCATGGATGAACACTGAAAAAACGGATTAACCTCGGCGGCTAAATATAATTCGAAAAAAATCGAAATTTATCCTTGCGTGATGATTCGAAAAAAGTAGAATTACCATAGGAGGGGCCGATGGCGGATTCCCAGACACAGGATTTGCTAGAAAGGAACGCTGAACGCCTCAAGGCCTTGGGGCATCCAGTGCGGCTTTCCATTCTGCGACTTGTGGTTCAGGGACCCGAAGTGGGAACCTCGGCAGGTGACATCCAGGATCACGTGGGTATTCCCGCTTCCACCCTGAGCCATCACTTGGGATGCCTTGCCGAAGCGGAGCTGGTGCAAGTGGAGCGAGAGGGAACCTTTCTGCGCTATCGCGCTGATTTTCGAACCCTCCGCCTATTGACGGAATACCTCTGGAAGGGATGCTGCTCGGGCGGTCGCAAGGCTCCAGAGCCCGAAGATCGCCCGAAATCCTGTTGTGGTGCCAAGGTTCGTTGATCCGAATCTGAATTCAACCCAGGCCATCTCAATCGAAGAAGCCATGCTTCTAAGGAAACGTCTATCGAAAAACCAACTTGGATCAACTACCCCAAAGCGTTCGTTCCACCACCCAATTCTCCGGGCAGCTTTGTTCCGGAACACCCATTTTCCTAAGGGAGAACAGCATGAACATGGACACACTTAAGGCGGCCGTGCGGGAACGCTACGCGGGATTTGTGAAGCAAAACACCAGCTGCTGTGGCCCCATCTCAAAAGGGTGTGGTTGTTCAGGCACCCTCGAAGATCCCAGTCTCAAGATCGGCTATGAAATTCAAGATGTTAAGGCCGTGCCGGAAGGTGCGAATCTCGGCCTTGGGTGCGGCAACCCCGTGGCTTTGGCCTCGCTCAAGCCTGGTGAGGTCGTCTTGGATCTTGGTTCCGGCGCTGGTTTTGATGCGTTCCTGGCCTCGAAACGGGTCGGCGCCAAAGGCCGCGTGATCGGGGTGGATATGACGCCCGAAATGATTGCCCGGGCTCGCAATCTAGCCGAGCGCTACGGCTATGCGAACGTCGAGTTCCGGCAGGGCGATATCGAACAATTGCCCGTGGAAGATGCCACTGTGGACGCGATCATTTCGAACTGCGTGCTCAACCTCACTGCAGATAAAGCTCAAGCCTTTCGCGAGGCCTTCCGAGTTGTGAAGCCGGGCGGTCGCCTGATGGTGTCGGATCTGGTGCTTCTGAAACCCCTTCCTGCCGTGCTTCGCCAGGATCTGGATGCTTACGCGGCCTGCATCGCGGGAGCTCTTCAGAAAGATGACTATCTGGCGGCCATCCACGCTGCAGGGTTTTCGCAGGTTGAGGTTCTGGGTGAGTCCAGCTTTGATATCGGGGACACGATGGAATCGGAAGTGGAGGCGGCCCAACTGCGCAATCCCGCTATCACGAAAGCCGATCTGAAAGCCGCGGCAGAGGCCGTGGTGAGTGTCCAGATTCATGCCCTCAAGCCGTTGCATGTCGTTTTTTAAACAGCAGTCCACATGACCCCATCCGTGAAGGCAACGCGGCACCGCAATGTGGTGGAAACGGCCGATCGTTTTCTCGCTCTGACGCCCGGGGATGCGCCTGCAGAAATCGAAGGGTTAGCTTGCGGTTCTGGTGACTGTTGTTGATAAGGATCGCTCAGAGGTTGACCGCGAATGTCCAGAACTCGGTTAAGCTTTTCCACCCAATGGAGCTAGCCTTTTCAATGCAGGGATTCGCACGCGATGGAGCGTCATGAAACCAACCGAATTATGGCGCCTCCTTTTGCTGATGTTGGTCGCATCATTGCTGGGTCCGGCCTGGGGAGCGTCGCCGCGAAAAGTGACGCTCCATCTGAAGTGGTCGCATCAATTTCAATTCGCGGGTTTTTACGCTGCCCAGGCCAAAGGCTTCTATGCCGCAGCTGGCCTGGAAGTGTCGTTCCGAGAAGCCTCGAAAACCCAGCTTCCCCTTCCGGCGGTGGAATCCGGTGAAGCGGAGTTCGGCGTAAGCGATATGGAAGTTTTTCAGGCCTACCTGGAGGGTCGGCCCCTGGTTGCCTTGGGTGTGACCTTCCAGCATTCCCCGAATACTCTTTTAGCGCTGCGGAGCAAGGGCATCCATCGACCCGCTGATCTCGCCGGGCGAAAAATAATGTTTCAGGGTGGCCAAGGCCTTGTCGAGGCTCAGGCGATGCTCGAAGCCGAGGGGCTGCGGCTGGATGCAATCCAGAAGGTTCCTCACAGTTGGAATTTGAGTGATTTGCTCGAGGGCCGGATCGATGCCCTATCTGCCTATTCGACCCATGAGCCCTACCTACTCAAGCAGTTGGGTGCCGATTTTGTGTCGTTGCGTCCGAGCGATTATGGCGTGGATTTTTACGGCGACCTGCTCTTCACCACTCAGGCTTTTGCGGCTAAACACCCCGACCTGACAGAAGCCTTCCGACGGGCCTCCTTTCAGGGCTGGGAATACGCCATGGAGCATCCCGAGGAGATGATCGATCACATCCTCACCCTTCCCAGCGTGGCGGCCCGGAGCACCACTCGGGGTGAACTGCTGTTCGAAGCGGAGCAGATGCGGGATCAACTGCTGCCGGGTTTGGTTGACGCTGGCCATATGAATCCTGGGCGTTTGGATCGCATTGCCGAAATTATGGTGAAGCAAGGCCTTGTGAAGTCGATGCGAGGACACGACGGTTTTCTGTTTTCGCCTCGCGCTAGCGCTCCCCCAACCTGGCTGCGAGCACTAAAGATGTGGCTGCTGGTGGCCTTGGGTGTGGCCTTGATTGCAGTCCTGTGGATTACCCAGTTGCGGCGGACATTGAGGATCCAAACGGCGGCTCTTGAGACCGAAGCTCGTGAGCGCCAACAAACCGCTGAAGCCCTGCGCTTGAGTGTTGAGCGCTATGACAACCTAGCTGCGCGGATTCCGATTGGCGTCTATCTGATCCGCAGCAGACCCAATGGCACCTTCGGATTCGAATACATAAGCCCGCGGATGGCGGAGTTGTTTGGATTGGAGCTCAATCGGCTGCAAGCGGATATTCGATTGGCGTTCCAGGCCGTTCACCCGGAAGACTCCGAAGCCTTTGTGAAGTTGAATCAGGATGGACTGAAATACCTGGCCCCCTTTGATTGGGAAGGTCGGATCGTGGTCCACGAGGAAATTCGGTGGCTGCACATAGCCTCGACTCCCGAACGGCTGGATACAGGGGATGTGCTCTGGCACGGTATTGTGGCAGATATCACCGCGCACCAGCGGGCCGATCAGGCGCTCCGAGTGAGTGAACAACGGCTAGCCTATGCGGTGTCGGCGACCTCAGATGCCATTTGGGAATGGCACTATCAGACCGGAGAAACCTACTACAGCCCCCATTGGTACGAATTACTGGGCTACACCGATCAAGCCTTCCCCATGACCTTTGAGGCCTTCAGGGAGCTTTGTCATCCAGACGATTTTCAGCCCATGGTCGACCGCATTACCGCTGTGCTGGCGGTTCCCGGTGGAAAGGGCTTCGAGGCTGAGTTTCGCATGCGCACCCAAAGTGGTGCCTGGTGCTGGATCCTGAGCCGGGGCAACGTTGTGGAATGGGATTCGGCGGGGCGACCACTGCTTCTCTGTGGCACCAACACCGATATCAGTGAACGGCAACGAATGTTGAATTCGCTTCGACAGAGTGAACAAAGGCTCCGAGCCCTCTTTGAGGGGGCTCCCATTGGCATGTTTCATACGACCCTTGAAGGTCATTTCATTCGCGTAAATGCTGCGCAAGCATCCCTGTTTCGCTACGCCAGCGCCGAGGAGATGATCGAGCAGATTCATCCTGATGGGGCCGCCAACGATCTTTGGGTCGTTCCCGAGGGGCGGGCGTTATTTGTTGAACGAGTCTTGGCCGCCCACGGTCAATACCTCCAGGAAGAAGTGCAATTTCGTCGGAAGGATGGAAGCTTTTTCGATGGCATTCTTTTCATGCGAGTGACTCAGCATCCAGATCTGGAAGAACCCTATCTGGAAGGCTTCCTTCAAGATCTAAGCGAGCGGAAGCAGGCTGAGGAGGTGAGAGAGAACCTCAATGCTCAATTGGTACAGGCCCAAAAAATGGAAGTGGTCGGGCGTTTGGCTGGGGGCGTAGCGCACGATTTCAACAACATGCTTGGGGTGATCATGGGGCGGGCGGATTTAGGCCTGCTGCAAGTTCCCCCCGAGAGTCCCATCGGGGTGTCGCTGAAAGAAATTCTGAAGGCGGCGCAACACTCCGCCGATCTCACCCGCCAGCTTCTGGCCTTCGCCCGAAAGCAGACGGTGACACCTCGCGTAATGAATCTGAATGACACTGTGGATGGCTTGTTGAAAATGCTTCGCCGACTGATCGGCGAAGCCATCGATCTCGCATGGCTGCCCTCGGCTGGCCTCTGGTCACTGAAGATGGACCCGACTCAGATCAACCAGATTCTTGCCAACCTTTGCGTTAACGCCAAAGATGCCATCCAAGGCACTGGCAAGGTCATCATCGAAACCAAGAATGTTGTCTTGACTGCCCTTGATTGCACTGGCCATTTGGGGTGGGAACCCGGGCAATTCATCCTTCTCACGGTTCGCGATAGTGGTTCCGGCATCGCACCGGAGGCGCTTCCGCACATCTTTGAACCGTTTTTCACCACCAAGGGAGCGGGGCAAGGCACGGGGCTCGGGTTGGCTACGGTCTACGGCATTGTTCAGCAAAACAATGGCTTCATTGATGTCAGCAGCGAGTTGGGTCAAGGGACTCGTTTCAATATCTACCTCCCGCGCACGACCTTGGCAAAGGTGGAAGCTGCCGAGGAAACGCCTAAGCCTGCCCCTCAAGGACATGGAGAGACCCTGCTGGTTGTGGAGGATGAAGAAAGTCTGCGAGCGCTCTCCTGCGAAGTTCTGGAGCGGTTGGGCTACCGGGTCTTGGCAGCCCAAGCTCCCAGTGATGCACTGATCCTCATGAAGGCCCACCGAAACGAAATAAGCCTAGTTATCACCGATGTGATCATGCCGGGGATGAATGGCCGGGAACTGGTCGAGCAACTTATCGAGATGAAGCCAGGGCTAAAGTATCTGTTCATGTCCGGGTATCCGGCCAACATCATTGCCCACCAAGGCGCGCCGATCGAAGATCTGGCCTTTTTGCCGAAACCGTTTTCCTTCCAGGGACTGGCCGCCAAGGTTCGTGAAGTTATGGGGGCCGAGGCGACAGGGCCAACTTAAGCTGCAGCCCGAGCCTGCCATGGGATCAAAAGTACCCAAACTGCGCAGCCAGTCAGGAGCAGCTCCATAGCCTTCGAGAAATTCCTTCGTGCATACTTGGTGGGCCAACCAGAGAAGGCTTCGGCCAGGAAGAGCAGCAGGACATGGCCTTGGGCGTAAACAAAGCGCAGCACACCACTGGCATGCCGGGGTCTTCACTTTCGCTACTCGATCCCAGTCCTGCTTCGCCTTCAGAAGGGTCATGACTTCACTCCGGATTCCCTTCAGCAGCCTGGAGGCATTGGGTTGGGGGATCACCGAAACAAAGACCCAGCGACCGTTCTTGCGCTCGTTCACAAAGCCTGTCCGGTGCAATTTTGACAGGGCCTCCGAGACTGAGAATTCGGCCACTTGGCACGCGCACAATTCGCCAAAGCCAAGAGGGCTAGCACCCGCGGCCGCAGTGGATGGGATACCGGTTTCAGTTGCTCCACTCTTGATCGCAGGTCGCCGGGCATGGCAATTCCTCGTGCAACTATTTGTCTCGATATGTTGAAAAATTGCGAAATCTTGTTTTGCCTTCAAAAATCCAAATATCGCAATCTGGTACGCTTTGAGGATGTCCACGCCCTATGCCTTTGATCGCGAACCTTACCTAACCGAGCTCGATGCTGTGGTGCTGAGATTTGGCACCGATGAGCGAGGTCTTTACACGGTGTTGGACGATACCATCCTGTACGCCGAAGGCGGCGGCCAGCCTGCGGACCGAGGCTCGATTGCCGGGAGCGCTGTGCTGGATGTGCAGAAGTGCGGGGGTGAAATTCGTCATTATCTGGCGGCTCCGCTCAACCCTGGGCCGGTGCGGATGGTGCTTGATTGGGCGCGGCGCTTCGACCATATGCAGCAGCACACCGGCCAGCACCTACTTACGGCGGTAGCGCAGGAACGCTTCGGCTGGGCCACCACGGCCTTTCATTTGGGCGAAACGCGCTGCGATGTGGAACTGACGGCGACCGCTCTTTCGCCGGAAGACCTGGACCGCCTGGAAGGGGACCTCGCCGCGGAAATTCGCGCGGCCCGGACCGTGCGGGCACGGCGGGTCAAGCCTGAGGACTACGCGGCACTTCCGGTGCGATCTCGGGGTTTACCCGAGGGGCATCAAGGCGATATTCGTTTGGTGGAGATCGAAGGCTTGGATCTGAACACCTGCGGCGGCACCCATGTTGCTTCTACGGCCGAACTGGAGGTGGTGAAGCTCCTTGGCACCGAACCCATTCGGGGTGGAACGCGGCTCTTTTTTGTGGCCGGTGGTCGCGCTCGGCATCGCCTGGAGGCTCACGAACGGCGCAACGCACGGTTGCGAGCGCTGTTGGGAGCGCCAGACGAAGACTTGGTGGCCTGCGTAGAGGGCAAAATCGAGCAGATCAAAGAATCGGAGAGGCGCATTCGGGCTTTGGACGATCATCTCGTGGCCAGCATTACTGGGGCCTTGGCACTCAGCCTCGACCGCACGGTGACCCGTCATTTCGAAGACCAAGACTCCGGTTTTATTCAGAAGGCTGCTCGGCAGCTCGTGGCTTTGGCGCCGCTGAAGGTGGTGTTTTTTACGGCCTGCCGAGATGGGGTTAATTCCTTTGTGTTGGCGGCGGGCGAGGCCTCGGGTTTCGATGTGGCCGTGGCCGGAAAAGAATTGGCGACCATCCTGGATGCCAAAGGGGGTGGTGCCAAAGGCTTCTTCCAAGGCAAGGCCGTCAGTCTCGCAAAGCGGGATCAAGCATTGGCGTGGCTTTCCGCTTAGTATTTGTGAGGGAACGAGGCCCTTTATGCACGATAAGCGCTGCTACGACGACATTCTCGATGTGATCGGCAACACGCCACTGGTGCGGTTGAATCGAATCACGGTGGGCCTTCCCTGTCAGGTGCATGCGAAGCTGGAATTTCTTAATCCCATGGGCAGCAGTAAGGATCGAATTGCCAAGCATCTCGTTGAGGTCGCCGAAAAGGATGGCCGGCTGAAACCCGGCGACCGGATTCTGGAAAATTCCTCGGGCAATACGGCCATGGGCTTGGCGCTGTTGGCCATTCAAAAGGGCTACGAACTCACCGTGGTGGTGCGAGATCGCACCAGCAAGGAAAAGCTGGATCAACTGAAGGCCCTGGGCGTGGATGTGCGCAAGGTCGATACGAGCCTGCCGCCCGAGCACCCCGATAGCTACAACAACATCACGCCAAGGTTGGCCAAGGAACTTCCGCGTTGCTACTTTCCAGACCAGCACAATAACCGTGAGAACAACGATGCTCACTACCTCGGCATGGGCCCGGAAATTTGGGATCAGATGGACGGTCGCATCGATGTGCTGGTTGCGGGCATGGGCACCGGAGGCACCATCGGTGGGGTGGGGCGCTTTCTGAAAGAGCAAAATCCGAATATCAAAATCGTGGCTGTGGATGTGGAAGGTTCGATTTTTACGGAGTATTTTCGCACTGGAAAGGTCGGCAAACCTGCGCCCTACCTGCTGGAAGGGCTCGGCGACGAATTCCTGATCGGGTGTGCGGATTTCTCGGTGATCGATGAAATGGTCCAGGTTTCGGATCGCGACGCCTTCCATGCCGCGCGGGATTTAGCGCGACAAGAAGGCCTGCTGGTGGGCGGTTCCAGTGGCGCCGTCATCCACGCCGCGCTGCAGGTGGGGCGAACGTTACCTGTAGGCACCCGCATGGCCATCGTCTTCGCCGATAGCGCTTCGCGGTACTTGAGCACGATCTTTAACGATGATTGGATGCGAGAGAAGAACTTGCTTTAGGGTCTGTTTTTAAAGTGGATGCGAGCCGCGACGCAGTCAGGCGCGTCATCCGGTACATGTCTCTTTGTCTCGCGTATCGCCGTAGGCGATGCCGAGAAGGCGAAGGCTGAAGGGCGATGTGGTTCATCGTTCGAGGCCCTCAACGCAACCGGGGGCGCGCCTGGCAGCGTCCCGAAGGGCGAGTGGCGGCGCCCGGCGCAACTCTGCGTCGAACGCCTCGTCCATAGTCCCACTACGGCCATCGTCGCTCTCCTTCTCGGCACCGCCCTCGGCGGTACCGAGGCTAACTGATATTTGATTTGCTTGGGCGGCGCCACTCGCGCGGCCACACCCCACTTTAAAAACAGACCCTAGACCCCAATATCCAACGTTAGATAGTCGAAGGGATTGATGCCCCAATCTTCGGGCTGCTCGTTGTTCAGGATGTGATCCTCGCCGTGCTTGGGGTCGGAAAGGTCAATATCAATTGGATCGAGCTTTTTCCGGCGTTTCGCGTCGTAGATGAGGCGCACGATGGGGAACAGCAGGCCCTTTTCGCCTTGTTCGACAACGATGCCGATCCGTTGGCTATCGAGTCGCACCAAGCTGCCGACAGGGTAAATACCAATGGCTTGGATGAACTGCTGCACCAGCTGCGGATCAAAGTGGTGCTCACTCCATTCGAAGAGCTTCTTGAGCGCCAGCGCTGGTTCCATGCCGCGGTGATAGACCCGGTTGGATGTAATGGCGTCGTAGACATCCACCACGGCTGACATTCGCCCCAATTGGCTGATCTCGATGCCTTTGCATTTGTTGGGATAGCCTGTGCCATCGAAGCGTTCGTGATGCTCCCCGGCAATCTGGATCATCATGGGCGAAATATTGGGGGTCTGACGCAGCGTCTCTAAGCCAAGGGTGACGTGCGATTTCATGATCTCGAATTCGGGGTCGGTCAGCTTGCCGGGTTTGTTCAGGATGTGATCGGGAACCCGCATCTTGCCGACATCATGCAGCATTCCGCCGATGCCAGCTTCGATGAGTTGCTCTTTCTCCATGCCCATGTATCGGCAGAAGGCCACCAGCAGCGTGGCTACGCTGACGCAGTGCTGAAAGGTGTAAGTGTCGCCTTCCTTCATCCGGCAAAGGCTCATCAGAGTGCCAGGATTGCGGAGGATGGATTCCGTGATTTGAGCCACCACGGGTGAAACCCGCTCGACTTCGACCTGCTTCCCTAGGCGGATATCGGCCATCATTCCGGTGATAACGCCACTGGCCTCCACGTGAATATCTTTGGCGATGGAGAGCTCTTCCGCGTGGCTGGTATTGGCGGGCAGGCTCTGGCTGCGCTCCGCAATATTTCGTATTCGATTATCGATGGAGGCTTCGACCTCCTGCTGAGTGGGGGCATTGCTGACATCAATGCCTCGGATCGTGTCGATATAGAGTTCCTCGATCTTGCTCTGCTGAAGCTTCAAGAGATCTTCTTCTTTGCGCAGCATGAACTGACTGCGCAAAAAGCCGTGGCCCATCCACCCACAATTCAGGTCGTGGATGAACATCCCCAGCTTTAATTCCGTGATCTTGACTCGTTTGATCATGCTTAACCCCATCCCACCCTAACCCGCATTCAGCCTATCGGCGAACCCAGGGAAAGGTCTTCAGTTACGGTACAAAAAAAATGAAATAAGATGATTTCAAAACAAAAAATGAATTACATTGTTAAAAACAAAAATAATAAGACTTATTAAAAATAAAAAAATAAAGTAAAAAATAATATACACAAAATAAACATGGATATCTGTAACTGAAGCAAATAAAAAACCTAAAAATTGGCCTGCCTTTGGCTCTCTTCGGGTTGCCATTCAAAGGAGGCAATCATGCTTAAGGCATTTCAATCCCTAGCCCTGGTCCTTGCCCTGGGTTTCTCAGTTGCGGCAGCGGAGCGTGCTCCTCAGCGGCCGGTGAATCTAAACACCGCAACGGTAACGGAGCTGATGCAGCTGCCTAAGGTCGGCGCGAAAACGGCTGAGCGCATCGTGGCTTTTCGCAAACAACATGGTGCATTTCGCCGCGCCGAGGAGCTGATGAACGTGAAAGGAATTGGTGAAAAGAATTTTGCCAAGTTGAAGCCTTTCCTCAGCGTGGGCGCCCCTGTGGCGCCTGGAAAGTAGGTGCATCATGCGCACTCCTGAAATCCAATCGAATGCCTCACGCTCCCGAGGATTCCTGGGAGTGCGCACTCAACTGGGGGTCTCCCTAGTCGAGACTTCTCTCGTCCTGGGAATAGTCGGCATCCTGGCCGCCGCTGGCCTGAGTCTGACGGGTCTGAATCACATGGATCTCACGGCCATGCAGATGGAATTGCCTGCCACCGTCGATCAAGCCAAGGTCCTGGCTCGCGCCAGCGGCCGCAATATCTCCGTGGCTCTGGGTCGCCCTGAACTGGGACCGGATATCCTCCCCGTGAAGCTATCCAGCCGCTTGAAATGGGGAAAGCCCGCCCACATTCCCCTCCCCAGGGGGATGGAGGATCCCAAGGTGGCTGATAAAACCGGCGAAGCTCACGCCAAGGTTACAATTACGCCCCGACATACAGCCACCGCAGCGACGTGGTTTCTGAATGACGGCACAGATGCGCTTTGCATGCGCCTTTCGGGGCGTGGGCGCTTACAGATGCTGCGATGGCGCGCTTCCCACAAGGCGTGGGTTCGGGTGTGAAATGAAAATAGCGGATCTCTCACCCGAACAGCGGCCACGCGAACGGCTCCTCGCGGGCCAAGGGGAAGAATTGGCAGACGCCGAGCTTTTGGCCTTGCTATGGGGAACGGGGCAGAAAGGTCGCAGTGCCGTGGAACTGGGGCAGGAAGTGCTTGGTGCTGCGGGCGGTCTGTCCGGCCTGCT